>NZ_JARRSA010000007.1 GCF_029624655.1 Roseicyclus salinarum
GGCGCCTGCCGCGCGCCGCTTCCCCCGGCTGGCGGAGGTTGGTCTGCGAAACGCTCATGTCCCGACAGTAAGCCCCGGGCGGAATGCGCTCAAGTGGGCCTCACGCCGCGACCAGCGCGCCGGCGAGCGAGGCGAAAAGCGCCGCGCCGTCGGTGCCGCCATGGGCCTCGTCCACCACCCGCTCGGGATGGGGCATCAGGCCGAGGACGCGCCGGTTCCCCGACAGGACCCCCGCGATGTCGGCCACCGATCCGTTGGGATTGCCGCGATAGGTGAAGGCGATCCTGTCCTCCGCCCGCAGCCGCGCAAGCCCGTCCGCGTCGATCTGGTAGTTGCCGTCATGATGGGCGATCGGCACGTCGATCTCCTGACCGGGCTTGTAGGCGCTGGTGAAGGGGCTGTCGGTGGTGGCCACGCGCAGGCCCTGCTTCCGGCAGACGAACTTCAGCCCCGCGTTGCGCATCAGCACCCCGGGCAGGAGCCGCGTCTCGCACAGCACCTGGAAACCGTTGCACACGCCCAGCACATGGCCGCCGCGCGCCGCGAAATCGGCGACCGCGCGCATGATCGGCGAATTCGCCGCGATCGCGCCGCAGCGCAGGTAGTCGCCGTAGGAGAACCCGCCGGGCACCCCCACGACGTCGATGCCGGGCGGCAGCGCGGTCTCCTTGTGCCAGACCATGGGCGTCTCGAAACCTGCGGCCCGGAAGGCCACGGCGAGGTCGCGGTCGCAGTTGGAGCCGGGAAAGACGAGAACGGCGGCTTTCATGGACGAGGTTCCTCTCAGGCGGCGAAGTCGGTGATGACGGCGACGCCCGGAGGCGCCGGCCCGTCGAACATGGCAAGCTCGGCCGAGGCGTCCGAAAGCCTCACGCGCCGGGCGATCATCGGCGA
Source organism: Roseicyclus salinarum (assembly GCF_029624655.1). Classification (GTDB taxonomy): domain Bacteria; phylum Pseudomonadota; class Alphaproteobacteria; order Rhodobacterales; family Rhodobacteraceae; genus Roseibacterium; species Roseibacterium salinarum. The sequence goes on from NZ_JARRSA010000007.1 coordinate 895, forward strand.
CAGGGCCAGTCCCGTCGCCGTCAGGAAATCCAGAAGCGCCGGGTAGCGATGCACCGGCATCCCGCGCGTGCCGTGGACGGAAAGCTGGCCGGAATAGACGGCGTCCCACGGCAGGCGCATGGCCGCGTGCTCTCCCGCCGGCATGCCGACCTGCACCATCCGGCCGAGCTTGCGCAGCGACAGCAGCGCGTTGGCCGTCGTCTCGGCGAAGCCCAGCGCCTCGATGGCAACATGCGCGCCGCCGCCCGTCACCGCCCTCATCGCCGCCGCCGGATCGTCCAGCCGCGCGTCGATGACGGCCTCCGCGCCGAGCGCGCGCGCCTGCGCGAGCTTTTCGGGCACGACATCGGCCAGCGCGACGCGCGCGCCCATGGCCCGCCCCAGCATCAGGGCCGCGATGCCCACGCCGCCCCCGCCCCAGACGCCCAGCCATTCCCCCGGACGCAGGCCCGCGCGGCCCGTCAGCGCGTGCCACGCCGTCGTCACCCGGCATCCCAGCGCCGCGGCCAGCGCGGGGTCCATCCCCTCTGGCAGGCGCGTGAGGTTCGCGTCCGCATGGGCCACGGCCACATGCGTCGCGAAGGCGCCGTCGCAGGTGAAGCCCGGCACGACCTGCGCGGCGCAGACCGTCTGGTTGCCCGCCCTGCAGTCGCCACAGGTCCCGCAGGCGAGGATGAAGGGCGCGATCACCCGGTCGCCGCAGGACCACGACCGGACCTCGGGGCCCGCCTCCACCACGACGCCGCAATATTCATGTCCCGGAACGTGCGGCAGCTCCACCGGATCGGCGCCGGTCCAGGCGTGCCAGTCGGAGCGGCAGACGCCACAGGCCAGAACCTCGACCACCACGCCGTCGGGCGGGCAGCGCGGATCGGGCACCTGCGCGATCTCCAGCGGCCTGCGCCAGCCCGTGAGCCGGGCCGCGCGCATCAGGCGATCTCCACCCGGTAGCTCTCGATGACCGTATTGGCCAGAAGCCGCTCGCACATCTCGGTGACCTCGGCCTCGGTGGTACCGGGCGCGAGATCGAGCTCGATCACCTTGCCCTGCCGCACGCCCTCGACGCCGGAGAACCCCATCGACCCCAGCGCCGACTTCACCGCCTCGCCCTGCGGGTCGAGCACGCCGTCCTTCAGCATCACCGTCACCAAAGCCTTCATGCGCCCTGCCCCTTCATCTTTCCCCAAATACGCAAACCGGCGCCCGCCCTCAGTTGATGAGCGTGGGCTTGGTCACGCCGGTCGGTCCCTGCGGCATGACGCCGAGGCGGCGCGCGACCTCCGTGTAGGCGTCCGCGAGGTCGCCGAGGTCGCGGCGGAAGACGTCCTTGTCGAGCTTCTTGCCCGTCTGGATGTCCCACAGGCGGCACGAATCGGGGCTGATCTCGTCGGCCACGATCAGCCGCATGTAGTCGCCGTCCCAGATCCGCCCGATCTCGATCTTGAAATCCACCAGCCGGATGCCGACGCCGAGGAACAGCCCCGAGAGGAAGTCGTTCACCCTCAGCGCGAGGCTGACCATGTCGTCGAGGTCCTGCTGGGTGGCCCAGCCAAAGGCGAGGATGTGCTCCTCGGCCACCAGCGGATCGCCCAGCTCGTCGTTCTTGAAGTAGAATTCGACGATCGGCCGCGGAAGGGGCGTGCCCTCGTCGATGCCGAGCCGCTTGGAGATGGAACCGGCCGCCACGTTGCGCACGACCACCTCGAGCGGAATGATCTCGACCGCGCGGATCAGCTGCTCGCGCATGTTGATGCGGCGGATGAAGTGCGTCGGCACCCCGACCCCGTTCAGGCCGGTCATGAAGAATTCCGACAGGCGGTTGTTCAGGACCCCCTTGCCCTCGATCGTGGCCCGCTTCTCGGCGTTGAAGGCGGTGGCGTCGTCCTTGAAATACTGGACCAGCGTGCCGGGCTCGGGGCCTTCATAGAGGATCTTGGCCTTGCCTTCGTAGACCTTCTTGCGGCGTGCCATGTGCTCTCCGGAAACATGAACGAGGGCGCGGGAGGCGCCCTTCGGTTGCCGCGAGGCTATAGGACATAGCGCGCTGTGTCGCAAGGCGGCCCGTCGATCGCGCCTTGCGGCGCCCGCGCGCCGGGTCGTAGGATCGCCACCGACCAGACGACCCCGAGACGGAGATCCCGATGACCACCTTCGACGATCGCGAGCACGCCTTCGAGAACAAGTTCGCCCACGACCAGGAAATGCAGTTCAAGGCCGAGGCGCGGCGCAACAAGCTCATGGGCCTGTGGGTGGCGGACATCCTCGGCAAGACCGGCGACGAGGCGGATGCCTACGCGAAGTCCGTCGTCCTCGCCGATTTCGAGGAAGCCGGCCACGAGGACGTCATGCGCAAGGTGCTCGGCGATCTCGGCGGGCGGGTGTCCGAGGCCGAGGTCCGCAAGAAATACGACGAGCTTCTCGCGGTGGCGAAGGGGCAACTGCTCGACGGCGACTGAGCTTCGGGCGGGCCCGGACCTCGCGCAGCCGTCCGGGGCCGCGCCCCTGACGCGAACCCGACGCAGACCCGACGCGGACGCGCCGATCCGGGCCTGCGCCGCGCCGTGCGACCGGCCCGTGGGAGGCCGGGAGGCGCGCGGCGACCTCGCCCCGAAGGCCCGGCGTGATGGCCCCGCCGCAAGGTCCCGCGCCGCGCCCTTGCGCCCCCGTCATGAGCCCGCCTCATGACGAAGATGCGAAATTCAAACTTGCCCTCATGACGCCGAGCGTTCAGATGGCCGCGCGCGCACCCATTCCTCCCCACGGAGACCGAAGATGACCGACCCGCTTTCAGCTCTTCTCGCCGACCGCGACTGGATCCTCGCCGATGGCGCCACGGGCACGACGCTCTTCAACATGGGGCTGCAGTCGGGCGATGCGCCGGAATTGTGGAACGTCGATCACCCCGACCGCATCGCGACGCTCTACAAGGGCGCGGTCGAGGCCGGATCCGACCTGTTCCTGACCAACTCCTTCGGCGGCACCTCCGCGCGGCTAAAGCTGCACGCTGCGCAGGATCGCGTGTTCGAGCTGAACAAGGCCGCCGCCGAGATCGCGCGCGACGTCGCCGACGCCGCCGGCCGGACGGTCATCGTGGCGGGCTCCATGGGTCCCACGGGCGAGATCATGGCGCCGATGGGCGCCCTGACGCACGAGCGCGCCGTGGAGATGTTCCACGAGCAGGCCGAAGGCCTGAAGGCCGGCGGCGCGGACGTCCTGTGGGTCGAGACGATCTCGGCCGCCGAGGAATACAGGGCCGCCGCCGAAGCGGCGCGCCTCGCCGGGATGCCCTGGTGCGGCACGATGAGCTTCGACACCGCGGGCCGAACCATGATGGGCTTCACCTCCGCCGACCTTGCGGGCCTCGTGGAACGGCTGGACCCCGCGCCGCTGGCCTACGGGGCGAATTGCGGCGTCGGCGCATCGGACCTTCTGCGGACCGTGCTGGGCTTCCGCGCGGCCGGATCGGAGCGCCCGATCATCGCCAAGGGCAACGCGGGCATCCCGAAATATGTCGACGGGCACATCCACTACAACGGAACGCCCGAGCTGATGGCGCGCTACGCCGTGATGGCGCGGGACGCCGGGGCCACGATCATCGGCGGCTGCTGCGGCACCCAGCCCGAGCACCTGCGCGCCATGCGCGCGGCGCTCGAGACCGAGCCGCGCGGCGAGGCGCCGACGCTGGACCAGATCGCCCAGGCGCTTGGCGGGTTCTCTTCGGGTTCGGACGGGACCGACGGCGCGGAGGGCCCGCCCCGCGAGCGCCGCGGCCGCCGCCGCGCGAGGGACTGAGCCGCGCCGCGTCAGCCACCGGGCCTGACCGCCACGAAATCCACCAGCGCCGAGCGCCCCGAATGCCCGGCGCCCTCATGGATCTCGGCGTCGTAGTCGGCGCTCAGCAGGACCTCCCAGCCCGCGAAGGCCTCGGCCAGAAGCGCCTCGGTATACATGTTCTCCACCGCTCCGGGGCCGCCGGTGCCGTAGCCCACCTGCCGCGGCGCGTAGCCGTGAAGCAGCAGAAGGCCACCCGGCCGCAGCGCGTCGGCGAAGCGGGCGAAGGCCTGGGCCCGCGCCTCGGGGTCGAGGAACTGGATGAAGACCGCCACCAGCGCGTCGAATTTCCGGGACCAGTCCCAGTCCTGCATCGTCGAGACGTTCATCTCCACCGTGACGCCCGCCTCCTCCGCGAGGCCGCGCGCCTTGGAGACCGCGTTGGCGCTGAAATCGAAGGTGGTGACGCGGTGGCCCAGCCGCGCGAGATGGACGCCGTTGCGCCCCTCGCCGTCCGCGACGCAGAGCACGCGCGCGTCCTTCGGGATGCGCGGCGCCTCGCGCACCAGGAAATCGGCGGGCGCGGTGCCGAACAGGAAGTCGCTTCCGGAATAGCGGGTGTCCCAGTCCATCGCTGCGCTCCTTCTGCCGGCCACCAATGCAATAGCCCTGCACAGGCCCGCCGGCGAGCCCTTTCGTCGGGCTTCGCCGCCCCCGTCTCAGAACAGCGACAGCTGGTCGCCAGGCCGCGGCGGCGGCGAAAAGAGGTCGGTGCGCAAGGGCTCAAGGTGCACCGCGAGCCCCAGCGCCTTCACCGCGCGGCGAAACCTCGTGGCGATCAGGTCGGCCCACAGGCCTTCTCCGGTCATGCGCCGGCCCCACTCGGCGTCGTAGTCCCGCCCGCCATGCATGTCGCGCACTTTCGACATCACCCGGCCCATCCGGTCGGGGTAATGCTCGGCCAGCCACTCGCGCCACAGTTCCGAGACCTCGCGGGGAAGACGCAAGGGGATCGTGCTCGCCGCCACCGCACCCGCGTCCCGCGCCGAGCGCAGGATGGCCTCCAGCTCGTGGTCGGTCAGTCCCGGCACGATCGGCGAGACCATGACCCGCACCGGGCAGCCGGCCTTCGCCAGCGTCTCGATCATCCCCAGCCGCCGCGCCGGCGCGGGGCAGCGCGGCTCCATCCGGCGCGACAGGGCGGGGTCGAGCGTCGTCACCGAGATGCCGACCCGCGCAAGCCCCGACTGCCCCATCTCGCCGAGAATGTCGGCGTCGCGCTCCACGCGCGCGCCCTTGGTCACGACAGCCACCGGATGGCGGAAGGCCGACAGCACTTCGAGCAGTCCGCGCATGATCCGCCGCTCGCCCTCGATCGGCTGGTAGGGGTCGGTGTTGGTGCCGATGGCGATGGTCGCGGGCCTGTAGGAGGCGGCGCGCAATTCCGCCTCGAGGACGCGCGGCGCGTCGGGGCGCGCGATCAGCCGCGTCTCGAAATCGAGGCCGGGCGACAGGCCGAGATAGGCATGGCTCGGCCGCGCGAAGCAGTAGATGCACCCATGCTCACAGCCGCGATAGGGGTTGATCGAGCGGTCGAAGGAAATGCCGGGCGAGGTGTTGCGCGTGATCGCCCGGCGCGGCCGTTCCTCGGACACCTCCGTCCTGAGAGGCGGGAGATCCTCGTCGCGGTCCCATCCGTCGGGCTCGGCCACGCGGCGGTGCCGCTCGAAGCGCCCGGCCTCGTTGCGAAGCGCCGCCCGCCCGCGCGCGCGGTCAAGGGGTCGGTGAAGGGGATCGCTGGCCGACATGGCACGAGAATGGAACATATGGTGAACATCGTCAAGCCGTCCGCCCGCGCCGGCGCGCAGGGGCCCGCATCGCCCGCACGACCCGAAACCCGCCCCCTCGCGCCCCGCAATCCCCGACATGCACCGCCCTCATGTGGAACCCTCGGATTATTCATTTGCGCAGCGGTCGTTCCCGATGCAGGTGATGTCGCAATTCACCCAGACGCCTGCCACGATTGGCTGCAAAGGCGCAGGTGACCGCTAAGGACGGAGCAGACCCATGGCCGCAGAAGACGACGACATCATCCTCTCCGAGCTCGACGACGAGGAACTCGTCGGCCAGATGTTCGACGACCTCTACGACGGCCTGCGCGACGAGATCGAGGAAGGCGTGACCATCCTCCTCGATCGCGGCTGGACGCCCTACGACATCCTGACCAAGGCGCTTGTCGGCGGCATGACCATCGTCGGCAACGATTTCCGCGACGGGATCCTGTTCGTGCCCGAGGTCCTGATGGCCGCCAACGCGATGAAGGGCGGCATGGCCATCCTCAAGCCGCTCTTGGTGGAAACCGGCGCGCCGCGCATCGGCAAGATGGTGATCGGCACCGTGAAGGGCGACATCCACGACATCGGCAAGAACCTCGTGTCGATGATGATGGAGGGCGCGGGCTTCGAGGTCGTGGACCTCGGCATCAACAACCCGGTGGAGAAATACCTCGCGGCGCTGGAGACCGAAGGCCCCGACATCCTCGGCATGTCGGCGCTTCTGACCACGACGATGCCCTACATGAAGGTCGTCATCGACACGCTGGTCGAGAAGGGCATCCGAGACGACTACATCGTGCTGGTGGGCGGCGCGCCCCTGAACGAGGAATTCGGCCGCGCGATCGGCGCGGACGCCTACTGCCGCGATGCCGCCGTCGCGGTGGAGACGGCCAAGGAGTTCGTCCTGCGCAAGCACAACCAGATGGCCGCCGGCGCCTGAAAGGTCCGAAGCGTCGGGCCCGCCGTCGCGCAGGCCCGGGCCCGGTCGCGATCACCCTCGGCGGCCCGCGCCGCCCGCGCCGGAAGCGCCCTCGCAGCGCCGATGGCTATCGCCTCGGCCGCAGGCTCCACCCCGGCGCGGGCCCCACGCGAGGGCCGCCCTCCCCCTTGCGTCCGGCACCCGGCCGGGCTTTGGTCCGCCCCATGACGATCTACGCCATCGGCGACATCCACGGCCATCTCGACGGCCTCCTTTCGGCGCACGGGCGCGTCGAGGCCGATCGCGCGCGCGCGGGCGCAAGCGACGCGCCGCTCGTCCATGTCGGCGACCTGGTGGACCGCGGCCCCGACAGCGCGGGGGTCGTCGAGCTTCTGGCGCGGCGCGTCCTAGACGATCCGCGCGTCGTCGTCCTGAAGGGCAATCACGACGCCATGTTCGCCGAGTTCCTCGCCGAGCGTCCAGGCCGCTGGTCCGTCAGCCGGTATCTCGGCGAGAACGTCGGCGGCAAGCAGACGCTGCGCTCCTACGGCGTCGATCCCGACGGACCGGCGCGCCGCGCCCATGACGCCGCCGTCGCGGCCGTGCCCGCGACGCACCGCGCCTTCCTCGCAGAGATGCCCCTGACCCACGCGGCGGGCGAGTGCCTGTTCGTTCATGCCGGCATCCGCCCGGGCATCCCGGTCGCGGAGCAGACGGAGGACGACCTGATCTGGATCCGCGACAGCTTCCTGCTCGATCCGCGGGATCACGGGGTCCTCGTGGTGCACGGGCACACGCCCGTGCCACGGGCCGAGCATCATGGAAACCGGCTTGCGATCGACACGGGCGCGGCCTGGGGCGGGCCGGTGACGGCCGTCGCGATCGAGGGGCGCGAGGCCTTCGTCCTGACCGACACGGGGCGCCTTCCCGTGGCGAGGCTCCGCTGATCCCCGCGCGCGACGTCGGTCTCGTGCTCCTGGTCGTGCTGGCCTGGGGCACGAACTTCACGGCGATGAAGATCGGGCTCGAGGAGCTTCCGCCGCTCCTGTTCGTGGGGCTGCGCTTCGCCATCCTCACGCCCCTGATCCTCCTGTTCCCGCGCCCGGCCGGCTGGTGGCCTATCCTCGGCATCGGGGCCTTCATCAACACCGGGCAGTTCGCGTTCCTGTTCAGCGCCATGCAGGCCGACGTCACGGCGGGCCTCGCCTCGCTCATCCTGCAGAGCCAGGCGCCGCTGACGATCATTCTGGCGGCGCTCGTCTACGGCGAGAGGGTGCGGCGCGTGCAGGCGGCCGGGATCGGGCTGGCCTGCGCGGGCCTCGCGCTTTTCGGGGTGGCGGGGGGCGGCAACGTGACGACGGCGGGCCTTGGGCTGGTGCTGTGCGGGGCCCTGTCCTGGGCCTGCGGCAACCTCGTCCTGCGCCGACTTCCGGGCATCGACATGACCGCGCTCTTCATCTGGGCGAGCCTCGTTCCGCCGCTGCCGATGCTGGCCCTGTCGCTGACCTTCGAGGGGCCGGCCCCGCTGCCAGCGATCGCCGCCCTGTCGGCGCAGGGATGGCTCGCCGTGGGCTACGTCGCGTTCATCTCCACGGTGCTCGGCTTCTCGATCTGGGGCGCGCTCCTGTCGCGGCACCCGGCCGCCGCGGTCACGCCATTCGCGCTCCTGATACCCGTCGTGGGCGTGAGCGTCGCGGCCGTCGCTCTGGGAGAGACGATCACCCCGGGAGAGGGCCTCGCCGCCCTCGTCGTTCTCGCCGGCCTCGCGCTCGCGGTCTTCGGACAACGCCGCCGGAGGCCATGACCCGGCCGCGGGGGCCATTGCGCGCGACGCGGGCACGCCACCATATTGGACGCGACGGCATCGGAGACGGCATCATGGACGGCATCGACGACGAAGGACTGCTGCGCGACGGCCTCGCGCCCGCCGGGCGCGGCCGGGTCCTGCTGATCGCATGCGGGGCACTCGCACACGAGGTCCTGGCGCTCAAGCGCGCCAACGGATGGGACCATCTCGACCTGCAATGCCTTCCCGCCATCCTGCACAACCACCCCGAAAGGATCCCCGACGCGGTGGAACGCGCCGTGACAGCCGCCCGGGCCGAAGGTGGCCTCGAGATCTTCGTACTCTACGCCGATTGCGGGACGGGCGGGCTTCTGCAGGCGCGCTGCGCGGCGCTCGGCGTCGAGATGCTGGAAGGGCCGCATTGCTACAGCTTCCTGGAGGGAAACGCGGATTTCGCCGCGCGCGGCGAGATGACCGCGTTCTATCTGACCGACTTCCTGGTGCGCCAGTTCGACGCCTTCGTCACACGGCCCCTCGGCCTCGACAGGCACCCCGAGCTGCGTGACATGTATTTCGGGAACTACGAGACGCTCGTCTACCAGGCGCAGACGGACGATCCCGCCCTGACCGAAAAGGCGCGCGCCTGCGCCGATGCGCTCGGCCTCGCGTTCGAGCGCCGCTTCACGGGCTACGGCGATCTCGCGGACGCCATGGCGAGGCTCTGAGCGCGGGGCTCGACGCGCGGTGCGCGCCGACCCGGCGGGGGCCAGCCCCCGCACCCCCGGTCAAGGGGGCCGTCTGCCCCCTTGACGATCCCCCGAGGGTTTATCCGCAAGGATGAAGGAGAGATCGAGCGCCCCTTCATCCTTGCCGGAAAACTCCCGCCGGAGGCATCAGCGCCGTCGAGGGGCCTTCAGGTCCCGAGACGGCGCTCGCCGCGGCGTCGGCGCAGCCGGCGCCACGCCCCTCAGTGGTTGTCGCGCGGCAGGTCGCGGGCGATGCGCTGGTAGGCCGTCGCGAGCTCGAGGCAGCCGCCATCGGCCAGCTGCCCCACGTGGCGGCGGTAGAGCTCCTGCCACGGCGTCTGGTGGTGCAGCTCGGGCGGCGTCCAGGCCTCGCGCCGCGCCTCCCATTCCGTCTCGTCGACGAGAGCGTCGAGCGTGGCGGCGGAGAGGTCGAGGCGCACCCGGTCCCCGGTCCGCAGCAGCGCGAGCCCGCCACCCACGGCAGCCTCGGGCGAGGCGTTCAGGATCGAGGGGCTTTCCGAGGTTCCCGACTGGCGTCCGTCGCCGACGGTGGGCAGGTGGCGGACACCCTCTCGGATCATGGCGTCGGGCGGCTGCATGTTCACCACCTCCGCCGAGCCGGGATAGCCCACGCAGCCGACGCCGCGGATGAACAGGATCGTCGTCTCGTCGATGGCGAGGCTCTCGTCGTTGATGCGGTCGTGGTAGTCCTCGGGGCCCTCGAACACGACCGCCCTGCCCTCGAAGACCCCGCCTTCGAGGAAGCGCCGGCGGAAATCCTCGCTGATCACGGAGGTCTTCATCAGCGCGCTGTCGAAGAGGTTGCCGGACAGCACGAGAAAGCCGGCCTCCTTGCGGATCGGCTGCCCGAAGGACCGGATCACGTCGGTGTCGACGCTCCGCGCGCCGCCGAGCGCCTCGACGAGTTGGAGGCCGGTCGCGGTGCGCACGCGCCCGTCGAGCTGCCCCGCCGCGAGCAGCTCGCCCATCACCGCCCGCACGCCGCCCGCACGGAAGAAGCTTTCGCCGAGATATTCGCCCGCGGGCTGCATGTTGACCAGAAGCGGCAGGTCGCGGCCATGCGTCTGCCAGTCCCTCACGTCGAGCTCCACGCCCGCGTGGCGCGCGATGGCCTGCAGGTGGGGCGGTGCGTTGGTCGAGCCGCCGATGGCGGTGTTGACCTTGATCGCGTTCAGGAAGGCTTCTCGTGTCAGGATGTCGGACGGTTTCAGGTCCTCCTCGACCATGCCAACGATCCGGCGCCCGGTGAGATAGGCCATCTCCATGCGCTCGCGGAAGGGCGCGGGGATCGCCGCCGCGCCCGGCAGCGTCATGCCGAGCGCCTCGGCGAGCGCGTTCATCGTCGAGGCCGTGCCCATCGTGTTGCAGTGCCCGAGCGAGGGCGCGGAGGAGCAGGCGCGCGCCATGAACTCGTCGTAATCGATCTTGCCCTCGGCGAGCAGCCGCCGGCTTTCCCAGATGATCGTGCCCGAGCCCGCGCGCTTGCCCTGCCACCAGCCGTCCGTCATCGGGCCGCCGTTGAGCGCGATGGCCGGCAGGTCCACCGTGGCTGCGCCCATCAGCATGGCGGGCGTGGTCTTGTCGCAGCCGGTGGTGAGAACCACGCCGTCGATCGGGTAGCCGTGAAGCACCTCCACGAGGCTGAGATACTGCAGGTTGCGGTCAAGGGCCGCCGTGGGGCGCTTGCCCGTCTCCTGGATCGGGTGGACGGGAAACTCCATCGGGATGCCGCCCGCGTCGCGGATGCCCGCCTTGATCCGGTCCATCAGGAAGACGTGGATCTTGTTGCAGGGCACCAGGTCGGAACCGGTCTGCGCGATGCCGATGATCGGACGCTCTGACTGCAGCTCGTCCTTGGTGAAGGTCTGGTTCTGGTAGCGCTCGAGGTAGAGCGCGGTCATGCCCGGATTGTTGGGATTGTCGAACCATTCCTGGCTGCGGTAGCGGCGGTTGGCGCGGGTCTTGGACATCGCTCGGTTCCACATGTTGAAACTTGAGGCCGAATATTGGGACGGCTAGCGCAAGTCTTACGCAGCGCGGGGGGCCATCACAAGCCCCGCGCCCGGACCCGCTTGAGGCAAATCAATTCCAGGCGTGGGCGAATCTGCGAAACCTCTCCGGAGAGGCACGCGACATGGTCCAATTCGTCTTCCGCACGGAAGCGTTGCGCAAATCCTACGATACGGGCGGGGTGCAGGTGCACGCGCTCGCCGGCGTGGACCTCGAGCTCTACGCGGGCGAGCTGGCCGTGCTTCTGGGCGCGTCAGGCTCGGGGAAGTCGACGCTTCTCAACATCCTCGGGGGCCTCGATCACGGCAGCTCCGGTCGGGTCTGGTTCCGCGATCTCGAGCTGACCGGCCTCGGCGACAGGGCGCTCACGCGCTACCGGCGCGACCATGTCGGCTTCGTCTTCCAGTTCTACAACCTCGTCCCCTCGCTGAGTGCGCGCGAGAACGTGCAGCTCGTCACCGACGTCGCGGCCGCGCCGATGCAGCCGGGCGAGGCGCTGGAGATGGTGGGGCTGAAGCACCGGCTCGACCATTTCCCGGCCGAACTGTCGGGCGGAGAGCAGCAGCGCGTCGCCATCGCGCGCGCCATCGCGAAGCGCCCCGAGGTGCTTCTGTGCGACGAACCCACGGGCGCGCTCGACAGCCGGACGGGGGTGCAGGTGCTGGAGGTTCTGAAGGAGATCAACGACACCCTCGGCACGTCCACCGTCGTCATCACCCACAACGCCGGCATCCAGGCGATGGCGCACCGGGTCGTGCGACTGGCCGACGGCAGGGTGGAGGGCGTGCAGGTGAACGAAACGCGCGTGGCCCCGCGCGAAATCACGTGGTGAGGCGATGCGCGCGCTGGACAAGAAACTGGTGCGGAATTTCGGGCGGCTCTGGCTGCAGGGGCTGGCCATCGCGATGGTTCTGGCCTGCGGCGTCGCGATCCTGTTGACGGCCTTCGGCATGAACACCGCGCTGACCGACACGCGCGACGCCTATTACGAGCGCAACCGCTTCGCCGACATCTTCGCCGAGGCCAAGCGCGCGCCCCTCACGCTGGTGTCCGAGATCGCCGCGATCCCCGGCGTCTACGCGGCCGAGGCGCGGGTCGAAGGCGCCGCGATCCTCGACCTGCCCGGCCGGGAGGAGGTCGCGATGGGGCGGATCCTGTCGTGGCCCGCCGACGACGCGCCGCTGCTGAACGCGCCGGTGCTTCAGACGGGCACCTATCCCGAGGCCTCCGGCGACGTGATGGTGACGACGACCTTCGCGGACGCAAATGGCTTCGCCGTGGGCGACGTCTTCCACGCCAACATCAACGGCCAACGGCGCGCGCTGACGATCACGGGCACGGCGCAGTCGCCGGAGTTCATCTACACGATCGGTCCCGGCGCGCTGATGCCCGACAACGAGGGATACGGCATCCTGTGGATGAGCCGGGCCACGGTCGCGGCCGCCTACGACATGGCGGGCGCATTCAACCACGTCGCGCTCAGGATCAGCCGCGTGGCGGACCCGCAGGACGTCATGGACCGCCTCGACGCCATTCTCGACGCCTATGGCGGCCTCGGCGCCTACGACCGGTCCTCGCAGGTGAGCGACAGCTTCGTGTCGGCCGAGATCGACCAGCTGCGCGGCATGGCGATGGTCGTGCCGCCGATCTTCTTCGCCATCTCCGCCTTCCTCGTCGGCATGGTGATCAGCCGGATCGTGACCCTCGACCGGTCGGAGATCGGGCTGTTCAAGGCGCTTGGCTACACCGACGTGGAGGTCTGTCTGCACTACCTCCTGCTCGCAGCGATGATCGCGCTTCTGGGCATCGTGATCGGCTGGGGCCTCGGGACCGTCCTCGCGCGGCTGATGGCCATGCAATACGCGCGCTTCTTCGAATTCCCCTATCTCATCTTCCGCGTGCCGCTCTGGGTCTACGCCATGTCGGGGCTGATCGCGCTTCTGACGACGATGCTGGGCTCGGCGCGGGCGGCGCTGATGGCCGCGCGCCTCGCGCCCGCCATCGCGATGCAGCCCCCGGCGCCCCCGATGTTCCGCCAAAGCGCGCTCGACCGGCTGATGGGCCGCGCCCGCCTGCGCCAGACGACGATCATGGTCCTGCGCAGCATCGTCAGGTGGCCGGTGCGCAGCGTCCTGACCGCCGCGGGCCTCGGCGCGGCGACCTCGGCCGTCATCGCCTCGGGCTTCATGTACGGCGCGCTCAACCATATCATCGACGTGGCCTTCAACCAGACCTACAGGCAGGACGCGATGATCATGTTCACGCAGGACCTGCCCCGGACCGCCCTGCCCGAGGTCGCCCGGCTGCCCGGCGTCCTGCAGGTGGAGCCGCAGCAATTCCATTCCGCGACGCTGCGCAACGGCCCCCGCGAGAAGCGTGTCGCGCTCGAGGCGCGGCCGGAGAATGCCACGCTCAGCCGCGTGATCGGCGCCGATGGCCGCCCGATCGTCGCGCCGCCGGGCGGGCTTCTTCTGTCGACGCGGCTGGCCGAGCAGCTGGAGCTGCGCGTCGGCGACGCGGTGGAGGTCGAATTCATGACCGGCCGCAGGGAAACGCACGAGATGACGGTGACGGGCCTCGTGGAGCAGTATCTCGGCCTCGGCGCCTATGCCGACATCGACTTTCTCGACGCACGGTTCCGCCGCTCGGACCGGATGTCGGTCGCCAACGTGCTGATCGATCCCGACGCGCTCGGCGATCTTCACCGGACGCTGCAGGAGACGCCGGCGCTGGCGGGCCTGATCCTGATGAACGAGAACCGCCGCGCCTTCGAGGACACCATCAGCCAGAACATCGTCGTGGTGAACGCGGTCTATGCGGGCATCGCCATCCTGATCACCGTGGGCGTGACCTACAACGGCGCGCGCATCCAGTTGTCCGAGCGTGCGCGCGAGCTGGCGAGCCTTCGCATCCTCGGCTTCAGCCGGGCCGAGGTCTCGTCGGTGCTGGTCGGCGAGATCATGCTGGTGGCCATCCTGGCCCAGCCGCTGGGATGGCTGATGGGGGCATGGATCGCGACCGCGATGTCCAACAGCTTCACGTCGGACCTCTACGCGATCCCGCTGGTGCTCGACCCGGCGGTCTTCGCGCGCGCCAGCCTGATCGTGCTGTTCGCGAGCTTCGCGTCCGTGATGCTGGTCCGGCGGCGCATCGACCGGATGGACCTGGTGGCCGTCATGAAGACCAGGGAATGAAGTCAGGGGAGTGATCGAAATGGCCTGGAGCGTCAGAACCGTGGGCCTCGGCCTTGCAGGCGTCGCCCTGATCGGGGGGCTCGGATATGTCGCCTTCCGGGAGGACGCGGTCGCCGTGGACCTCGTCGAGGTCGCGCGCGGGCCGATGCAGGTGACGATCGACGCCGACGGCCAGACCCGCATCGAGGACCTCTACGAGGTGGCCAGCCCGATCACCGGGACCGCGCGGCGCGCCCCCGTGGAGGTCGGCGATCCCGTCGTCGCGGGCGAAACCGTGGTCGCGAGGGTCGAGCCGGTCAGCCCCTCGCTTCTGGATGCCCGCGCCCGCGCGCAGGCCGAGGCGTCCGTGGCCGAGGCGCAGGCAGCGCTCGACGTCGCGCGCTCGGAATTGCGCCGGACCGAGGAGGAGGAGGAGTTCGCCCGCCTCCAGTTCGACCGCACGCAGACGCTGGTCGATCGCGGCGTGTCGACCCTGACGCAGATGGAGACGGCCGCCCAGCGCCTTGCCGTCGCCGATGCCGCCGTCGCAGCCGCGCGCTCGCGGCTGGCCATGTCCGAGGGCGCGCTGGAGCGGGCGGAGGCCGCGCTTGTCGGCCCCGAGGGCGGCGCGGCGGTGGCGAACGATTGCTGCGTCACGCTGACCTCGCCTGCTGACGGGGTGGTCCTGTCCATCGGCACGATCAGCGAGCACCCGGTGCAGGCGGGCGCGCCGCTGGTGACGGTCGGCGATCCGCGCGACCTCGAGATCGTGGCCGACCTTCTGTCGTCGGACGCCGTGCGCATCGGGCCGGGCACCCGCGCCATCGTGGAACGCTGGGGCGGCCCCGACGCGCTCGAGGCGGTGCTGCGCCGGATCGAGCCCGCCGCCGAGACGCGCGTCTCCTCGCTCGGCATCGAAGAGCAGCGCGTGGACGCCATCTTCACGATCGAAAGCCCGCCCGAGGCCCGCCCCGGCCTCGGCCACGGCTTCTCGGTCTTCCTCAGGATCGTGGAATGGGAAAGCCCCGACGCGCTTCAGGTCCCGCTCGGCGCGCTGTTCCGGCGGCAGGCGGACTGGGCGGTCTTCGTGGTGGAGGACGGCGTCGCCCGCGAACGGACCGTGACCGTGGGGCGGCGCGGGCAGCGCACGGCGCAGATCACCGGCGGCCTCGAGGCGGGCGACCTGATCGTGACGCATCCCGGCGACAGCGTGGCCGACGGGGTGAAGATCGTGGACCGCTCCACGCTCTGACGTCGGCGCGGGCCGCGCCTCAGATCATCGGAAGCGCCTTGCGCACGAGATCGTCGAGATCCGCGCAGCCATCCCTCCGCGCGTGGGCCTTGAGTTCCTCGCGCATCTCGGGGCCCCAGAAGTCCTTCAGGTGGGCTGCCACCCGCTCGGCCTTGTCGGGGCAGGGCTGCGTCGCGAAGAAGGTCGCGATCTGGTTGGCCATGCGGACGAGTTTGTCATGCGACATCGCTTCTGCACTCCGTGATCCGCTCGGGATGGGAAAAGACCTCGACCGCGTCGCCCCGCGCGAAGGCCGCGATCGTGATGCCGGCCGCATCGGCCAGCCGCAGCGCATGGGCCGTGGGGGCCGAGACCGAAAGGACGGTGCCCGCGCCGGCCATCGCCGCCTTCTGCACCATGTCGACCGACACCCGGCTGGTCAGCACGAACGCGCCCGACGCCGCCGCGACGCCCTCGCGCGCGAGCGCGCCGATCAGCTTGTCGAGGGCGTTGTGCCTGCCCACGTCCTCGCGTGCGTGCGTGATGCCCCGCCCCGGCTGCACGAAGCCCGCGCCGTGGACCGCGCGCGTCAGGTCATGAAGCGGCTGGTGCGCCCTGAGCGCCTCGGCCGCGCGCACCAGCTCCTCGCGCCCGAACCGCGCGCCGCCCAGAACCTCCGGCAGGGGCCGCACCGCCTCGGCGAGGCTGTCGATCCCGCAGAGGCCGCAGCCCACCGGGCCCAGCATCGCCCGCCGCCGCGCGCCCAGCGCCTCGGCCAGCGCCTCGGCGACCCAAAGCCGCGCCTCGATACCGCCGGGCAGTTCGACCGCCTCGACGCTCTCGATCTGGTCCACGCGCGCCACGATCCCCTCGCTCAGCGCGAAGCCCGTGGCGAAGTCCCCTATGTCTGCGGGCGTGGCCATCATCACCGCCTGCGTCGAGCCGTTCACCGTGATCGCGACGGGCGTCTCCTCGGGCAGCGCGCGCGTGACGTCGCGCCGGCCGCCGCCGGCCAGCGCGGTGCCGAGGACGCCCGACGACGCCCGCGCGCGGGGGCCTCCGGCCATGCTCACTCCGCCGCCGGCAGGACGCGACGCGCCCGCGCCGACTGCTCGGCATAGGATTTCTGCCATTCCGTCGGCCCGTTCGACAGCGACACCTGCACCGCCGTCACCTTGTATTCCGGGCAGTTCGTGGCCCAGTCGGAGAAATCCGTGGTGATCACGTTGGCCTGCGTGCCGGGATGGTGGAACGTGGTGTAGACCACGCCGGGGCTGACCCGGTCGGTGAGCACCGCGCGAAGCGACGTCTCGCCGGACCGCGAGGCGAGCTTCACCCAGTCGCCGTCCTTGATCCCTCGCACCTCGGCGTCGTGGGGATGCACCTCCAGCACGTCCTCGTCGTGCCAGACGGTGTTCAGGGTCCGCCGGGTCTGCGCGCCGACGTTGTACTGGCTGAGGATGCGGCCCGTCGTCAGCAGGAGCGGGAAACGCGGCCCGGTGCGCTCGTCGGTGGGCACGTATTCCGTGACGATGAACCGTCCCTTGCCGCGCACGAAGCCGTCGACATGCATGATCGGCGAGCCCTCGGGCCGCGCCTCGTTGCAGGGCCACTGGACGGACCCCTTCTCCTCCAGCAGGTCGTAGGTCACGCCCGCGAAGGAAGGCGTGGTCGCCGCGATCTCCTCCATGATCTGAGCGGGATGGGTGTAGTGCCAGCCCGCGCGCCCGGCCTCCTTCAGCACGGCGTTGGCCAGAAGCTGCGTCACTTCCCAGTCGGCATATCCGTTCCGGGGCGCCATCACGCGGCGCACACGGTTGATGCGCCGCTCGGCGTTGGTGAAAGTGCCGTCCTTCTCCAGGAACGTGGACCCCGGCAGGAACACATGCGCATAGTTCGCCGTCTCGTTCAGGAACAGGTCGTGGACGATCACGCAGTCCATCGCCGCAAGCCCCGCCGCGACGTGCTTGGTGTCGGGATCGGACTGCAGGATATCCTCGCCCTGGCAGTAGAGCCCCTTGAACTGGCCATCGACGGCGGCATCGAGCATGTTGGGGATGCGCAGGCCCGGTTCGGGGTCGATCGCAACGCCCCAGGCGGCCTCGAAGATCGCGCGCACGTCGGCGTTCTTCACGTGCCGGTAGCCCGGCAGCTCGTGCGGGAAGCTTCCCATGTCGCACGAGCCCTGCACGTTGTTCTGGCCGCGCAGCGGGTTCACGCCGACGCCCTCGCGCCCGATGTTGCCCGTCAGCATCGCGAGGTTCGCGATCCCCATGACCGTGGTCGAGCCCTGCGAGTGCTCCGTCACGCCGAGGCCATAATAGATCGCCCCGTTGCCGCCGGTGGCAAAGAGCCGCGCGGCGGCGCGAAGCTCCTCCGCCGGCACGCCCGTCAGCATCTCGGTCATCTCGGGCGAGTGGCGCACGTCCCGCACGAACTCGGCGTATTCCTGGAACTCGTCCCAGTCGCAGCGCTCGCGGATGAAGGCCTCGTCATGGAGCTTCTCGTCGACGATCACATGTGCCAGGGCCGTCACGACTGCCACGTTGGTTCCCGGCCGGAGCGCGAGGTGATGGGCGGCCCTGACATGCGCCGACTTCACCAGGTCGATGCGCCTGGGGTCGATCACGATCAGCTTCGCCCCCTGGCGCAGCCGCTTCTTCAGCCGCGAGGCGAAGACCGGGTGCCCGTCCGTCGGGTTCGCCCCGATCACCACGACCACGTCGGCCTGCATCACGCTGTCGAAGTCCTGCGTGCCGGCCGATGTCCCGAAAGTCTGGCCCAGACCGTAGCCCGTGGGCGAATGGCAGACCCGCGCGCAGGTGTCGGTGTTGTTGTTGCCGAAGACGGCGCGCGTCAGCTTCTGTACGAGGAAGGTCTCCTCGTTGGTGCAGCGCGACGAGGTGATCACGCCCACCGACTTGCGCCCGTGGCGCTTCTGGATGCCGGCAAGCCGGCGCGCGGCGAAGGCGATCGCCTCCTCCCAGCCAACCTCGCGCCAGGGCTCCTCGATGCTCTCGCGGATCATCGGGTGCAGGATCCGGTCGGCGTGGTTGGCGTAGCCCCAGGCGAAGCGGCCCTTCACGCAGGAATGGCCCCGGTTCGCGCCGCCGTGCTTGTAGGGAACCATCCGCACCAGTTCGTCGCCGTTCAGCTCCGCCTTGAAGGAACAGCCGACCCCGCAATAGGCGCAGGTCGTGACGACCGAGCGCTCGGGCGTGCCGAGCTCGATCACCGACTTCTCCTGCAGGGTCGCCGTCGGGCAGGCCTGCACGCAGGCGCCGCAGCTCACGCAATCCGACGCGAGAAAGTCGTCCCCCGCCCCGCCTGCCGACACGCGGCTCCCGAAGCCGCGCCCCTCGATCGTCAGCGCGAAGGTGCCCTGCACCTCCTCGCAGGCCCGAACGCAGCGGTTGCAGACGATGCACTTGGCGGGATCGTAGGTGAAATAGGGGTTGCTGTCGTCCTTGGGCACCCACTCGGGGTTCATTTCCCCGGAGGTGTTCCGCGCCTCGAAATGGGTCGCGAGGCTCCCGCCCTCGGGCGCCTCGTAGCGCACGTCCCGCAGGCCCACCGCGCCCGCCATGTCCTGCAGCTCGCAATCGCCGTTGGCCGAACAGGTCAGGCAGTCGAGCGGATGGTCGGAAATGTAAAGCTCCATCACCCCGCGGCGGATCTTCTTCACCTTCGAGGATTGCGTGCGCACCACCATCCCCGGCGCCACGGGCGTGGTGCACGAGGCGGGCGTGCCGCGCCGCCCCTCGATCTCCACCACGCAAAGCCGGCAGGACCCGAACGCCTCCAGGCTGTCCGTCGCGCAGAGCTTCGGCACCCGGATCCCGGCCTCGGCCGCCGCGCGCATCACCGACGTGCCCTCCGGCACCGTCACCTCGAACCCGTCGATGGTCAGCCGCACGGGCGCGCCGGCCCTCACGGGGGTGCCCATGTCGCGATCGTCTCCGGGCGGATATGCGGGAATGATGAAGTCCTTCATGATTTCGGCTCCCTTGCCTGCTGGCCCACGGCTTCATCTTTCAAGAAATACGCGGGGGAGCGCGAGGGGGTGAAACCCCCTCGCTCCGGTCGCTGCCGCAGGCAGCGAACCCCCGATGCCCGAGGGCCGCGCGGACGCCCCCTCATTCCGCCGCCTCCCGCGCGCCCGCGAACTCGTCGGGGAACTGCTCCAATGCGCTCATCACCGGATAGGGCGTGAAGCCCCCCAGCGCGCAGAGCGATCCGTCCTTCATCGTCTCGCAGAGGTCGACGAGCAGAGGCAGCGCCGCCGCGTCGCCCGCCGCGATCCGGTCGATCGTCTCCACGCCGCGCACCGCGCCGATGCGGCAGGGCGTGCACTTGCCGCAGCTCTCCACCGCGCAGAATTCCATCGCGAACCGCGCGAGCCCCCTCATGTCGGCGGTGTCGTCGAAGACCACGATGCCCGCATGCCCGATCAGCCCGCCCGCGCCGTCGAATTCCTCGTAGCCGAAGGGCGTGTCGAACTTCGCCGGCGCGAAATACGCGCCGAGCGGGCCGCCGACCTGCACCGCCTTCACCGGGCGGCCCGAGGCCGTTCCCCCCGCCACCTCCTCGACGAGCCGCCCCAGCGGCATCCCGAAGGCCGTCTCGAAGAGCCCGCCGTGGCGGACGTTGCCCGCGATCTGGATCGGCATCGTGCCCTTCGAGCGGCCGAGGCCGAAGCCCGCGTAGTGCGCGGCGCCCTTCTCGAGGATCACGGGCACGCTCGCCAGCGAGATCACGTTGTTGACGACCGTGGGCCGGCCCATGAACCCCTCGAGCGCGGGCAGCGGCGGCTTGGCGCGCACGACGCCCCGCCTGCCCTCCAGCGAATTGAGAAGCGAGGTCTCCTCGCCGCAGACATAGGCGCCCGCGCCGACGCGGATCTCGATGTCGAAGCGCCGCCCCGAGCCCATGACGTCGCCGAGGAGTCCGGCCTCCCGTGCAAGGGTGACGGCGCGGCCCATCGCCTCGATCGCATCGGGATATTCAGAGCGGATATAGACGAAGCCCGTCTCGGCCCCCGTCCCGAGGCCCGCGATCGTCATGCCCTCGATCAGGCAGAAGGGATCGCCCTCCATCAGCATCCGGTCGGCGAAGGTGCCGGAGTCGCCCTCGTCGGCGTTGCAGACGACGTATTTCCGGTCGCCAGGCGCCGTGCGCACGGTCTCCCACTTGATGCCCGTCGGAAAGCCCGCGCCGCCGCGGCCGCGCAGGCCGCTTTCGCGCACCTCCGCCACGATCGCCTCGGGCTCCATCGCAAGCGCGCGGCGCAGGCCCGAAAGCCCGCCATGCGCCTCGTAATCCGCCAGGTCGAGCGGGTCGATCCGCCCCACGCGCGCGAAGGTCAGCCGGTCCTGCCGCGCGAAGAAGGGGATCTCCTCGACCGGGCCCAGCCCCTCCAGCGCGCCGTCGAGAAGCGCGGGCACGTCCTCGGGCCGCATCGGGCCGTAGCCGTGGCGCACGCCGTCGCGCTCCACCTCCACCAGCGGCTCGAGCCAGATCATCCCGCGCGAGCCGTTGCGCCGGATCTCGATCTCGAGGCCCCGCGCCGCCGCCTCCGCCTCGAGGGCGGCCACGATCCTCTCCGCGCCCAGCGCCTTCGCCGCGGCGTCGCGGGGAACCCAGATCCTCATCGCGTCACCTCCGAAAGCAGCGCCTCGGCGTCCACGCGCCCGCGCACCTCGTCGTCGATCATCGCCGCCGGGCCGCAGGCGCAAAGCCCGAGGCAGTAGACCGGCTCCACCGTGATGCGGCCATCGGGCGTGGTGCCGCCCCAGCCCAGCCCCAGCCGGTCGAGCACGCGGGCCGCAAGCGCGTCCGCGCCCACCGACTGGCACGCCTCGGAGCGGCAGATCCTGACGACGTGGCGGCCTGCGGGTCGCTCGCGGAAATCGTGGTAGAAGCTGATAACGCCGTGCAACTCGGCGCGCGTGATGTTGAGCGCGTCGCAGATCGGGCCGTGCGCCTCGCCCGGCACATGGCCAAAGCGCGCCTGCACCGCGTGAAGGATCGGCAGAAGCGGGCCCTCCAACCCCATGTGCTCGGCGATCAGGCTGCCGATCTCCTCGGGATCAGGCCTTGCGGCAACGGGGAACGTCGTGGCGTGGCTGGCAGGCATCTGCGGGCTCCGGGCTTCGTGCGCCCGCGGAGACTGCGCGGATCTTCATTCCCTTTCAATATCGCCGTTCCGTCATACGATAGAAAAATCGAATGAATGAAAGGCGACGCTTCAGCGCTTCGATGCGACCGTTTTCGTCGCCTGGCCAAGGGTTTCGGCCTCCGACAGCAGCGCCGCGAGGACCGGCGTGTGCGGCTCGCGGTAGGGCGCGACCAGGCCCACCGTATGAGTCGCGGTCTGCTCGTGCAGGGGACGCACGCTGAGACCGGGCGCCGCGGCCAGCATCTCGGCGATGTCGGAGGGCAGCACCGTCAGCCAGTCGCCCTGCTGGACGTGGGCGGCGAGAACGAGGGTGGAGTTCGATTCCACCTGCGCCTCGGTCGTGACGCCTGCATCCATGAAGTTCTGGTTGATGATCCGCCGGTTCTGCATGTCCGGCGTCAGCAGGCACAGCCTGCGACCGGCGAGGTCCGACCACTTCACCCGCTCCTTCGCGGCAAGGTCGCTGTCGTCGCGGCAGACCAGCGTGTAGCGCTCGCGGTAGATGGGCACCGTCACCACGCGGCCGAGCGGCTCGTTGTCGAGGTAGGACAGGCCCGCATCGATATCGAGATTCTCCAGCATGGCGAGGATCTCGGCCGAGGTCCGCGACAGGATCGTGAACCGCACGTTGGGGTGCCGCTCGGCAAAGCCCGCCGACAGGGCCGCGGCCCATGTCAGCGCGGTGGGGATGACCGCGAGGCGGACGTGGCCCGACAGACCGTGCCGCGCGGTACGCATCTCGTCGCGGAAGGTGCGCGCGTCCGACACCAGCCGGCGGGCCCAGACCAGCGCGCGCTGGCCCTCGGGCGTGAGGCCGCCGTAGCGGTGGCCGCGAAAGATCAGCTGCACCCCCAGCATGTCCTCGAGCTGCCGGATGCCCGTGGACAGCGTGGGCTGCGTGATGCCCAGGCTCTCGGCGGCACGTCCGAAGTGCTCTTCCTTGGCGACGGCCAGAAACATCTCGAGCTTCGCGATCATGATCGCGATCTTGCAATCATCCAGGCGGATTTCAATCGAAATTCCCGATCGAACGGGCGCGCGACCCCGGTTTGACCCCGGTCAAGGCGCCGCGGCGTGCGGACGGGCACCCTGTCGCGGAGCGAGACGTTCATTTCTGCGTCCAGGGAGGACGAATTCATGACCAGGCACGGAAACATCGCGATGACCGGAAACCTCATGTGGCTGGAGGACCTCCGCCGCGAGGACGTGCCGCGGGTGGGCGGCAAGAACGCCTCGCTGGGCGAGATGATCGCGACCCTCGGCGAGAAGGGCATCCGGGTGCCGGGCGGCTTCGCGACGACGGCCGACGCCTACCGCGCCTTCGTCGAGGCCAACGGCCTGGCCGAGGTGATCCGCGAGAAGATGGCGGCCCTCGACGAGCACCGGATCACCCTTCACGAGGCCGGCGAGGCCATCCGCAGCGCCTTCAAGGCGGGCCACTGGCCCGAGGATCTCGCCACCGACATCCGCGAGGCCTATGCGCAGATGTGCCGCGAGGCGGACCAGGAGGCCCTTTCGGTCGCCGTTCGTTCCAGCGCCACGGCCGAGGACCTGCCCGACGCCAGCTTCGCGGGCCAGCAGGAGACGTTCCTGAACGTGACCGGAGAGAAGGCGCTCCTGTCGGCGTGCCGCCGCTGCTATGCCTCGCTTTTCACCGACCGGGCCATCACCTACCGCAACCTCAACGGCTTCGACCACCTCGACGTCGCGCTGTCGATCGGCGTGCAGCGCATGGTGCGTTCCGACAAGGCGTCCTCGGGGGTGATGTTCTCCATCGACACCGAGACGGGCTGCGACCGCTTCGTGCTGATCACCGGGGCCTGGGGCCTTGGCGAGAACGTCGTGCAGGGCGCGGTCGACCCCGACGAATTCCAGATCTTCAAGCCATTCCTCGACGACCCCGCGCTTTCGCCCATCGTGGCCAAGGACCTCGGCGCCAAGGAGATCAAGATGATCTACGGCGCGAGCGGCGAGGCGCAGACGCGCAACGTGCCCACCTCCAAGGCGGAACGCGGCCGCTTCACCCTGACCGACGCCGAGGTGCTGTCGCTGGCGCGCATGGCCAGGACCATCGAGGCGCATTACGGCCTGCCGATGGACATGGAATGGGCCAAGGACGGCATCACCAACGAGCTGTTCATCGTGCAGGCCCGGCCCGAGACGGTTGAATCGCGCCGCGATTCCCATGTGCTGCAATCCTATGACGTGAAGCCCGCCGGCCCCGCGCTGCTGGACGGACTGGCGGTGGGATCGGCCGCCGCGGCGGGCCGCGCCTGCCTGATCCAGACCGCCGCCGACATCGACAGGTTCGTCGAGGGCTCCGTCCTCGTGACCTCGATCACGGACCCCGACTGGGTGCCGATCATGAAGAAGGCCGCCGCCATCGTCACCGACCACGGCGGCCGCACGAGCCACGCCGCCATCGTCAGCCGCGAACTGGGCCTGCCCGCGATCGTCGGCACCGGCACCGCGACCCACGACCTGCACGACGGTCAGGACCTGACCGTGTCTTGCTGCGAGGGCAACCGCGGGGTGATCTACGAGGGCATCGCCGAGATCTCGACGGACGACATCAGCCTCGACGACATCCCGCAAACGCAGACCAAGGTGATGGTGAACGTGGCCGACCCCTCCTCGACCACGCGCTGGTGGCGTCTGCCCGCCGACGGCGTCGGCCTCGCGCGGATGGAATTCCTCGTCTCCAACGTCATCCGCGCGCATCCCCTCGCGCTACTGGGATACGACGACCTGCGCGACGAGGCCGTGAAGGAGGCCATCGCCGAGCTGACCCGGGGCTACGACGACAAGACCGCCTACTTCGTCGAGACGCTGGCCCGGGGCCTGGGGCGCATCGCCGCGGTCTGGTATCCCAACCCGGTGATCATCCGCCTCTCGGACTTCAAGTCGAACGAATACGCCGAGCTGCTCGGGGGCCGCCTCTTCGAGCCCGACGAGGAGAACCCGATGATCGGCCTGCGCGGCGCATCGCGCTACTATTCGGACTTCTACCGCGAGGCCTTCGCGCTGGAATGCAGGGCGCTGAGGCTTCTGCGCGGCGAGATGGGCTTCGACAACGTCGTGGTCATGGTGCCCTTCTGCCGCTCGCCGGAGGAAGCCGACCGCGTCTGCGAGGTCATGGCCGAACACGGGCTGGAGCGGGGCAAGGACGGCCTGCAGCTCTATGTCATGACCGAGATCCCCTCGAACGTGATCCGGGCCGACGACTTCGCGGAACGCTTCGACGGCTTCTCGATCGGGTCGAACGACCTTACCCAGCTGACGCTGGGCATCGACCGCGACAGCGAGGCGCTGTCCGGCCTGTTCAGCGAGCGCGATCCGGCGGTGATGTGGATGATCGAGGAGGCGATCCGGCGGGCGCGTGCGAACGACCGCAAGATCGGGCTCTGCGGCCAGGCGCCGTCGAACGACCCCGAATTCGCGCAGTTCCTCGTGAAGGCCGGGATCCACTCGATCTCGGTCACGCCAGACAGCTTCCTCGACGTGAAGCGCAATGTGGCGGAGGCCGAGAAGGCGCGCGGCTGAGGGCAAGGCCGGGCCGCCGTCACTCGGCGCGCGGCCCCTGCCCCGCCAGGCCCGGCGGAGGATCCAGCAGCCGGACCTCGCGCTGCGGGAACGGGATCGAGACGCCGTGCTCCCGGAATGCGTCCCAGAGCGCGAGATAGACGTTGCCGCGGATGTTGGTCAGGCCCGCGGTCGGATCGCTGATCCAGAAGCGCAGGATGTAGTCCACCGAACTGTCGCCAAAGCCCGTGATGTGGCAGACGGGCGCGCGCGTCGTCAGCACGCGCTCCACCCCCTTGGCGGCCTCGATGGCGAGGCGGCGCACCATGTGCGGGTCGTCGCCGTACGACACCCCGAAATGGATGTCGAGGCGCACGAACTCGTTGGAATGGGACCAGTTGACCACCTGCCCGGTGATCAGGTCCTCGTTCGGGATGAGGTATTCCTTGCCATCCCGCGTCACCACGCTGACGTAGCGGGCGCCGAGCGAGTTGATCCAGCCGAACGTCTCGCCGAGCGAGATCACGTCGCCCGGCTTGATCGACTTGTCGAGCAGGATGATGATCCCGGACACGAGGTTCGAGACGACCTTCTGCAGGCCGAAGCCCAGGCCCACGCCGATCGCGCCAGACAGGACGGCGAGTCCGGTCAGGTCGAAGCCCACCGCGCGCAGGCCGATGAAGAACGCGGCCCCGTAAAGGACGACCTGCAGGACCTTCACCACGAGGACCTGCATCGAGGGCGAGATGTCCTCGTTGGCACGCACCCGCGAGGCCGTCGCATGGGCGAGTATCCGCGCCGCGCCCAGCAGGAGCGCGGTCACCACGACCGCCTTCAGGAGCGTCAGCATCGACAGCCGGAAGTCCCCGAATTCGATCGCCACGGCATCGAGCGCGGCCGAGACGGGATCGACGAGCCCCAGGAAATAGGCTGTTGCGTAGATCGACACGCCCCAGGTGACGATCTTGCGCAGCGCCACGTTGCGGATCGTCCGCGCCGCGAGCGAGATCACGAGCCACGCCGTCGCGATCGTCGCCACGAGTTCGAGGATGAAGCGCCGCGAGGTAAACGCCGTCGTCTCGGCCACCACGAGGACCGACAGCCATGCCAGCAGGACGAAGAAGATCAGCCCCAGGCGCCTGTGGACTGCCAGAAGCACGCGCAACTGCCACTTGGGAAGTCCTTCGAGCGTGTGCATCCACGCCGCCATCCGCGCACCGGCCCATCGCCTCAGAAGCCATGCCGCCAGCACGCAGCCGACAAGGATCGCGACCTGCGTCAGCCGCGAGGGCAGAAGCAGGTTCGAGAACTGGAGCGCCAGCGCGTCCCGGACGTTTCCGGCCTCGGCCAGCAGGGTGTCGAACTGGTTTTCCATGCACGCCGCCTTCGCTTGCCAGCATCGCAGCCACACGGCGCGGCGGCAAGCCAGCCCTGCGAGACGCCGCGCGTGGCCACGCGGTCGGCAGAACGACCCGGCAGGCAAAGGCCACGAAAACGGGCATGGGCACCGCAAGGCAACTCGGTGTGAGGGTACGCTTGAGCCAGGTTCGCTGAATGTGCTCGTGGTCGCGACAGCAATCGCGGAGCACATGCTCAACGTCTTGAAGCCTTCCGAAAAGGGATACTTAGTAGAACGCTACGGCTCGCCTTCCCGACATCGCCACCGAGGCCCAAAGACCGCACATGTGTTGTAGTGGAGCAATTGATTCGATAGTGCAAACAGCATATCGACCCCACAAAATCATAAGAAGCTGAATGCCATGAAAACACTCCTCCTGACCGCAGCAGCAAGTACGGTTTTGCTTGCTGGGACGCTCTTTCTTATCACTTCCGAAGACCGCGTCAGCAGCCAAGAAATTTCCCCACCCGCAGCGGCCTTGGCGTGCCGTGTCGTGACCGGGGGCGACGAGTGTGTCACTCCTGCGATATTCCAGCCACATGACAGCGAAATGGATTTCGTTGGCCAGATTTATGAGGTCGGCATGCCCGGCTTTGAGTTTTCAATGTATGGAAACAATCAAAGCACGACCTTAATAAATGGAATACCCTTTGCGCAGTACTGGCAATTGGACAATCCAAACCAATACGTTTTCCACCCCATGGTCTATGGGAGATTTGTGTTTAATAACGCAACAAACCGCGATTTCCAGAACAATATAGAAACGATAGCGTCAATCGTATCCGTCGACCTCCCCAACGGCGGAGCGGCACCCTATTATCCAAACCTTTATCCACTAAACAGGATGCGCGGTCCCGATCTAATGTATAGCTCAATAAGTCAAAGCGAGATTCTGGCTGGCTATATGCGTCTAGACCAGGAGATGCAGACCGAGACCAGCAACCAACTCCTCAATCAAGCTAAGTTGGCACTTCTCTTTCCATATGAGGAAGGCGGGGTTGACTTGGGGGTGGCGCAACTTGAACTCCCTATGTTCCGCTCCAATCCTGAGATCATTTTAAACGGATGGCTTCATGCACTTCTGCACCTGAATGATTACGCCATACAATATGATGACGATGAAGTTGCAGAATATGTGCGGCAGAATTTAGAGTTCTTCGTGGATAACCATGAAATATGGTACGACACTCAGCGCAATATAAGTCGATACTCCGATACATCGCCACACAGAATTATTGTGCAACTTTCCGAAGATGCATCAGACCCCCTGATCGTGTACCGAGCGAGAGACCCCAGACTGAGAAACTACATTCACATGGCCGTCGACGAAGCCGAAGGCGAATATTCTACCTTTGATTTTAGGGTCATTTCCCGACAGGGGCGAAGAATTACAATGGGAGTTACCTGTAGTGGTCTATTCGAGACATATCTCGTATCTACAGGCCCTTTCACCCTTCAAATAAGAGATGGAGGATATTCTCCTCTCCGCGCTTCTCCAGACGGCTCGGGCGATTGGCAGACACTTGATTCAGATTTGCAAGACGGCTTGAGTGTTGTTGAAATCTCACTGCCGGACAACCAAGAGCTTATCTGCGGTTATCCTACGAATTTCTCGAAAGCAAATGGAAGAAATTTCTACCATATGCAACACATCGTGGCGCTCCAGTATCTTTCTAGGGCGTCAGCCTACAGTGACCCATCTCTCAACCAGACCTTGCGCGCGATCAGCGCAGAGTGGCTGGCGGCGAATGAAAGATTCTTGCAAGGCACGGACCTTCAATTTGAGGACGCGCAAGCTGTGCTTGACAGTATCAACAGAGGGAAACTCCTGAACCAGTTTACAGACGTCGAGCTTCTTTTCGAGTAAGCAGAAGGCTTGGATGCCTCCTCAACGTTTGACTCACGGTCAAGGGTCGCAAGTCACTGTTTCCGAGCGTGAGACTTGGTGCCCCCAGAGAGCTTGTGTTCGAAAATCGAACCGCCTCGGAGAGATTATTTCTCAAGGGGTTACGCGCCAGCGCCTTCCCGAGTGTGGACCTGCACGGGACCGATTTGTGGACCCGTCCACGTGCCAGCTTGGGTCAGGGCTGCAGCCACGTCAACCACACTTCTGGGGGTCAAGGTGACTGGACCGGGCCGTAGCGGAAATTATTGCAGGCCAGTTGGGATAGGGTCGCGAGTACGTTGCTCGCTTCCACAGATGCGCCCGTAGAACGAAGCTGATATCGCTTTACGACGTCGTCGGGTTCCCTGCCCGATGTGTCCCACCCGTATTAGATCGGAGGAGCGCGAGTTGGATATCGTTGTGGGCGGGTTAAGCGTCAGTGAAGGTGTATGGGTGCCTTTCGCAGCAGCACTGATGGGCGGCGTACTATCGCTGTTCGGCTCATTTGTTGCGACGTGGCTTAACAACAGGACAGCCCGGCTGACACGCGAGGAGGAACTTGAGCGCATCCAAGCTGAGCGCGCATATGGAACTTTTCACAAGCTGTTTGATGCGTACAACTCGGCGGCAAACTTACGCGAGCAAATCAACGGGATGTTCGACGATGCTGCCGCCAATGGTGCGGAGGAGATGGAGCCATGGGCCAAGGTAACTGAGCTTGTCGGAGCACCAGACAATATTGAGCCCATCTCTCCGAGCGAGACGGCTTTCTTAATTTCGATGAAGAAGGCCGATCTTCTCAACGACGTACACCTGATCCAAAGGCGAATAGCCAACATCATGGCAGCAGTGGACAAATATGCCAGCCTCCGCGCAGAAATGCACGATTTCCAGATAGCCAATATGAGCGCGGGAAAATTAGGCGAAGGTACAGAGTTTATGGCGGAATTTCATGGCAACACAGCCCTTCATGCTGAGATGCTTACCTCCCGCCTCAACAATCTAGTCGGGCAAATCATGGAAATGATCGACTCGGATATTCCACGAGTTTGGGATGTCCTAGTTAGCTTCGAAGAGGCTGCGAGACAGCGATTCCGGCACCGCTTCCCAGAATTCAAGCTCGATAAGAATGAACCGTCATGATGGTGCGAGCGAATAGCGCCCCATCTGCTCTCGCCCAGCTAGTGAAGTCGTAGCGTTCACTTCACGAGTTGCGCAATCAACGGGCCCTGATACGTTGCGTTTGGCTCAACCTTTCGGCTGCTTTCATGTATGGACCTGAACAGATTGCACGGACGAAGATTGACGGCCTGCTCTCTGAAGCCGGATGGGTCCTGCAGGGCAAAGACAAGATGAACCGCAACGCGGCCCTCGGGGTCGCGGTTCGAGAGTTCTCGCTCCCAGCGGGGCCGTGCGACTACCTCCTGTTCGTGGAGGGGAAGGCCGCCGGTGTGATTGAGGCCAAGAAGGCCGGGGTCACCCTGAGCGGCGTCGCGGAGCAGTCCGAGAGGTATATGGCGAAGCTGCCCAACCACCTTGCGCGGTGGCAGGAGACGCTGCGTTTCGACTACGAAAGCACCGGGGATGAGACCTTCTTCCGCGACATGCGGGACCCGAAGCCGCGCTCGCGTCGCCTCTTCGCCTTTCACAAGCCCGAGACCCTGCTCGCATGGCTCAAGGAACACGACACGCTCAGGGGACGCCTGCAGGGCTTCCCGTCGCTGGACCCGAAGGGCCTTCGGGACTGTCAGATCGAGGCCATCACCGGCTTGGAGCGTTCTTTCGTTGAGGACCGCCCGCGCGCGTTGATCCAGCTTGCCACCGGGGCCGGAAAGACCTTCACCGCCTGCTCCTTCTCCTACCGCCTCATCCGCCACGGTGGCGCGAAGCGCATCCTCTTTCTCGTGGACCGGAACAACCTGGGCGATCAGACGCTCAAGGAGTTCCAGAACTTCCTGCCGCACGGGGCCGCCAACCGCTTCACGGACACCTACATCGTCCAGCACCTCCACTCTCACCGGATCGACCCGGATGCGAAGGTAGTCATCACGACGATCCAGCGGCTCTATTCCATGCTGAGGGGCAACGAGATCGCGCCCGAGGACGAGGAGCCCTCAGCCTTCGAGACATGGGCCGGGCAAGAGGGTGAGGTCCCGCCCCTCGCCTACAACCCCGAAATCCCCATCGAGACCTTCGACTTCATCATCACCGACGAATGCCACCGCTCGATCTACGGGCTGTGGCGGCAGGTGCTGGAATACTTCGACGCCTCGATCATCGGGCTGACCGCGACCCCCTCGAAGCACACGCTGGGGTTCTTCAATCAGAACCTCGTGGCGGAATATCCCTACGAGCGCTCCGTGGCTGACGGGGTGAACGTGGGCTATGAGGTCTACCGCATACGCACCCGCGTGACCGAACAAGGCGGCAGGGTGGAAGGCGCTGGGTTTCAGGTGCCCGTGCGGGACAAGCGAACGCGGGCCGTGCGCTACCGGGAGCTCGACGACGATATCGACTATACGGGGCAGGACCTCGACCGCTCCGTCGTCAACCCGAACCAGATCAGGACCATCCTGCAGACCTACAAGGACCGCGTCTTCACCGAGCTGTTCCCCGAGCGGTCAGGCGACTGGCTGCCGAAGACCCTGATCTTCGCCAAGGACGACAGCCATGCAGAGGAGATTGTCCTCGCCGCCCGCGAGGTCTTCGGCGAGGGCAACGAATTCGCCAAGAAGATCACCTACCGCAACACCGGCGAGGACCCGAAGGCGCTCATCAAGGCCTTCCGCATCGACCCCAACCCGCGCATCGCCGTGACCGTGGACATGATCGCCACTGGCACGGACATCAAACCCGTCGAGGTCCTGATCTTCATGCGCGACGTGAAGTCCGAGGGCTACTACGAGCAGATGAAGGGGCGCGGAGTTCGCACCATTCCAGGCGCCGACCTCAAGGCGGTGACGCCTGACGCGCAGACCAAGACGCGCTTTATCCTGATCGACGCGGTGGGGGTCTCCGAGACCAAGAAGTCGGCCTCCCAGCCCCTCGAACGCAACCGCTCCGTCAGCTTCGACGCGCTGATCGACCAGATCGCGCAGGGCCGCCGTGATGAGGATGCCCTCTCCTCCCTCGCCGCCCGACTCGCTGCTCTCGACCGCAAGCTCGACGACGAGGACCGCGCGAAAATCGCGGAACGCACTGGCGGCAAGACCCCGCGCGACCTCGCCAACGCGCTTCTCGACGCAATTGACCCGGACGAGCAACAGGCCGCCCTTGCGCGGACCCATGGGCCCATCACCACGCCTGACCAAGAGCGCGCGGTGATCGAGGCTCTGGTCGAGGAGGCCTGCCGCCCCTTCGACGACCCCGACACGCGGGAGCTTCTGAAACGCCTCAAACAACAGTCCGAGCAGGTGATCGACGAGGGCACCCCCGATGAGGTCACCGGAGCGGAGTTCCCGAGAGAGCTAGCCGAGGCGAAGATCGCCTCGTTCCGCGAGTTCATCGAGGCGAACAAGGACGAACTGACGGCGCTGCAAATCCTCTACAACCAGCCGCGGGGGCAGCAGCGGCTGACCTATGCGGCCATCCGGGAGCTTGTGGACGCCTTGACCGCGCCGCCCCTCTACCTCGCCACGCACAACGTCTGGCAGGCCTACAAGCGACTCGATGCGGCCAAGGTCCGGGGTGCGCCGGTGGACGATCAGCTTACCGAGGTGGTGTCCCTCGTCCGCTTCGCGCTAGGGCAGGAGGAGACGCTGGAACCCTTCGCCGACAAGGTGGAACAGCGGTTCAACCTGTGGCTCGGGCGCGAGAAGAAGGCGGGGCGGGAGTATTCCGAGGACCAGACCGGGTGGCTCCGCGCCATCGCGTCGTTTATAGCAGCCAATGCCGAGATAGGCCCGCGCGACTTCATGGAGGCCCCGAGCCTCACCGGGCGCGGCGGCATCGTGGCCGCGCGGCGGGCCTTCGGGGAGGGGTTGAACGACATGCTTGAGGACCTGCAGGGGGCGTTGGTGGCCTAAGCATGAGTTTCGGGGAGAACCTTGACGACCTCGTCGAGAACAGCACTAACAGACTGGTTGCGGCGCATCCCTCATGGGAGCGAGTTCGCCTAGGTGAAGTGGCGCAACTGGTGAATGGGTATCCTTTTAGCTCGACGGGCTTCAATTCCACCAACGGGACGCCGGTGGTCCGTATCAGGGACATTAGCCGAGGGCAGCCTGAGACACGCTTCGATGGTGATTTGACAGACACGAGAATCCCCTACATCGACAACGGCCAGATCGTCATCGGCATGGACGGCGACTTCAACTGCCGTATCTGGCAGGGAGGGACCGCACTTCTCAACCAGCGGGTCTGCACCGTTGATGCTGATGAGGACCTGTATTCCCAGAAGCTCCTTGCATTCGCGCTGCCGGGCTATCTGAAGCTGATCAACGACAACACTTCCTCGATCACGGTCAAACATCTCTCCTCGAAGACAGTTCAGGACATTCCACTTCCACTTCCTCCCCTCCCCGAACAGCGTCGCATCGTCGAGAAGATCGAGACGCTCTTCGCCCGGCTCGACAAGGGGGAAGAGGCTGTGCGGCTGGTGCAGGCGCTCCTGAAGCGCTACCGCCAGTCGGTCCTGAAGGCCGCCGTGATGGGGGAGTTGACCGCCGATTGGCGAGAGGCGAACCGCGACCGGCTGGAACATTGCAACGACCTCCTTGCCCGCATCCTGAAGACCCGCCGCGAGACCTGGGAAGGCCGGGGCCGTTACAAGGAGCCCGTCACGTTGGATACCTCGGGGCTGCCGGAGTTGCCGGAAGGGTGGGTGTGGGCGACGGTAGACACATTGCTGCGGGCTGGCCTTTCCAACGGTCGGTCGGTCCCCAATGGCCCGCCGAGCGGTTTCCCGGTGCTGCGACTGACCGCCTTGAAAGACGGTCAGATTGATCTGCGTGAACGTAAGGCTGGAGCGTGGTCCTCAACCGAGGGTGCGCCTTTTGCAGTCCAATTCGGTGACGTCTTGGTCAGCCGCGGTAACGGCTCGAAGACCCTTGTTGGTCGGGGAGGACTTGTCGGCGCTGTGCCGGATGCGGTCGCCTTCCCCGATACCATGATACGCATCCCGCTAAATCTTGAGTGCGTTGAGCCCAAATGGTTCCTTCAGATATGGAACTCTCCTTTCATGCGCGCGCAGATCGAAAGTGCGGCGAAGACGACCGCGGGAATTCACAAGATCAACCAAGGGGACATTTCAGGGTTCAAGGTTCCGGTTCCGCCAATTTCGGAACAGCGGAAGGCCTCAGAGGAGGTTGAGCGGTTGACCTCTCAGGAAGTAGCACTCTCGACTTGGAGCGAGACCGAACTCACCCGCTCCTCCGCCCTCCGCCAGTCCATCCTGAAACAGGCCTTCTCGGGCCGCCTCGTCCCGCAGGACCCCTCGGACGAACCCGCAAGCGCGCTGCTCGCCCGCATTCGCGCGGCCAGCACGGGCACACCCAAGCGCCGACCCACGAAGGCTACAGGATGACGTCTCCTCAAAACGCAGTTACCGGGCCCATGAACGACAGCCTTTCCACCGCGCAGATCGGGCGTGGCGGCGAATTACTCGTGCAATATCGGCTGCTCACCCTCGGCATCGAGTCGGCGGCCATGACCACGGATGCGGGCGTCGATCTGGTGGCCTATGCCCCCGGCATGTCGCATGCCCTGACCGTGCAGGTGAAGACGAACCTTCGCCCGAAGCCCGCCGGTGGCCGCGGGAAGCCCGCCCTTGACTGGTGGCTGCGCGAGGATAGCCCTGCGGAACTGGTGGCCCTCACCGACCTGTCTAGGGACAGGGTATGGCTGTTCCGTCACCACGAACTCGACTACCACGCCCAGCAACGATCTTCCGGGCGGCTGCACTTCTACTTCTACGTTGGAGACGCAAACCCGCGGAAAGGGCAGCGGGTCGAAGAAGACTTCGAGGCGTTCCGGCTCGAAAACCGGGTCGCTGAGGTTTTCGGCGTGTCCAGTCACATAGGCATTCGGAGTTCACGCTCCATGAAGAGCACGAGCGAGCTCATGAAAGAGTCACTCGCACTTGAAGCGAAAAAGAGTGAACAGATCGCCAAGCGGCTGATCTTTGAGCGAGAATACGACGAGAATATCGCGTCGCACTCTCATGTCATTTCACTCGCACTTTATGGTGCCATCATGCACGGCAGGCACCAACGCCGGGACTCAATAGCAGCACTCGAACTCCGAATTGGCCCAACGAAGGCCCGCGAAATCCTGTTCGGAACCGAAGACGACATACTCTCTTGGATTGACGGTGAGGACCTTGGCACAGCGGCTGCAAACCTCTTGGCGGTCACCGAAGAAGCTTTCAATTAGTGGGATCGACGTGACCAACGAACAGCTTGTCTCGAAAGTGTGGAACTACGCCCATGTGCTCCGCGATCAGGGTATCTCCTACGGCGACTACGTCGAACAGATCACCTTCCTCCTGTTCCTCAAGATGGATGCGGAGCGAGTGGAGTTTCTCGGCGAGCCATCGTCCGTCCCGCCCGAGTGGAACTGGACCGCTCTCGTCACGAAAAACGGCGAGGCGCTGGAGGCCCACTACCGCCACACGCTCGAAGCCCTCGCGCGCGAAGACGGGCTGATCGGCACGATCTTCCGCAAGGCCCAGAACAAGCTTTCAGACCCGGCCAAGCTCAAGCGTATCGTCAGCCTGATTGACAAGGAGGGCCCTTGGATTGGCCTGACGGTGGACGTGAAGGGCGAGATTTACGAGGGCCTCCTTGAGAAGAACGCCTCGGAGGTGAGGTCGGGAGCGGGGCAATACTTCACGCCTCGCCCGGTGATCGAGACCATCGTCCAGTGCGTCAACCCCCGCATCGGAGAGAGCGTCTGTGACCCGGCATGCGGAACCGGCGGATTCCTCCTCGCCGCCTACGACCACATGAAGGGCCAGACGCAGGACCGCACGAAGCTGCGAGAGCTACGGCACTCGTCCTTCCATGGCGTCGATATCGTGGACGAGGTGGTGCGCCTCTGTGCCATGAACCTCTACCTGCATGGCATCGGCAACGGGGGGAGCCCCGTGGTGCAGGGCGACGCGCTGGCCTTCGACGGCGGGCAGCGTTTCGACGTGGTTCTGACCAACCCGCCCTTTGGCAAGAAGTCGAGTTACAAGGTGATCGGTGAAGACGGACAGGTCTCGACCGAGCGGGAGAACTACGAGCGCGAGGATTTCAAGTTCACGACCTCGAACAAGCAGTTCAACTTCCTGCAGCACATCATGACCGTGATGGAGGCGAACGGACGGGCCGGGGTGGTCCTTCCCGACAACGTCCTGTTCGAGGCCGGGAGGGCCGGTGAGGGCATCCGCAAGCGGCTCCTTGAGCAGTTTAACTTCCACACGCTCCTGAGGCTGCCCACGGGCATCTGGTATAGCCCCGGCGTGAAGGCGAACGTTCTGTTCTTCGACAAGCGCCCCGCTTCCCGCGAGGTGCAGACGCGGGAGCTTTGGGTCTTCGACTACCGCACGAACGTCCACAAGACGCTGAAGACCAAGCGCCTCACGCGCGAGGACTTCGACGACTTCGTGGCCTGCTATCATGACCGGAAGGAGACTGAGCGTTTCCGCCGGTTCAGCTACGAGGAGCTAGTCGCAAGGGACAAGCTCAACCTCGATATCTTCTGGCTCAAGGACGACAGCCTCGAAGATCTGGACAGCCTCCCTGCCCCGGATGTTTTGGCGGCGGAAATCGTCGATAACCTTGAGGCGGCGCTTGAGCAGTTCCGCAGCGTTGCCGGTGAACTCGCCGAGACCTCCGAATAATTCATCGCACAGGTGTGAGAGCCGGAGATAAGGGAGACGGAACGCGCAGGCCCCCCCGGTGGGGCCCGCCGGTGACCTGCGATAGCTCCATCCGCGGGAACTTCCCATTAGTGCATGTTTTCAATGGCTTGACGGGTAGCCGCGGGTGACTCATGGTCCGCGTCATTCACCCAACCGTGGAGCATCGCCCATGATCATCTTCGCCTTCCGCCTTGGCCGCTTCGAGATCGTCGCCCAGAGCGAGACCCTGCCCGCCCGCACCACCGTCAGCCGCCCGGCAACGGGGGAGGTCATCCTCGATCTGCCCGGGGTCAGCCTCATGGTGACAGACCTCAAGGCCCGCGGAGCAGGCTGTAACATTCACAACGAACGTTGACATTAGCAACGCCTGTGGTAGGGGGGGCGCGTTACAGACACAACCTCCTGCCACGGGCCGACCCATGCAACAGTTCGTCACTTACACCCGCGTATCGACCAAAGACCAAGGCCGCACCGGCCATGGATTGGATGCCCAAGAGCGTGACCTGACCATCTTCCTTGAGAACTACGCCCAGGAACCCTTCGAGGTCATCGCCGCTTTCACCGACGTCCAGTCAGGTAAGGACAACGACCGTCCTGAGTTGTCCAAGGCCCTCGACCTCTGCCGGAAGACCGGGGCAACGCTTCTGGTCTCTAAGCTCGACCGCCTCTCCCGCCGGGTTTCGTTCATCGCAGGCCTTATGGAAGACAAGCGGGTCACCTTCCGCGTGGCTTCCATGCCGAATGCAGAAGCGTTCCAACTGCACATCTACGCGTCTCTTGCTCAGCAGGAGCGGGAGTTCATATCAAAGCGAACCAAAGCCGCGCTCGCGGCGGCGAAGGCCAAGGGCCAGAAGCTTGGGGGTCTGCGCGACACGACCGCAAAGCGGAATGCGGCGCTTCAATTAGAGGCGGAGAAGAGAGCCCGGAAGGTGGCCGATGTGGTGCAGCCGCTACGGGCCGCGGGCAAGAGCCTTCGGGAGATTGCGGAGGCCCTTAACGCGTCTGGGGTTCCGACCGCGCGCGGCGGGAAGTGGCAGGCATCGCAGGTCATGAGAACGCTTGAGCGGCTGAGTTGAGCCCCCGCGCAGATACGCAGATACGTTGCCAATTAACCCCCACATCAGCCCCAAACAAGGCGTGGGGCGGTCCGTCCGCTGGGCCTCTCGAAGGGGAACCCATGTAAGGGCACTAGAGGGCAATTAACCCACCCAACAGCCCCTAACAAACCGTCAGCTGCTCCGGCGGCGGCGAAAGCCCCTCCGGCAATTAGCCCACAACTCAGCCCTCAACAGACCGTCAGCCGCCCCGAGCGGCCCCTGAGCGCGCCCCTACCGGGGGGCACCTGCGCTCAGGTCTCACCAATCCTCCCCAGCCCCGCGAAGTAGGTCTACCCGATAGGCCGTGAGCAGCAGCCACAAGGCTCCGACAGAAAAGCTGGGTTGGGTGAGGTGTCCTTGCGAAGAAGTCATGACCTTGGTCGCCGCCCGCCCCTTCACACGGGTGGCGGTCCTTTTTCGTGCATGACCCCAGGACACCCTCGCCCGGCAGGATGCTCGCATCCGAGGATGCTCCGCCATCGCCGCCCTGCCCCTGCTCCCGCACAGTTCCAAGTGTCCGCGTGAGTGGGGGCGACAATCAATGAGTTTCGCTCTTTGGAGCAAAGGAACCGACCATGCGCAGACCGACCGAGACCACGTCCTTCATTCCAGCCCCACCGCGCCCCGGAAGAACGGGGGCCACGATGGAGGACAAGACCCGATACCAGCGCCGCCTCAACAAGATGATGCGCGCGCGCCTCCCGAACTACTGGTGCGCCGAACATCTCGACGGCCCCTATGGACCGGGGAGCAAGACCAAGGAATGGGGCACCATCCCCCTTCGAACCGAGACCATCGCGCTCGTGAAGCTTCTTCAGCAGCACCATACGGCCACCAAGATCGGCCCGAAGGTGTCCCTGACGGAGGTAGTGAACGCGCTTATTGAGGCGGGCCTCCCGGTCCTCCTTCGACAGGATGGCTGGCGGGTGTCGGGGGCGAGGGTCTGACCATGGCCATGTCCATCGACCCCGAAGCACCAAGTCGTGGACCAAGTGGGCCTGACCAAAGCTCCGCACCGGAGCGTGTCTCTAGACTGGCGCAGGGTCCCGCTCAAGGCCATCTAGCGGTTCCAAGCCCGTCGCCAGCCGGGAACCAAGTTGAGCCTCTGAGAGGCCTCCCAGCGACTCCGTGGGGCAGACAACACCAGCACCATGGCCACCGTTACCACCAAGCAGAAAGGGCCGACCATGAACGCTGTGGCCGACCATGACGGTCGCCCCCTCTTCGGGGAGGCCTTCACACATGAGACCCACGACTTCGAGGGCATCTGCATCGACGTCATCAAGACCGAAGGTCGCCTTTGGCTCTCGGCCCCGTCAGTCTTCAAGGCCCTTGGGTTCGAAGTGGACGGGGGCGGAGGAGGCTTCAACCGACGCCTTCGACGCGTCTCCCACCCAGACGCCATCAAGGTCGAGAAGACCCCCTTCCGGTTCACCGATGGTCGCCGCAATCGGAGCAGCCTCATCAGCCCAAGGGCGGTGACAATGTTCGCCGAGGCGAAGACCAAGGGTCGGAATCCGATCAAGGCGAATACCTTCGTCGCATGGATGGAGGCGACCCTCCTCGACGGGAAAACCGTGGAGCAACTCTCCCCTGAGTGGGCACCTCAAGTCACCCTGGAGCCCACCTTCCGGGCAGTCATCAAGGTCACTGATCAGGATGAAGCCGGATGCCCTCTCGACCCTCTGCGACCCGAGGGACCGTATTGGGGTTGTGGTCACTTCGGCCCGCTCATGGACGGAGAGATTAACTTCGAGGGACCGACGCTCTGGCGGAATGACACCACTGCGCAGATACCTCCCATCGACCTAGACGATAACGATGACTTCTGCCTCATCGACGAGACCGACATCTTTTGGGCGGCCAAGGAAACAAGGGCTCTCGGGAGAAACCCCGCACAAAATACCCCGCATTCCCTATAGAGGTATATACTCACCGGAGTGCGGGGTTTCCTCGACCTCGGCATCCGCCGAGATCACGACCAACCTCTAGCTGCCTGTGGTCGCACCCTCATGTGGGTCTCCTTCGTAACGACGGCCCACCTCATCATGCCCGACCAGTGCAGCACAAGCATCCCACCTCGATCATGGTCTTCACACCGGAGGTGCAGCATCCGGCTGCCCTTCAGGTGCCCACCATCACCACCACTGACAACTTCAAGGACACCCACCATGCCTGAATATCAGAGCGTGAGCGGGATGGAGCGGGCCTTAGAGACGCGCCTCGCACCCTCGGGTGCATGACGCGGACATCTTCTCCGAATGGCTGTGGAGCAACTCCGACCGTCTTGGGCGCGCTCGGGGGGCCACCCTCACGCTCATGACCGCCAATTCGACCGCGGGCATCGACCAGCTTGCGAGGGAGTTCGTGGAGAGCCTCGATCAACTCGACCAAGCGGCGGTGACCGAGGCGCTGGAAGATGCGGGCATTGCGTTCCGCAAGGACGGCGGGCGGGTCATCCTCATCCTGCCGAACGGGACTCAGGTGTCCTACGGGGTTGCCGTGATGCAGGGCCTCATCAAGGTCTCGCGCGCATGAGGACCGCGGCAGAAGAGGCGCGCCAGCAGATGGAAGCACACTCGCGCTATCGCTGCGAACAGGCGGAGGCACGGGGGGAACCCCTCCCGCCCAGACCCGTGGACACCCCGGCGCAATTTGCGGAGTCGCAGAAGACTGAGACCTTTCCCCTGTGGCGCGGTCTCACGGTGACCCGCAAGGGTTGACCAAAGGGGCCCCTTCCCAATCACCTCGGGGAGGGGTCTCACCTCTAGGATGCTCCGCCCACCTCGGAGGCCTCGACCGCACGAAGGGCCCGGAGCGCCACGGCGAGAAGCCCCGCCTCGCCCCCGTAGGTCTCCCCGATGTTGGGGGCCGCATGGCCGAGGACCACGTCTTGAGCCGCCTTGTCCACCCCGGCCTTCCGCATGCGGTCCTTCATGCCGTGGCGGAGGGAGTGGACCTTGTGGCGCTTGTCCGTGGTGAACCCGCGAAGGTGCTTCATGAGGGCCGCAGAGGCGGCATCCGCGCCCCTCTCGCGGGCATAGCGGGGGAACAGGAAGTCTCCCCCAGCGGCAGCCGCAAGGGCTTCCTTGGCGGCCTCCAAGGCGTCCCCGACCAAGGGCACCGAGCGGATGCTCGACAGGGTCTTGAGACGGCGGCCTTCGTGCCACTCGATCCGAAGGTGAGGCGACTCCGCGTCCAAGCGGACGTCCGACACCCGCAGCCCGGTCACCTCCCCTAGGCGGCATCCGGTCCCTTCGAGCAAGCGCCAGATCAAAAGGAGATCGCCCGCTAGCTTGATCCGCATGGCCGCGGCAACCTTCGGCGGGAGGGGGTCCACCTTCTCGCGGGCGGAGACCCGCGCCCCAGTTGCCGCCGTTGCGCCCTCAATGGGCAGCTTCTCGAACGGGTTGACCAGATCAAGGAGGCCAAGCTCCCGCGCGCCGTAGGAGATCATAGTCCGCAGGAGACCAAGCTCGCGCTTGACCGACGCCGGAGACACCCGCTCGCCCTCACTCCCTTGGCGGGACCGAGAGGCCATGTGATCGCGGACCTTGCGGGCATGCTCGCGGGTCAGGCCGACCAAGGGCGTGGACGCCGGGAGACCAGCCTCCGCGGCAAGCCGCATCACGCGCTCAAGGCGCACCATCGCGGGCCGGTGTTCCGCACTCTCACCGCCCCCAAGCCGCTCTGTGACGTAGACCTCAAGGGCATCTTCCAGTGTCAGAGCGGGTGCTGGACGCTTGCGATTGAGCAACGCCTGAGCCAACAGGAACTCTCTGCCCCTAGTAAAGTCAGGAGGCGCGGACAGCGCTTCCCACACATCCTCTTTGCTGAATGGCTCAGTATCCGGTCCTCCGTCCTCGTCCTCCCCTACGGACAAACCTTTCAGCAACTCTTCCACAATCAATTCTCTGGCCTCGTCTTCTTCAAGACCCACCGCACCCCGCGTGACCTTGCTCGCTTCTCCAAGAGTTTCTTCCCAAGCGGCCCGCGGGGTCAGCTTGCGTTTCGGCTTAGTGGCCGTGGCGACATCGCGCTCAAACTCCGCCTCGACCAAGGCGTATTGGCGGAAGAGGTCAGCATCCGACCGGGCCTTGATAACCCGCTTCCATTCGCTCTTGCCCATCGCGGCCTTGGCTGACTCGGGAACCCGACGCCGGTATTCCCAGCGACCGCCCCCCAGTTCCTTCAACCCCTTCATCGTGATCGTCACGCCCATGTTGTGGACCTCCTGTGGACCCGAATGTGGACCCGAGGAGGCAGCTAGAGGCCTGTTTTCATTGAGAATACGGAGCCCGTCAAGGTTCCTGTGGTGCCCCCAGAGAGACTCGAACTCCCGACCCTCTGATTACAAATCAGATGCTCTACCAGCTGAGCTATAGGGGCGCCGGGATCCAGATACGCGGCATGGGGGCTTCGCGCAAGACGGCAGCGGGGCGCAGGGCCGGGACGGCGGCCGGGGCGCGAGATTGCGTCGCGTCGGCGGGGCGTATAGGCTGTGCCGCGGACAGGGTTCGGGCGGGTTTCCCACTTCATGCAGGTTGTGTTCCACCTCGGCGCGCCGTGCACAGACCACGATCTGCTCCTGAAGACGCTGATCCGGAACCGCGACGTCCTGCTCGATGCGGGCGTCGCCGTGCCCGCACCGGGACGCTACCGCGCGGTCATCCGTGAGACGTCGCGCGCGCTGAAGGGGCAGCCCGCCGCGCGCGAGGTCGAGGATGCGCTTCTCGACGCCATCCTCGGGGACGCGCCGCGCCCCGACCGGCTGATCCTGTCCGACCCGCGCTTCGTGTGCATCAACCGGCTGGTGATCCAGGGGCCGCAGATCTGGCCGATGATCGACCGGCAGGCGCAACAGCTTCGCGCGCTGTTCCCCGATGCCGACGTCGAGTTCTTCATCGGGATGCGCGATCTTGCGACGCTGGTGCCGCAACTTTTCCGGGCCTCGCGCTTCTCGGACTTCGTCGAGTTCACCGAGAACATGCAGCCCCATGCCGTCGCGTGGTCGGAAATGCTGCGCCGGCTCACGCGGTCCCACCCGGACTGCCCCGTGACGGTCTGGTGCAACGAGGACACGCCGCTCGTCTGGGGCGAGGTCCTGCACGCGATCACGGCCACGGGGCCCGGGCTGGCGCTGGCGGGCAAGGACGTGCTGGTCGAGGAGATCATGGATCCCGCGGGCTTCCGGCGAATGCAGGACTACCTGCGCCAGCGTCCGCCCGCCACCGAGCTTCAGCGCCGCCGCATCGTCGCGGCCTTCCTGAGCCGCTACGCGCTGGAGGACCGCTTCGAGGAGGAGATCGTCCTGCCCGGCTGGACGGAGGAGGTCATGGAGGACCTCACCCGCGCCTATGACGAGGACATGGAGCTGGTGGCGCGCATTCCGGGCGTGCGGCTGATCACCCCCTGAGCAGACCGGGCCGCCCGCTGGCGGTTTCCGTCCCTCGCCCCCCGGCGCCCCTTCCGGTGCACCGCCCTT
The DNA here is from genome assembly GCF_029624655.1 of Roseicyclus salinarum. Lineage (GTDB taxonomy): Bacteria > Pseudomonadota > Alphaproteobacteria > Rhodobacterales > Rhodobacteraceae > Roseibacterium > Roseibacterium salinarum. The sequence continues at coordinate 43,799 of NZ_JARRSA010000007.1, forward strand.
ATGCCCGCGCGCGCCAGGAACGCGGCCGCACCCGCTGGGGCTGGCCCGGGCCGTCGCGCGGCCCCGGCCCTAGCGCATTCCAAGCGCTTCCTTGTACATCTCGAGGACCGCTTCCTCCTCGGCGATGTCGTCGGGCTCGCGCTTGCGCAGCGCGATCACCTTGCGCATGACCTTGGTGTCGTAGCCGCGCCCCTTGGCCTCGGCCATGACTTCCTTCTGCTGGTCGGCGAGGTCCTTCTTCTCGGCCTCGAGCCGCTCGTAGCGTTCGATGAACTGGCGCAGCTCGTCCGCCGTGACGCGGTAGCTGTCGGGGCGGGCGTCGGTGTCTTGCAGATCGTCCATGAAGGCGGCTCCACTGGCTTGGGATGAGGGGATCTCGAAGCCCCCCGGATAGCCCCACGGGACCCCGCCCGCAAGAGACGCGGGCGCGTTCGGCGCTTGCCTGCGCGCCAGCGATCCGCTAGCCGGAACCGGGCCGCGAGGCAGGGCCCGGACACCGTGGAGGCGCGCGCGATGGCATGGTTGGTCTTGGTCGGAACCGTGCTTGCGGTGGCGGGTCTTCTGATGCTGGGCTGGTGCATCCTGGCGGCCGTGTCGGCCAAGCGCGCGGGACTGGAAGACGACGCGCTGCGCGCGCGGCTTCAGCGCATCGTCTCGATCAACATGGGCGCGCTCCTGGTGTCGGTGATCGGCCTGATGTGCGTCGTGATCGGCGTCTTCCTGACCTGACCCGACCGCCCTCGCCCGTTCGGCCGGCGCCACTCAGACCGGGACGTCGTTGAACGGATCGTCCTCGGTGGGATCGTCGCGCAGCTCGTCGGGCAGCCGCTTCGAACGCGGTTGCGGGCCCTTCCGGTCCTCGCCCTTCGGAGACGGGCGCACCTCGGTATGCGCGCCTTCGGGGCGCTGCTCCGGCCGGTCCTCCCGGCGCTGTTCCTCGTGGTCGTCGTGCTCGTGTCTGTGCTTGCTGTCGGTCATCTTGCTGCAACTCCCTGGGTTTCGTGTCCGGACGCGTCCGAAGGCGTCGGGATCAATGGCTCCACGCGGCCTCGGCCGGGACCCTTGAGGCATCGGCCTCGGCATCGGCGCGGTCCTTCGGCGGGCCTTCCCCTCGCGCAGCGCGTGCGGCACACGGGCCGTCAGAGGGCGCGCCGCATGTCGGGTCCGCCGCCGCGGCGCCGAGCCGTCGCGCCACCTCACGGCCCGCGAATCGCGTCATCAGCAGTGCCGAGATACGCTGTTCCATCCCGGTGTCGAACCGTCGGCCGCGCATGGTGAATTCCCCCCAAGGCCGTGTCTTGCCGGACCCCGTGCGCCCGGCGGTGTCTCAGCCCGCGCAGGCGCGGCAGAATGGCGTCCACGGGATCACGTCGAGCCGTGCCTCGGTGATCTCGTTGCCGCATTTCACGCAATAGCCGTATTCGCCCTCGTCCAAGCGCTTGAGCGCGGCGCGGATGCGCACAATCTCCGTCTGGCCAGATTCGCCCAGCCGTTCGAGGACCTCGTCGGCCTCGCGCTCGACGGCGAGTTCCTCCCAGTCCTTCGACTGGTGGCTGTCGAGTTCGCTGTCGATCTCCTGCAGGCGGCGGCTGAGCGCGGCAAGGCGATCCTCGAGCTGCTCGCGGCGCTTGGCGATATCGGGCATTGGCGTTCTCCCTTGCATCCGGCACCTGCCGACAACCGTGATGGTGCGCCACGCCCGGTGCCCCGGCGCACGAGCCGGGTCATGCGCCAAGACTGCAGCCGCCGCGCGCGGGCCGCATTGACCTCGATCAACACCGCGCTGCAGCATCGCGGGGACGGCCGCGCCCGTCGCCGCCGGGCCTTTTCCTCGGCCTTCGCTTCCGGCAAGGTGCGCCTCGACTGGACATTCCCTCAGAAGGACGCGCCGCCCCATGGACCTCCGACCGATCGCCGACGGCTACAGCGTCGCCCCGCAGCTCGAGCCCGCCGACATGAAGGCGCTTGCGGACGCGGGCGTGGCCACCGTGATCTGCAACCGTCCCGACACCGAGAACCCCCCGGCCCTGCAGGCCGCCGCCATGCAGGAAGCCGCCGAAGCCGCAGGCCTCGCCTTCGTCTTCAACCCGGTCACGGGGGGAATGCTGACCGAAGCCAATGTCGAGGAGCAGTCCGAGGCGATCGAGGGCTCCGAGGGCCCGGTCGTCGCCTATTGCGCGTCCGGAAACCGCTCGACCATCGTCTGGGCGCTTGGGATGGCGGGCGAGATGCCCGTGGACGAGATCCTCGCCCGCGCGTCCTCGGGAGGCTACGACCTCGCATGGCTCCGTCCGCAGCTCGAGGCGCTCGCCGCGAAGCACGCCTGACCGGGCCCGCCATGAGCCGCCTGTCGCCCACGGCGCAGGGCATCGTAATGATGCTGACCGCGATCTTCCTGTTCTCCACGATGGACGCCCAGGCCAAGGCGCTCAGCGCGCGCTACGACGTTCTGCAGGTGCTCTGGGCGCGCTACGCGGGGATGATGGCCGTGGTCCTCGTGGTGCTGGCGCCGCGGGTCGGGCCGCTGCTGCGGACGCGGCACCTCGGCCTGCAGCTGCTGCGCTCGGGCTTCCTGTTCGCCGCGACGCTCTGCTTCTTCACCGCGCTCGGCTACATTCCGATCGGGGCGGCGACGGCGGTGATGAACGTTCACCCAGTGATCGTCACGCTCGGCGCGGCGCTGTTCCTGCGCGAGGCGCTGGGGCCGCGGCGCATCTTCGGCATCGCCGCCGCGCTGACCGGCGCGCTCATCGTGATCCGGCCGGGCGCCGAGGTGTTCACCGCCGCGGCGCTGCTGCCTCTGGGCGCGGGCATCTGTTATGCCTGCTACGCTCTGACGACGCGCTTTCTGGGGCGGGACGAGCCGATCCTGACTTCGTTTCTCTATACCGCCGTCGTGGGCAGCGTGGCGGCGACGCTCGTGGTTCCCGCGGTCTGGACCATGCCCGGTCCCGCCGACGCGGCGCTGTTCCTGACGCTGGGCGCCACGGGGGCGGCGGGCCAGTTCCTGCTGATCCGCGCGCTGACGGTCGCCGAGGCCGGCGCCGTCGCGCCCTTCGGATATGCCGGCGTGCTCTTCGCCACGCTGAACGGATATCTCTTCTTCGACGAGGCGCCCGACCGCTGGACGATCCTCGGCGCGCTTGTGATCGTGGGGGCGGGCGTCTATGTCTGGCACCGCGAAACACAGGCCCGCGCGGTGGCCGGCACGCCCCGCCCCGCGCCCTGAGCCTCCGCCCCCGCCACGGAGCCCCTGCCCCATGTCACGAAACAACCGGACAGATTGGCTGGACCGTCTGGCCGACCGGGGCTTCCGCGGCACGGTCTGGCTCATGCGGCAGCTGCCGTGGCGGGCGCGCATCCGCACGATGGGCTGGCTTTGCGTTCATGTTCTGGGGCCGCTCGCGGGTTATTCGGCGCGCGCGGACGAGAACCTCGCGCTGATCTTCCCGCAGATGGACCGCGCGACGCGCCGCCGCATCACCCGCGAGGCGCTCGACAATCTCGGCCGCACCATCATCGAGAACTACTCGCCCGAGGAGCAGTTGCGCGAGACCGCCACGCTGCAACCCTCGGGGCCCGGCTGGCCCGCCATCGAGGCCGCGCGCCGCCGGCGGCAGCCGATCATCTTCGTCTCGGCCCATTTCGGCAACTGGCAGGCCGCGCGCGCGGCGCTGAACCAGCGCGGCTACGACATCGGCGGGCTCTACCGTCCGTTCAACAACCCTTATGCCAACGAGCACTACGTCGAATCGATCGAGCGCGTCGGCGGGCGCGCCTATGCCCGCTCGCGGCGCGGCCTCGCGGCGTTTCTCCGGACGCTGAAGGACGGCGGACAGGCGGCAATGATGCTGGACCAGTTCGTGGCCGATGGCGCGATCCTCGACTTCATGGGGCAGCCCGCGCCGACCTCGCTTTCGGCCGCCGAGATGGCGCTGAAGCGCGACGCGCTTCTGGTGCCGATCTACGGCATCCGGCGCGCGGACGGGTTTTCCTTCGACATGGCGATCGAGGCGCCGATCCCGCATGGCGATCCCGCCGAGATGACGCAGGCCCTGAACGACAGCCTCGCCGCGCGCATCCACGCGACGCCGGGACAATGGTTCTGGATGCATCGCCGCTGGAAGCCCGAGCGGCTGGAACGACGCCGCGCGCGCGAGGCCCGCGCGACGGCGCGCAAGGGCGGCGCCTAGCTCATTCGAGGCGCGCGGCGCCAAGGATGGCGCCGTGCCCCGCCTGCTGCACGATGACGACATGGGGCATGTCGCTGCCCGCCGTGACCTCTGCCGCGAAGGGGCGCCGGCCGTCCCACTCGGCCACCACGCGCCAGTCGCGCACCACGTTGTAGTAGTCGGCGCTGCGGCCCGCGTTCTCGCCGCGTGCGATCTCGACCGCCTCGTGCGGGGAATAGGCGACCAGTTGCACGATCATCTGCGGCGCGGCCCCGTCGGCGATCCAGCGCGCCTCGATGGCGTAGGCGGGAGGCTCGCCGTCGACGCTCACGGCGATGCGCACCGGATCGGGCGCGGCGCGATGCGCCGCGATCAGGTCGGCAAGCTGCATCGCGCGCGCGCCCATCACGCGGTCCGCGCCGCCGACGATGATCTGCGGCGTGTAGACGACGGTCGAGCCAGCCGCGCGACCATAGCCGTACTGCCGGTCTGTGAAGGCCGCCTGCGAGAAGGTGTCGGCCCAGCCGAGGTAGTTCCAGTAATCGACGTGCAGAGACAGGCCGATCACGTCGTCGCGCTGCACCAGTTCGGCCATCATCTCGTCGGCCGGGGGACAGGCGGAACAGCCCTGGCTGGTGAACAGCTCGACCACGACCGGGGCATCGGCGCCGCCCGCCGTCTCCTGCGCGCCCGACTGGGCCGCAGCGCCGCATGCCATGCCGAAAGCCGCCAACGCGAGAAGTCGGTTCATCGCCTGTAACCCCTGCTTGTCATCCCGTCTTCACTTAGAGCCCAGCCGGCCTCCACGCCAATCAAGCCTTTGCGATAGGCCGTGACAATGTCGCGCCGGGCGGCGTCCAGATCACAGCCAGCGCCGCGTCCGCGCAAGGTATTCCTGCGCCTCGACGCCGAAAAGCCGTCTCAGCGCCGCCTCCTCGGGCCCGATGAAGCGTGTCTGGAGAACCTTGAAGAAGGCGAAGGGCAGGATGACGGGCGCGAGCGAGCCGAGGCGCAGGACGTAGCCCACGAGAAACAGCAGCAGACCGAGGTAGATCGGGTTCCGGCTGATCCTGTATGGCCCCTCCACGATCAGGGCCGAGGGCGTGTGGTGCGGTTCGATCGTGGTCTTCTTGCGCCAGAACCAGACCGCCGACCAACCCACCAGCGCCAGCGCGCACAGCATCAGGAGCCCGCCGAGCGCGGCGTATGCAGGACCGAACATGGCCACCAGCGGCATCCCCCGGTCGATGACGAAGGCCAGCGCCATGAAGCCCGCCAGCCAGACCGGCGGCAGGTCGGGAAACCCCTTCAGCGGGCCGTCGAGAAGCCGGCGGATCATGCCCCCACCCGCCCGGACGCCCGCGAATAGCGCAGCGACATGCACGACAGCCCGCCGTCCAGAAGCGCGGCCTGCGTGGTCGCAAGCTCGACCACCTCGTAGCCCGCCGCGTCGAGCGTCGCGGCGGTGCGCGGGTGCCCGGCGCTCAGGAAGACCGGTGCGTTGAAGCGGATCGCGTTCGCGGACGCCTCCTCGCCCTCGGCGGTCTCGATCACGCGGTAGCCCGCGAAGCAGCCCGTCGCGGCGAGCCGGGGCGTGGCCAGCACCGTGGCCGGATCGAGCAGGCTCGATTCCGTCTTGAAGTGCAGGATCTCGGGCGGCGTCTCGACCAGCCGCAACCGATAGCCGAGATCCTCCACCAGGGGCGCCAGCGCGGCGATGCCCTCGCGGTCCGTGCGCGCCGAAAGACCGATCATCACCTCGGTGTCCGAACACAGGATGTCGCCGCCGTCGACATGGCCGCGCGGAAGCTCCACGACCCCGTCGCAATGGCGTTCCAGCGCCGGGCGCAGCGCCGCCGCCTCGCCCGCGCGGCTCGGCGCGCCGGGCCGCAGGACGATCGCGGTTCCGTTCAGGATCAGGGCCGGGTCCTCGACGAAGACACTGTCGGGGAAGTCCTCGAGCGCATCCAGCACGACGACGCGCGCGCCCGTGGCGCGGAGTGCGGCGACGTAGGCCTCGTGCTCGGCGCGGAACGCCGCCACGTCGGGCGCGCCCCTGTCCTCGGCGCGCAGCCCGTCCACCACGCTGGCGGCCGGCGCGCGGCAGAGCGCGTGGGTGAAGGTGGTCGAGCGGCCCGTGGTCGTCACAGCCTGTATCCTCCGCTGACGGTCAGGACCTGACCGGTGATGAAACCGGCATCCCCGGACAGAAGGAACGCCACGGCCCCCGCGACGTCCGACGGGCGTCCCATGCGGCCCAGCGGCGTCTCCTCCACCACCGTCTCGACGATCTCCGCCGGACGCGGCGCCTCCGCCGTCTCGATCAGGCCCGGCGCGACGGCGTTCACCCGGATCCCGAGCGGCCCGAGTTCCCGCGCGAAGGCCGCGGTGGCGGCATCGATCCCGCCCTTCGTCGCGGCATAGAGCGCGGCCCCCACCGGCGGGCGGATGGCGTTGAGCGACGAGATGTTCACGATGGCTCCGCCCGCGCCCATCGCGCCGCGCATCCGGTCCATCAGCGCGACGGGCGCGGTCAGGTTCACCTCGACCATGTCGCGATGCGCCTGCGTCAGCCCGCCCTCCGGCCCCTGCCGCATCCCCGCGGCGTTGTTCACGAGCGCGTCGATGCGGCCCTCGCGGGCCAGCACGTCATCGACGAGCGCGTCCGCCGCACCCGGTCGCGACAGGTCGCTGGCGACCGCGCGCCCGCCGATCTCGCGGGCCAGCGCCTCGGCCGCGTCCATCCGGCTCAGCGCCGTCACGACGACGCGCCAGCCGTCGCCGGCCAGACGCCGCGCGACCGCCGCCCCGATCCCGCCCCCTGCGCCGGTCACGACGGCCACCTTCATGCCGCCCTCCCCCTCGCTTCACCCAGGCGCAAAGGCAAGAAGGGCCGGCGTGAAACCGGCCCCTCCCTGTCGGTCCCGATGTCCGCGCCGGGCGTCACTCCGCCGCGACGGGCGATTGCGCAAGGTTGCGCAGCACGTAGTGCAGGACGCCGCCATGCTCGATGTACTCGATCTCGACGGCCGTATCGATCCGGCACTTCAGCGTGATCGTCTTCTCGGTGCCGTCGCCATAGGTGATCGTCGCCGGGACCTCGGCCAGCGGGGTCACGCTGTCGAGCCCGTGGATCGACACCGTCTCGTCGCCCTTCAGGCCCAGCGTCTTGCGCGTGTCGCCGCCGGTGAACTCGAACGGGATCACGCCCATCCCCACCAGGTTCGAGCGGTGGATGCGCTCGAAGCTCTCGGCGATGACCGCCTTCACGCCCAGAAGGTTCGTGCCCTTCGCCGCCCAGTCGCGCGAGGAGCCCGCACCATACTGCTCGCCGCCGAACACGACGAGCGGCACGCCCGCCTCCTGGTAGGCCATGGCAGCGTCGTAGATCGCCGCCTGCTGCCCGTCGGGGCCCAGCGTGTAGCCGCCCTCGACCCCGTCCAGCATCTCGTTGCGGATACGGATGTTGGCGAAGGTGCCGCGCATCATGATCTCGTGGTTGCCGCGCCGCGAGCCGTAGGAGTTGAACTCGCGCGGGGCGACCTGCCGCTCGGTCAGGTACTTGCCCGCCGGCGTCGTCTCCTTGAAGGACCCTGCCGGGCTGATGTGGTCGGTCGTGATCATGTCGCCGAGGATCGCCAGCACCCGCGCGCCCTCAATGTTCGAGATCGTGCCGGGCTCGGCATCCATGCCCCGGAAGTAGGGCGGGTTCTGGATGTAGGTCGATGTCGCGGGCCAGTCGTAGGTCTCGGCCTGCGGCACCTCCACGCCCTGCCACTTCTCGTCGCCCTTGAAGACGTCGGCGTATTTCGCCTGGAACGCCTCGCGGGTCACGGTCGCCTCGACCAGTTCGGCGACCTCCTGCGCGGTCGGCCAGATGTCCTTCAGGTACACGTCCCGGCCATCCGGCGTCTGCGCCAGCGGCTCGTTGGCGATGTCGATGTTCATGTCGCCGGCCAGCGCGTAGGCCACGACCAGCGGCGGCGAGGCGAGGTAGTTCGCCCGCACGTCGGGGCTGATCCGGCCCTCGAAGTTGCGGTTGCCCGACAGCACGCTGGTGGCGATCAGGTCGTTGTCTGCGATCGCCTTGGAGATCTCGGGCTGCAGCGGGCCGGAGTTGCCGATGCAGGTGGTGCAGCCGTAGCCCACCAGGTTGAAGCCGATCGCGTCGAGATCGTCCTGCAGTTCGGCCGCCTCGAGATAGGCCGACACGACCTGGGAGCCGGGCGCGAGCGAGGTCTTGACCCAGGGCTTGCGCGTCAGGCCGAGCGCGCGCGCCTTGCGCGCCACAAGGCCCGCGCCGATCATGACGTAAGGGTTGGAGGTGTTGGTGCAGGACGTGATCGAGGCGATCACGACCGATCCGTCGCGGAGTTCATAATCCTCTCCCTCGACGCTGGCGGTCCTGCGCGGGTCGATCAGCGCGTCGGGCGCCGGGCCCTCGGCGGCCATGTCCGTGGCGCGCAGGCTTTCGTCCGCGCCGCGGAACTCAGAGACCACGTCGAAGAAGGCCGATGCGGCCTTGTCGAGCGGCGTGTAGTCCTGCGGGCGCTTGGGGCCCGAGATGGCGGGCACGATCGTGCCCATGTCGAGGCTCAGCGTGTCGGTGTAGACCGGCGCGTAATCCGCCCCCCGCCAGAAGCCGTTCTCCTTGGCGTAGGCCTCGACCAGCGCGAGCGTCTCCTCCGACCGGCCGGTGTTGCGCAGGTAGCGCAGCGTTTCGCCGTCGATGGGGAAGAAGCCGCAGGTCGCGCCGTATTCGGGCGCCATGTTTGCGATGGTGGCGCGGTCCGCCAGCGGCAGGTTGTCGAGGCCCGATCCGTAAAATTCCACGAACTTGCCGACGACGCCCTTGGCGCGCAGCATCTCGACCACCTTCAGGACGAGGTCGGTGCCCGTCGTCCCCTCCATCATCGCGCCGGTCAGCTCGAAGCCCACGACCTCCGGGATCAGCATCGAGATCGGCTGGCCCAGCATCGCGGCCTCTGCCTCGATGCCGCCCACGCCCCAGCCCAGGACGGCCGCGCCGTTGACCATGGTCGTGTGGCTGTCGGTGCCCACCAGCGTGTCGGGATAGGCCACCATCTCGCCGGCCTGGTCCACGTCGGACCAAACGGTCTTGGCGAGATACTCGAGGTTCACCTGGTGGCAGATGCCGGTTCCGGGCGGCACGACACGGAAGTTGTCGAAGGCAGACTGGCCCCACTTGAGGAACGTGTAGCGCTCCATGTTGCGCTCGTATTCGCGGTCCACGTTCATCTGGAAGGCGCGCGGGTTGCCGAACTCGTCGATCATCACCGAGTGGTCGATGACGAGGTCGACGGGGTTGAGCGGGTTGATCTTCTGCGGATCGCCGCCCAGCGCCTTGATCCCGTCGCGCATCGCGGCGAGGTCGACGACCGCCGGCACGCCGGTGAAGTCCTGCATCAGGACGCGCGCGGGCCGGTAGGCGATCTCGCGCGGGTTCCTTCCGCCCGTCTCGGCCCAGTCGGAGAACGCCCTGATGTCTTCGACCGACACCGTCTTGCCGTCCTCGAAACGCAGCATGTTCTCCAGCACCACCTTCAGCGCGGCGGGCAGCTTCGAGAAGTCGCCGAGGCCCGCGGCCTCCGCGGCGGCGATCGAGTAGTAGGCGTAGGTCTTGTCACCGACCTTCAGCGTCTTGCGGGTCTTCGCGGTATCGTGGCCGACGGTAATGGGCATGGATGCCTCCCTTCATGCAGGCGCGGGCTGCGTCTTGTCGCGGGGTAACTCTCGCGTCTCAACTGCCACCGGCCCGGATTTCGATCAAGAGCGGACAGGCGGGGTGCGACACTTTTTGTATGCAACGGCATACTAAACTGCAAGGGCCGGCCCGCCGGCCGCTGCGCAATCGCTTTCCCTCGGACGCGCGATGGGCTACCGCATGGGCCGTGATGCTGCTCGACGTGACCGATCTTTCCTGCGTCCGGGGCTCGGCGCAAGTCCTCGCCGGGGTGGGCTTTCGCGTGACCGCGGGCGAGGCCCTGATCATCCGTGGGCCCAACGGCGCGGGCAAGACCACGCTTCTCAGGACGCTGGCGGGCCTGACGCCGCCGCTTGCGGGCCGCATCGACTGCGCACCCGAGGCGATCGCCTATGCCGGCCACGCCGACGGCCTGAAGGCGCAGCTCACCGTCGAGGAGAACCTGCGCTTCTGGGCCGGCGCCTTCGCCACCCACGGCATCGACCGCGCGGTGGAGGCCTTCGAACTCGCCCCCCTGATCGAGCGCCGCGCGGGCGAGATGTCGGCGGGGCAGAAACGGCGCCTGTCGCTCGCCCGCCTTCTCGTGACGGGGCGGCCCGTCTGGTGCCTGGACGAGCCGACCGTGTCGCTCGACGCGCAGAACGTCGCCCGCTTCGCGCGCGCCGTCGAGGCGCACCTCGCCGAGGGCGGCGGCGCCGTGATCGCGACCCATATCGACCTCGGGCTGCCCAACGCGCGGGCGCTCGACGTGACGCCCTTCGTGTCCAAGCGCCTGCGCGCCGACGACCCCTTCGGCGGCGCCCCCTTCGCCGGGGGGCGTGCCTGATGTCGGGGCTCCTGCGGCGCGACCTCGCGCTCGCGATCCGCGCGGGCGGCGGCTTCGGCCTCAGCCTCGCCTTCTTCCTCATCTTCGCCACCCTCGTCCCTTTCGGCGTCGGCCCCCGGACGATGGTGCTCGAGACGATCGCCCCCGGCATCCTGTGGCTCGGCGCGCTGCTGGCCTGCCTGCTGTCGCTCGACCGGATCTTCCAGCTCGACTGGGAGGACGGGACGCTCGACCTTCTCGCCACCGCGCCGGTCCCGCTCGAGGGCGTCGCCGCGATCAAGGCGCTCGGCCACTGGATCACCACGGGCCTGCCCCTCGTCCTCGTCTCCCCGGTCCTCGGCCTTCTTCTGAACCTGCCCCCGTCGGGCTACGCCTGGCTCGTGGCCTCGCTCGCGCTCGGCACGCCCGCGCTGAGCGCCATCGGCACCTTCGGCGCGGCGCTCACGGTGGGCATCAAGCGCGGCGGCCTGCTCCTGTCGCTCCTCGTCCTGCCGCTCTACGTCCCGACGCTGATCTTCGGCGCGCTCGCCGTCGTGCGGGGAGCGGAGGGACAGGACGCCACGACGCCGCTCCTGCTGCTCGCGGGCATCACGCTCGGCAGCCTCGCCATCCTGCCCTTCGCCGCCGCCGCCGCGCTGCGCGTCAACCTGCGATAGACCCGCGCGCATCCCGCCTTCGGCGCGCGCACCACGCGCGCCCCCGATCCCCGCCCCCGCCTTCATCTTTCTCCAAATACGCAACGCCACGCCCTCCGCCCCGCACAGGCGCCGCCGATCCCTCCCGCCCCTCCGCGTCAATCTGCGCGATCCCGCCCGCTTGAGGGCGCCCCCGTCCCGCCGTAGAACGTCCGCCATGGCATCGCTCTGGGAATACGCGAACCCGCGCAAGTTCATGTCCGTCTCCGGGGCATTGCTCCCGTGGATCTGGGGCATCGCCGTGGTCTGCCTCGCGGGCGGGCTCGTCTGGGGCTTCTTCTTCACGCCTGACGACTTCCGGCAGGGCTCGACGGTCAAGATCATCTACGTCCACGTCCCCTCCGCCATCATGGCGGTGAACGCGTGGTTCATGATGCTCGTGACCTCGCTCATCTGGCTGATCCGCCGCCACCACGTCTCAGCGCTCGCCGCCAAGGCCGCCGCGCCCGTGGGCATGGTGTTCACGCTGATCGCGCTTCTGACCGGCGCCATATGGGGCCAGCCGATGTGGGGGACGTGGTGGGAATGGGACCCGAGGCTGACCTCGTTCCTGATCCTGTTCCTGTTCTACCTCGGCTACATCGCGCTCTGGGAGGCGGTCGAGAACCCGGACGCGGCGGCCGACCTGACATCGGTCCTGTGCCTCGTGGGCTCCGTCTTCGCGGTGATCTCGCGCTATGCGCTCGTGTTCTGGAACCAGGGCCTGCACCAGGGCGCGACCCTGTCGCTCGACGCCGAGCAGAACATCGCCGACGTGTTCTGGTATCCGCTGGTGATCTCGCTCGCGGGCTTCGGCTTCCTGTTTCTCGCGCTGGTCCTGTTCCGCACCCGGACCGAGATCCGCGCCCGCCGCCTCAAGGCGCTGATCGCGCAGGAAAGGATGGCCTGATGCCCGATCTCGGACGCTACGCCGTGGAGGTCCTGTCGGCCTACGCCGCCTCGATCGCGCTTCTTGCCGTGATCGTGATCGCCTCGGTCTGGAAGGCGCGCCGCGTCCTGCGCAAGCTGGCATCGGTGGAAGAGCGGCGCGGAAAATCCTCATGAAGTTCAACTGGCTGATGGTGCTGCCGCTGATCCTGTTCCTCGGGGTCGCGGGAATCTGGTTCTGGCAGCTGCAGAACAACCAGTTCGCCCAGCAGCAGGGCGTGGACACCACCGCCCTGCCCTCCGCGCAACAGGGTCGTGCCGCGCCCGGCCTCGACCTCGAGCCGCTCGCCGACAACACGCTCCTGACCCGCGACATGCTGGAGGGACACGGCCTCGTCGCCGTCAACTTCTTCGCCAGCTGGTGCCCGCCCTGCCGGGCCGAGCATCCCGTCCTGACGGCGCTGGCCGAACAGGGGCTGCCGCTTTACGGCGTGAACTACAACGACCGCGTGTCCCAGGCGCTCGGCTTTCTCGACGAGCTGGGCAACCCGTACGACGCCATCGGCCGCGACGACCGCGCGGGCAACGGGCTGAACTGGGGCATCGTGGCGATGCCCGAGACCTTCTTCATCGACGACGCGGGCATCGTCGTCCTGCATTTCCGCGGCCCGGTGACGCGCCGCGCGATCGAGAACCAGATCGCGCCGCGGCTGGCCGAGGCCGGACATGCCCTGCCCGAGCTGCCGCCCCTGACCGAATGATGCCCCTTTCCGCAGCCGGCGCGCCGCGATAGATCCGGGCGCAGGCAAGGAACGGGACGCTCCATGGACAATCTCAAGGGCATGGGCTGGATGACGCTGGCCATGCTGGCCTTCGCGCTGACGGACATGGTCATCGTGATCCTGTCGCGCGAAATGCCGGTGGGGCAGATCCTGTTCCTGTTCGGCCTCGGAGGCGCGCTCGTCTTCGGCTTCATCGCACGGCTCTACGGCCATGTCTGGCTGTCGCCGATCCTGCTGACGCGTCCCGTCATGCTGCGCAACCTCGCCGAGGCCTTCGCCACGGCAAGCTTCGTGGCCGCGCTCGCGCTTATCCCGCTGTCGACGCTCAGCGCGATGATCCAGGCCAATCCGCTTCTGGTGACGCTGGGCGCAGCGCTGTTTCTCGGCGAGAAGGTGGGATGGCGCCGCTGGGTGGCGATCTCCATCGGACTTCTCGGCGTTCTCGTCATCATCCGACCCGGCACGGCGGCCTTCGACCCGTCGATCCTGCTGGCCGTCCTCGCCGTCATCGGCCTCAGCCTGCGCGACCTGGCCACGCGGCCCGTGCCCCGCAGCGTGCCGACGACGCTTCTGGCGAGCTACAGCTTCGCCGCCGTCGCGCTTACGGGCGTGGGCATCATGGCCGTCACCGGCACCTTCGGCCTGCCCCGGACGGAGCTCTGGTTCGTGACCGCGGGCGCGGTCGCCTTCGGGCTCGTGGCCTACTTCTCCATCACCGCCGCGATGCGGGTGGGCGACATCTCGGCGGTCACGCCGTTCCGCTACTCCCGCCTCGTCTTCGCGCTGATCATCGCCATCGTGGTCTTCGACGAGAACCCCGACGCCGCGACCCTGATCGGCGCCGGCATCGTGATCGCCACCGGGCTCTACACCTTCTGGCGCGAGGCGCAGATCCGCCGGGCGAACGCGGCCTGACGCCTTTTCTTGCCGCCCGCCCTCGTCTAGGAACGTCTCGACAGACAGCACCGCGAGGGACAAGGCCACATGAGCAGCATCATCGACATCCACGCCCGCGAGATCCTCGACAGCCGGGGCAACCCGACGGTCGAGGTCGACGTCACGCTGGAGGACGGGACCATGGGCCGCGCCGCCGTGCCCTCGGGCGCGTCGACCGGCGTGCACGAGGCGGTCGAGAAGCGCGACGGCGACAAGAACCGATACATGGGCAAGGGCGTCCGCGAGGCGGTGGCGAGCGTGAATGGCGAGCTGGCCGAGGCGCTGATCGGCTTCGACGCCGCCGAGCAGGAGGCGCTGGACGCCACAATGATCGAGCTCGACGGCACCGACAACAAGGGCCGTCTCGGTGCGAACGCCATCCTCGGCGTCAGCCTCGCGGTCGCCAAGGCCGCCGCGGAATTCACGACGCAGCCCCTTTTCCGCTACGTCGGCGGCACCGCGGCGCATGTCTTGCCCGTGCCGATGATGAACATCATCAATGGCGGCGAGCACGCCGACAACCCCATCGACATCCAGGAATTCATGATCATGCCCGTGGGCGCCGAGAGCATCTCGGAGGCGGTGCGCATCGGATCGGAAGTGTTCCACACCCTCAAGAAGGAGCTTTCGGCGGCCGGCCTGTCGACAGGCATCGGCGACGAGGGCGGCTTCGCGCCCAACCTCTCCTCGACCCGCGACGCGCTCGACTTCATCCTGCGCTCGATCGAGAAGGCGGGCTACACCCCAGGCGACGACGTCATGCTCGCGCTCGACTGCGCCGCGACGGAATACTTCAAGGACGGCCGCTATGTCATGGCGGGCGAAGGAAAGACGCTCTCCTCCGAGGAAAACGTCGCCTATCTCGGGGCGCTGGTGAACGACTACCCGATCCTCTCGATCGAGGACGGCTGCTCGGAGGACGACTGGGAGGGCTGGGCCATGCTGACCGAGGCGCTCGGGGACCGGGTGCAGCTGGTGGGAGACGACCTCTTCGTGACCAACCCCGCCCGCCTGCGCATGGGCATCGAGCGGAATTGCGGCAACTCCCTTCTGGTGAAGGTCAACCAGATCGGAACGCTGTCGGAAACGCTTGCCGCCGTGAACCTCGCGCATCGCAACAAGATGACCTGCGTGATGTCCCACCGCTCGGGCGAGACCGAGGACACGACCATCGCCGACCTTGCGGTGGCGACGAATTGTGGGCAGATCAAGACCGGCTCGCTCGCGCGATCGGACCGGCTGGCGAAATACAACCAGCTCATCCGCATAGAGGAGATGCTGGGCGAGACCGCGCATTACGCGGGCCGCTCGATCCTGAGGGGCTGATGAGCCTTCGCATCGTCGAGCCGCGGGGGGAGGCCGAGATGGCCGCCTTCCGCGCGCTCAACTGGGACTATCGCGCGTTTCTCCTGTCGCTGCCGGCGCCCGACGACGCGGCGGTCCTCGCGGCCTATCCCGAGGAGAAATACCGCGCCGTCCTCGACGCCGCCGGGACTGCGAACCGCCCGCCGCGGGGCATGATGCGCCTCGTCCTCGACGGCGACCGGCCCGTGGGCTGCGGCACGATCCAGACGTTCGCCCCCGGCGATGCCGAGATCAAGCGCGTCTTCATCGCCCCGGCCGCACGGGGCAAGGGCGCGGGCCGCCGCCTCGTGGAGCAGCTCGTCGCCGATTGCCGGGAACTCAGCTTCCGGCGGATCCTGATGGACACCGGCCGCGGCCTGACGGCGGCGCAGGCGCTCTATGACGCGATGGGGTTCGTGCGCCGGGGGCCCTATCACGACGCGCCAGAGGACATCGCCCGCCTTCTGGTCTTCTACGAAATGGCGCTCGACTGACACGGCTCCCCGTGCCACCGTCCGCGGCATGGTCAAGGCTCTCATCTTCGACGTTTTCGGCACCTGCGTGGACTGGCGCGGCTCGGTCGCGCGCGAAGTCGCCGCCGTGCTGCCGGGCGTGGACGCCACCGCCTTCGCCGTCGCATGGCGGGCGGAATACGACCCCGCAATGGCGCGCGTCCGCGAGGGCGGGCGGGGCTATGTGCCGCTCGACGTGCTGCATCTCGAGAACCTGCGCCGCGTGGCCGAGGCCTTCGGCGTGACCGCCCCCGATACCCTGAACGCGGCGTGGGAGCGGCTGGACCCCTGGCCCGACGTGGTTCCGGGACTGAGGGCGCTCAAGGCCGGTCGCATCGTCGCGCCCTGCTCGAACGGATCCATCGCGCTGATGACGCGGCTGGCGAAATACGGCGCCCTGCCGTGGGACTGCATCCTCGGCGCCGAGATCGCGCGCGACTACAAGCCCAAGCCGGCGGTCTATCTGGCGGCCTGCGCCGCGCTTCGCCTCGCGCCCGGCGAGGTGATGATGGTCGCGGCCCACAACGACGACCTCGCGGCGGCGCGGGCCGCGGGCCTCGCCACCGCCTTCGTCCCGAGGCGCGCGGAACATGGCCCCGGACAGACCACCGACCTTGCGCCTACCGCCGACTGGGACGTGGTCGCGGAGGATTTCCGCGATCTCGCCCGGCGCCTCGCCCCTTGACGCCGCGGACGGTTTGACAGCCTTGCGCGGCGCGGGAATGATGCGAGGCCGGAGGGCCGATCGATGAGCCTCGAGATCATGGCAGTCCTGGTCGTGGGCGGCATCGCGGCCGTCGCGGCCCTGCTTCAGCTTCTGGGATATTCCACGGCCGAGCCCTTCACCGTCGAGACCGCGCGCCGTGCCTGGACCCGTCAGGAGCCCGAGATCCAGCCCCTGAGGACGCATCTGTCGCGCGACGCCATGGCCGCCCTGATCGAGACCGACAGGGGGCCGGGGATCGTCTGGCGCATGGGTGCGGACCCCGCCGTTCACAAGCTCGACGGGGCGCGCGCCGTCACGACGCGGACGGGCCTGCGCATCGTGCTGAACGACTTCGCCGCGCCCGCGGTCCGCGTGAGCCTGACGCCCGAGGCCGCCGCGCTGTGGCGCGCGGCGATCGACCCGGCGCGCGGCGCCACCAAAGCCGCGACAGCGCCCGCCAGCGAAGGGGAGCCGCACGCCGCATGACCGAGGTGCCTAGCTATCCCGACGTGGTCCGGCTTGCCGTTCCCTTCTTCATCGCGGCGATCCTCGCCGAGCTTCTCTGGATCCACCTCGCCAGGCGCGGCGGCCGCTACGAGACGCGCGACGCCGTGACGTCGCTCGTGATGGGGGCGGGCAACGTGGCCTCGGGCATCGTGCTCGGGTTCGTGGCGTGGGGCTTCTTCATGACGCTCTGGGCGTTGACGCCGCTCGACCTGGGCACCTCGGTCTGGGTCGTGGCCCTGTGCTTCGTCCTCGACGACCTGCGCTACTACTGGGTGCACCGCTTCGGGCACCGCATCCGCTGGGTCTGGGCGAGCCATGTGAACCACCACTCTTCCCAGCACTACAACCTGACGACCGCGCTGCGGCAGACCTGGACGGGGACGTTCACCTTCATGATGGTCGTCCGCGCGCCCCTGATCCTTCTGGGCTTCCATCCCGCCATGGTCCTGTTCTGCGGTGGCCTGAACCTTCTCTACCAGTTCTGGATCCACACCGAGGCCATCGGCCGGATGCCGCGCTGGATCGAGGCGGTCATGAACACGCCCAGCCATCACCGCGTCCATCACGGGCGCAACGCGCGCTATCTCGACGCCAACTACGCCGGCGTCTTCATCGTGTGGGACAGGCTTTTCGGCACCTTCGTCCCCGAGCGCGACGACGAGCGGCCCGATTACGGGCTGGTGCAGAACATCGGCACGTTCAACCCGCTGCGGGTCGCCTTCCACGAATGGGTCGCCCTCGTGCGGGACGTCGCCCGCCCCGGCCTCACGCTGCGCGAGCGGCTGATGTATGCCTTCGCGCCGCCGGGCTGGAGCCATGACGGCTCGCGGCTGACCTCGGCCGAGATCAAGGCGCGCGACCTCGCCCTGTCCGACGTGGGTGCGCCCCGCGCCCCGCTCGCCCCGAAGGAGCCCGCCCAATGACGCCCCAGACGACCGCCGACGCGATCATCGAGACCCTCGGCCTGACGCCCCATCCCGAAGGCGGGCACTACCGGCAGACCTGGGCCGCCGCAGCCGAGGGGCGGCCCACGGCGACCTGCATCTACTTCCTCCTGAAGGCCGGCTAGGCGAGCCACTGGCACCGCGTGGACGCGGACGAGATCTGGCTCTGGCACGCCGGCGCGCCGCTGGTACTGTCCATCGCGGAGGCGGACGCGGGCCCCGCGCGCGACCACTTCCTGACCCCCGACCTCGGCCGCGGCCGCCCCCAGATCGTGGTGCCGAAGGACCA
The DNA here is from genome assembly GCF_029624655.1 of Roseicyclus salinarum. Classification (GTDB taxonomy): domain Bacteria; phylum Pseudomonadota; class Alphaproteobacteria; order Rhodobacterales; family Rhodobacteraceae; genus Roseibacterium; species Roseibacterium salinarum. The sequence goes on from NZ_JARRSA010000007.1 coordinate 62,104, forward strand.
CTGGCAGGCGGCACGCACCACGGGCGCCTTCACGCTGGTCTCCTGCACCGTGTCTCCGGGGTTCCGGTTCGAGGGGTTCGAACTGGCGCCGCCGGCCTTCGACATTCCCCGCACCGGCTGACGGCGGACCCGGCCGCCCGAGGCCCCGGCGAGCGGCAGGGCCATGCCGCCCGGCCCGCGAGCGGAGACGGGATCGATCACCACACGTGATCGCGTCCATTCCGATTTGCCTGTCGCGGCCCCCCGCGCGATCGGATACGCCCAATCCATGAGTGCCACCGCAGACCACGACGCCGCACCGGCGATCCGCACCTCCGGGGACACGCCCGCGGGCTTCGGCTTCGCGGTCTCGGCCTATGTGCTGTGGGGCGGCCTGCCCCTCTACATGAAGGCGATCGAGCACATCCCGGCGGTCGAGATCATCGCGCACCGCATCCTGTGGTCGGTGCCGGTGGCGGGGCTGGTGCTGGTTGCGCTCGGCCGCACCGCGGATCTGGGCCGCGCACTGCGCGATCCGCGCATGGTCGGCATGGCCGCGCTGACGGCTGCGATGATCAGCCTGAACTGGGGCGTCTACGTCTGGGCGATCGCCAACGACCACACGCTCGACGCGGCGCTCGGATATTACATCAACCCGCTGTTCTCGGTCGCGCTCGGCGCGATCGTCCTGCGCGAGAAGCTGTCGGCGGCGCAGTGGTCGGCGGTCGGCCTCGCGGTCGTGGCCGTGGCGATCCTGACGGTCGCGGCGGGCAAGCTTCCATGGGTCGCGCTGGTCCTCATGACGTCCTTCGGGATCTACGGCTACCTGCGCAAGACGCTGCCCATCGGCCCGAACCAGGGCTTCCTGCTCGAGGTGCTGCTGCTCTCGCCCTTCGCGGCGCTCTACATGGTCTGGCTGGGGCCCGAGGGGCATTTCCTGACCACGGGGGCGCCGGACACGTTGCTGCTTCTGGGCTGCGGCGTGGTCACGGCGATCCCGCTGATCCTCTATGCCAACGGCGCGAAAGGCCTGAAGCTCTCGACCATCGGCATCCTGCAATACATCGCACCCACGCTGATCTTCCTGGTGGCCGTCTTCGTCTTCGGCGAGCCCTTCGGACCGGCGCGCGCCGTCGCCTTCCCGCTGATCTGGCTGGCGCTGGTGATCTACACCGTCTCGATGGTGCGCACCGCCCGCGCGGCGCGCGCGGCCTAGGGAAGCGACCGCCGCCCGCCGCCCACGGGCGCGGCCACGCCCGTCGTGCCCGGCGCGCTTGTCGGCATCCCGTTCATCACCCGCGCCGCGAGATAGCCGAAGGCCTGCGCCTCGAGGAAATCTCCGTCCAGACCCACGGTCTCGACGGCGTGAACCGGGCATTTCAGCGCGGCGCGCAGGCCCGACATCATCGCGGCGTTCTTCCGGCCGCCCCCGGTGACGAGGACCTGGGCGGGCGGCTCGGGCAGATGCGCCATCCCGCGCGCCACGGCGGCGACGGCGATGGCCACGAGCGTGGCCACCGCGTCGGCGTCGGGAAGCGGGGCGAGCACGTCGAAGAGATCGGCGAAATCGTTCCGGTCGAGCGACTTCGGCGGCATCCTCGCGAAGTAGCGCGCGCCGAGGGCGGCCTGCACGATGTCGCGCTCCACGCGGCCCGCCTTCGCAAGCGCCCCACCCGCGTCGTAGTCGCCGAGCCCGCGGGCGCGCATCACGTCGTCGATGGGCGCGTTCGCGGGCCCGGTGTCGAAGGCGACGCAGGCGCCGGGCGCCTCGGGCGCCTCGGCGGCGGGGTCGGTCCACGTCAGGTTGCCGACACCCCCGAGGTTGAGGAAGGCCACCGGCCCGCCCGCGCCGATCCGCCGCGCGCAGGCCCAGTGGTAGAACGGCGCGAGCGGCGCGCCCTGCCCGCCCATCTCCATGTCGGTCGAGCGGAAGTCCCAGATGACCTGGCATCGCGTCGCCGCCGCCAGCCGCGCGCCATCCCCGGCCTGGTGCGTGCGCCGCTCGCCGGGGTCATGCGCCAGCGTCTGACCGTGGAAGCCGATGGCGTCGATGCCCTCCAGCCCCTCGCAGACCTGCGCGTGCGCAGCCTCGACGACGCGCGCGGCCGCCTCGGCGCGCCGATCGCCGGGCCACGTCCCCAGCGCCTCGCGGATCGTCGCGCGCTCGTCCGCCGAATAGGCGCGGTAGCGCGTCTCGCCAAGGTCGAGGATCTCGCGGCCGTCGGTCTCGATCACGGCGAGGTCGATCCCGTCCAGGGAGGTGCCGGACATCGTGCCCGCGATACGAAGCCTTGCGGCCCTGTCGTTGCCCTTCCCCTTCATGCCCCCGCCCGCTATAGCGCCCACGAGCCGAAGAATGGACGCGACGCGCATGACCTACCAGCCCAAATCCGACTTTCTCCGCGTGATGATCGAGCGTGGTTTCCTCGCCGACTGCACCGACATGCAGAGCTTCGACGAAGCCCTCATGGCGGGAATCGTGCCGGGCTACATCGGCTTCGACGCAACGGCGAAGTCGCTGCATGTCGGAAGCCTGATCCAGATCATGACGCTGCGCTGGCTGCAGAAGACGGGCCACAAGCCCATCACCCTGATGGGCGGCGGCACGACGAAGGTGGGCGACCCGTCCTTCCGCGCCGACGAGCGGCCGCTGCTGACCCCCGCGCAGATCAACGACAACATCGCCGGCATCAAGACGGTCTTCGCCAAGTATCTCGACTACGGGGAGGAAGGCGCCGGGGCGCTGATGCTCGACAACGCCGAGTGGCTCGACGAGCTGAATTACCTTGAATTCCTGCGCGACATCGGGCGGCACTTCTCGGTCAACCGGATGCTGTCCTTCGAAAGCGTGAAGTCGCGCCTCGACCGCGAGCAGAGCCTGAGCTTCCTCGAATTCAACTACATGATCCTGCAGGCCTACGATTTCCTCGAGCTGAACCGCCGCTACGGCTGCCTCGCGCAATTCGGCGGCTCGGACCAGTGGGGCAACATCGTGAATGGCGTGGACCTCACGCGGCGGGTGCTCGATCACGAGGTCTTCGGCCTGACCACGCCGCTTCTGACGACGTCGGACGGGCGGAAGATGGGCAAGTCGGCACAGGGGGCGATCTGGCTGAACGGCGACCTGCTCAGCCCCTACGAATTCTGGCAATTCTGGCGCAACACGACAGATGCCGACGTGGGCCGGTTCCTGAAGCTCTACACCGAGCTGCCCGTGGACGAGTGCGAGCGCCTCGGCGCGCTCGGCGGGGCGGAGATCAACGAGGCCAAAGTGGTGCTCGCCAACGAGGTCACCGCGCTCTGCCACGGGCGCGAGGCGGCCGAGACGGCCGAGGCCACGGCGCGCGAGGTCTTCGAGCGCGGCGGCGCGGGCGAGGACCTCCCGACGCTGGCGCTGGCGGCGGAGGAGGTCGGCGACGGCATCTCCATCGTGCAGCTCATCACCCGGTCGGGCCTCGCGAAGTCGGGCAAGGAGGCCAAGCGCCTCATCGCCGATGGCGGCGCGCGGATGAACGACGAGGCCCTGACCGATGCCGGCCTGATCGTGACGCCGTCCGACATGGCCGAGCCGATCAAGCTGAGCGCCGGACGCAAACGCCATGCGCTGGTCGTGCTGGAGCACCCGACACCGCGTTAACCGCAATTTCAGCGACGTCGGGCAAGGTGGGGTCATGGATGGCTCCACCTTCTTTCCCGCGCTTGGCGCCCTGCCCGACCGGCCGGCGGACACGCTGCCGCTCCAGCAGACCGTGACGTGGCTGCGGGCCTTGCGCCTGCTCGGCGCGGATGTCCGGCCGCTTCAGGGAACCGGCCTCGCCGGCCATGCGGTCATGCGCCGCCTGCCCCTGTTGGGCGACGTGGCGATGATCTCTCGCGGGGCCGGCGGCCTCAACGCGGGACAGGCCCGCGGGCTGCGCGACGCGCTTGGCGCGCGCCACCTCGTCGTGCACGCCGACACGCCCGAGGATGGCCTCGCGCTGCGACGGGCCGGGTTCCGCCGGATCGCCGCGCCGCGCCTCGCGGCCTCGCTCGCCATCGCCGCGCCCCCCGCACAACTTGCCGCAAGGATGGAGGGCAAATGGCGCAACCGGCTGCGCCACGGGTCCCGGCAGGGACTTGTCGTGCGACGCCGCCCGCTTCCGGCCGACCCGCGGCACTGGATCTTCGATACCGAGGCGCGGGCCGCGCGGCGGCTGCGCTACATGCCCCTTCCGCCGCAGGTGATCGCCGCGTTCTGCGCCGCCGACCATGGCGGAGGGCAGCTTTTCGTCGTCATGCGCGGGGCCGAGCGGCTCGCCGCGATGCTGTTCCTGCGCCACGGCGCGGGTGCGACCTACCAGATCGGCTGGATCTCGGACGCGGGACGGCGCGCCTCGGCCGGCAACCTGTGCCTGTGGCGCGCGATGCTTGAACTGCGCGAGCTTGGCGTGACCCGGATCGACCTCGGCGCGGCGGACGCCCGCTGCGCGCCGGGCCTCGCCCGTTTCAAGACGGGCGCGGGCGGCATCGTTCGTCCCATGGGCGGAAGCTGGCTCGACACGGCTTGCCTGCCCCGCGCACGGCCCCTGGCGGCGGCATCGCCCGTGGCCCCCGAGGCTGCGCTGACGCTTCTGCGGTAGGGGAAGACACGGCGCGCCGATCCCAGGGGGGGCAAAGGCCGCGATGGCCCTGCGCAGGCCTTGGCGGGGCTTGGGCGAACCTGCCGGAACGCCGGCCCGTCTGCGTGACCCGAGCCCCAGATGCTTGCCGACCGGGTTCGGCGACGGCGGAGCCGAACGCCCTGTCTGGCCGGCGAGTGACCTGAGCCGCGTCGCGGCGGCGGCGACGGCCCGCATGCGCGCTGGCAGGGCGCGCCACGTCATGATCCGTCGCAGAACCCGTGCCCGGCACGCCGGTAGAGCGGAAAGTGCGATCCGCATCGACCTGCACGCCACCAGCCGCGCCGCCTGAAAGCTGCGGCGCCTGAGCCACGTCGGGGCGCGCCGATAGGCATGGCTCGGGACAACAGGTCGGCCCGCATGTCGGAGGACGCCCACGCGGAAGGAGGAGGCGCTTGTCCCCGTTGCGGACGAAACACTTGCCCGAATGGCCGGTACGCGGAGGGCCTCGGGACTTTCAGGCGCCGCCCGCCCCCGCGTGGCAAGACCTCCGCGCCGCTCGGGCCCCTCCGGAGCGGCGGCCAAACGCACCTTCCGGCCAAGGAGACGCCCGCGCCGGCGCGGAAGGCGCGATGCCTGCCGGATGCCCCGCGCGCCTGCGACAGGCCCGCTCGCCTCCTTTCGAGGCGACGACCGTCCGCACGAGCGCGGCACCGGCTCGGCCCTTCTGCTTCCCGCAGGCCAACACCCGAGGAGACGCACGCGCCATGTAGGGGCCGAGCCTCGTTCGCGAACAACCTGCGCAGACGATCCAGGCGGGCGGCGGCTCGCCACCATTCGACGCAACGACAGTCGGGCCAAAGGCGGCTCCGCGCCCCGCCCGCGGCACGATGCAAGGGAAGGCCCACGCCGAAGCATTGCGCGATGGCGCTGGCCCACACCTGCCGCAAATGCCACGGGCATCGGTCGGCGGGGCACCGCTGCCCGTCTTTCGATGCGCCTTCCCTTCGCCCACGCGCGGCACCGAGGCGTCACGTTGGCGCGCCGACGCCATCGCGCGAATGCACGACCCGGCCCGGTCACGCCCGGCCGCATACTCCAAATTCGGGATTGTCCCGCCTGCCGTCGCACCTGCCCGGTCCCGTCGGCCCTGAAGCTTCGGTCCTTCCCCGAAGCTGCGGCCCTCGCGCCCCCGCCGCGCTCTACCCGCGGATGCCGTGACGGTGGCGCGCGGTCAGAGTTCCGTTCCCGCCTCTCAGCCCGGAGTGCCCGCGGGCCCTTGCCCCGCGCCGATCGTCCGCAGCAGGCGCGCGCGGCCCGGCGGCACCGCGCCCACCTCGAGCCCCGTGAAGACATGCAGCGTGCCAAGGTCGCGGTCGATCACCGCGTGATCCGACACCCACCCCCCCATCAGCAGGTAGGTGCGCAGGAGCGGCGGCATCCGGGCGGTGGCGCGTTTCAGGTCGGGCTTGCGCCGCAGGAGGCTGGCGAAGCGGAACACCGATGGCGCCTTGACCCGCGGCAGCCAGCGGGTCGGCGCAAGGTGACGCTGACGCAGGAGAGCGAAGGCGTCGTAGTAGTCGCGCGCCTCGGTGCCATGGAAGGACGAGCAGCCGAACAGCATCTGCACGCCAGCGGCATCGACATGGGCCGTCATCGCGCCCCATGCCACGCGCAGGATGTCGGGGTCGCGCCAGTCGGGGTGGATGCAGAACCGCCCCATCTCGACCATCGGCCCGTCGAAGCCCTTCAGCGCGGAAAGCTCGTAGAACTGGGCGGAATAGCTGCGCTCGATCTCGGCACCCGAGGGCAGGTGCAGCAGGCGGAAGCAGCACACCAGGCTTCCGGTCCGCAAGTCCTCGACCAGCACATGGTCGCAGGCGCCATCGAAGGCGTCCGTGTCGCGGCCCGAAGCCGCGCCCTCGCGCGGGGCCCGGAACGCGGTCCATCGCAGGGCCTGCGCCGCCTCGACGTCGGCCGGGCCCGCCGCGAGGCGCGCGCGATAGCGCCCGCGCGTGAAGGTCGTCATGCCCGGTCGTCCGGTATCTGCCGTCTTTGCGGTCGTCACATCGCGGAAACGGTCCGGCGACAGGTCCGGTTCCCCGGAGCGGTCGGGGCGGACTGGCGTGGCGCCTGAACCCTCAGCCGCCCAGCGCACCGAGGTCGACGCGGCCGAGGTTGCGCATGAGCTGCCGGAAGAAACCGAGATCGCGCACCGAGGTCTCGGTGACGCGGCGCGACAATTGCACGACGCGCCCGTCCTCGAGCCCGAATCGCTCGATGTTGGTGACGACGCCATTGCCGTCGAAGGAGATCGCGACGACGTCGCGCTCGATCACCTGCGGGGCCTGATAGGCGTAGTTGCGCACCCGGTAGGCCGAGTAGATCCAGGCCTCGTCGCGCAGGACCCCCGACGCTGCGGGCTGGCCGATCGTCTCGGCGATGGTCTCGCGGGTGTCGACGCCGACGGCGATCTGCGCAAGCTCGTCCTCCGGGGGGACGAAGCCGTGGTTGTCGATCGTCGCCGAGCAGGCGGCGAGGGCGACCGTCACCGCCGCCGCGGCCGCGAAGCGCCGGATGCCTCGGAACAGGCCGGAGGTGCTGGGGTTCGTCATGCTCATCTCGCCTCTGGCCGTCGTCTGGCAGGCGGGCGGCCCGTCCGCCCGGCCGGCCCGGCCTGGCGCGCCACCCCCGCTCAGGGTTTGTATCCGCTTGCGGAATGGGGTTATCCCATGAAACCGGTCGGGGCAAGTTCGGCCGGAGGCTGCGGCCGGCAACGCCCGGATCGGCCACGACATGGGAGAGCGAGATGACGACCCCGAAATCCCAGGGCACGCCCGGCCACGTCGTGCCGCTGGCGCGGCAGACCCGGCTCGACCTGGACTTCAGCATCGTGCCCGAGACCGAGGCGCGCCGCGCGGCCGCCGAGACGCTCGGGATCGAGGCGGTGCGCAAGCTGCGGTTCGAAGGCACGCTGCATCCTGTCGGGGCGCGGGACTGGCACCTGGAGGCACGGCTGGGCGCAACGGTCGTCCAGCCCTGCGTCGTGACGCTGGCCCCCGTCACCACGCGCATCGACACGGAGCTGGAGCGGCGCTACCTCGCCGATTTCGTCGAGCCCGAGGGCGACGAGGCGGAGATGCCGCAGGACGACACCGCCGAGGCGCTGCCCGAGCGTCTCGACCTGTCGGCGGTGATGCTCGAGGCGCTGGCGCTGGCCTTGCCCGACTATCCCCGCGCCGAAGGGGCCGAGCTTGGCGAAGCCAATTTCGCCGAGCCGGGCGTCGCGCCGATGACGGACGAGGACGCGCGTCCGCTGGCGGGACTGGCCGCACTGCGGGACCGGCTGCGGGGCGAGGACGAGGACGATTCCGACGCCTGAACAGGCCCTTGCGGCGTCATCCACGGGGCCCGCGCGGGGCCGCGGAAAGGGCCCGGAAAAGGGCTTGCATGGCGGGCAAATCGGAGTATGTTCCCGGCCTCATTCGCCCCCCGGATGTGACCATGTCACCTGCGCCCGAGATGGCGCGCGACGATCGGGACGGTTTGCGTCGCCGGTGCAGCGGCGGGCGGCGAATGCGAGAGAGAGACGAAACGGATTACATCGGGATGCCGTGCGCTTCGTGCCACGGCCATCCGCAACTTCGAGGTTGAGACATGGCTGTCCCCCAGAACCGAGTGACGCGGTCCCGCCGCAACATGCGCCGCGCCCACGATTCGCTCGACGGTGCGAACCCGAACGAATGCCCCTCCTGCGGAGAGCTGAAGCGCCCGCATCACGTCTGCCCGTCCTGCGGCTCCTACAACGATCGTGAGGTCGTGGCGCAGGCCGAAGAGGTCGATCTCGACGAAGACGCAGCCTGAGCGGCGGCAAGATCGGCGGAACGCAGATGACCGACGGGACGGCGCTCACCGGCGGCAGCATTCCGGGCACTGTCCTGTCGATCGATGCGATGGGCGGGGACCAGGGCCCCGCCGCCGTCGTGGGCGGGCTTGCCAAGGCCATCGAGAAGAATCCTGACCTGCGGTTCATCGTGCATGGCGACCGGCCAGAGCTGGAGCGCCTGATCGACAAGCGTCGCGGGCTTCTGGACAGGTGCGAGCTGCGCCATACGGACGGCGTCGTGCGCATGGACGAGAAGCCGTCCAACGTGCTGCGTCACGGCAAGAACACCTCGATGTGGTCCGCGATCGAGGCGGTGCGCGCCGGCGAGGCGCCCGTCACCGTGTCGTGCGGCAACACCGGCGCGATGATGCTTATGGCGATGACGCGCCTGCGCAAGATCGAAGGCGTGAACCGCCCCGCGATCGCCTGCCTCTGGCCGTCGCGCAATCCCTCGGGCTTCAACGTGATGCTGGACGTGGGCGCGGACATCCGCGCGGACGCCGAGGATCTTCTGCAATACGCCCTTATGGGGGCGAGCTACGCCCGCAACGGTCTCGACCTGCAGCGCCCGCGCGTCGGGCTGCTGAACGTCGGCACCGAGGAGCACAAGGGCCGCGCCGAGATCAAGGTCGCGGCAGACCTCATCGCCCGCGTGGCGCCGGCGGCCGATTTCGACTTCGTGGGCTTCGTCGAGGGCGTGGACCTGCCGTCCGACAAGGTGGACGTGGTGGTGACGGACGGCTTCACGGGCAACGTGGCGCTGAAAACCGGCGAGGGCACGGCGCGCATGATCCGCGAGCAGCTCGAGGCGGCGTTCAGGTATTCACCCCTCAGCCGGATGGCGGCATTGCTCGCCTATCCGTCGCTCAGGCGGCTGTCCAAGCGCATCGATCCGCGCCGGGTGAACGGCGGCGTGTTTCTCGGGCTCAACGGCACCGTCGTCAAATCGCATGGCTCGGCGGATGCCACCGGCGTCGCGGCCGCCATAAAGCTGGCCGCGCGGCTCGCGGCGACGGGCTTCAACCAGCGGCTTGCCGCACGCATCGCGCAGGCCGAGACCGCGGCTGCGGCCGCGATGCAGGACGCGGGAGGACGCGGCGGCGCGGGCACGCAAGGCGCCGGAGGCCGGACATGACGTTGCGCGCGGTGCCGGTCGGGATCGGCCATTACCTTCCCGCCCGCGTGGTGGAGAACGCCGAATTCGAGGCCTCTCTCGACACGACCGACGAATGGATCCGGTCGCGCTCGGGGATCGAGCGGCGGCATTTCGCGGCCGAGGGCGAGACGACGAGCGGCATGGCCGTGGCGGCGACGCTTTCGGCACTCGAGATGGCGGGCCTGACGGCGGGCGACCTGGACGCGGTGGTGGTCGCGACCTCGACGCCCGACCTCACCTTCCCCTCCGTCGCCACGATGGTGCAGTCGGGGCTTGGCATGACGGGGGGATTCGCCTTCGACGTGCAGGCCGTCTGCGCCGGTTTCGTCTACGCGTTGGCCAATGCGAACGCGCTGATCCTGTCGGGTCAGGCGCGGCGCGTGGCGGTGATCGGGGCCGAGACGTTCAGCCGGATCATGGACTGGACCGACCGCTCGACCTGCGTGCTGTTCGGCGACGGAGCGGGCGCGCTGGTGCTCGAGGCGCAGGAAGGCACGGGTGGCCCCGAGGACCGCGGCATCCTCGCCACGGACCTGCATTCGGACGGGCGCTACCGCGACCTGCTCTATGTGGACGGTGGCGTCTCGACCAGCGGATCGGCCGGCGTCCTGCGGATGCAGGGCCGCGAGGTCTTCCGCCACGCCGTTGAAAAGCTTGCGGAAACGGCCGAGGCTTCACTGGCCAAGGCGGGCGTCACGGCGGCCGACGTCGACTGGATCGTGCCGCATCAGGCCAACCTCAGGATCATCACGCGAACCGCGCAGAAGATGGGCGTGAGCATGGACCACGTCGTCGTCACGGTGCAGGACCACGGCAACACTTCCGCCGCGTCGATTCCGCTTGCGCTGTCGGTGGCGGTGGCCGACGGGCGGGTGCGCAAGGGGCAGCTTCTCGTGGCGGAGGCCATCGGCGGCGGCCTTGCCTGGGGCTCGGTCGTCCTGCGCTGGTAGCGCCGATCCGCCGGTCGAGGACCGCGCCGCAAACCCCTGCATTGACTTGAGAAAACCCTTCGCTCATCCTGTAGGCAGCAAAAGCCGGGGGTGTGGGAACTATGGCAGGCAAGACTCTGACGCGAATGGACCTCTCCGAGGCGGTGTTCCGCGAGGTCGGATTGAGCCGCAACGAAAGCTCGCAACTGGTCGAGCGCGTGCTGGAACTCATGTCGGACGCCCTCGTGGACGGCGAACAGGTCAAGGTGTCGTCCTTCGGCACCTTCTCGGTCCGCTCCAAGACCGCGCGCGTGGGCCGCAACCCCAAGACCGGAGAGGAAGTGCCGATCAGCCCCCGGCGGGTTCTGACCTTCCGCCCCTCGCACCTCATGAAGGACCGGGTCGCCGCCGGGAACCGGAGCTAGGGGCCGGGACATGCGCCGGCCTGAGACGGAAGGCGGGCCGACCCACCCCGCACCGGCAGCCCGATGAGCAAGTCGCCCGACGCGTTCCGCACGATCCGTGAAGTCGCGGACTGGCTGGGCGTGGCAGCCCACGTCCTGCGCTTCTGGGAGTCGAAATTCAGCCAGATCAGGCCGGTGAAGCGCGCCGGCGGCCGTCGCTACTATCGCCCTGCCGACATGGAACTGGTGGGCGGCATCAAGGTGCTTCTGCACGACCGGGGCATGACCGTGCGCGGCGTCCAGCGGATGCTGCGCGAAGAGGGCGTCGCCGCCGTCGCCGCCCTGTCGCCACCGCTCGAACGCATCGAGGCCGCGCAGGAACTGGTCGAAGGCATCGCCGAGGAAGCGGCCTGGCGGCAGGACGCGCGCGAGGACGCCGAGATCGTCGAGGACGCGGCAGCCCCGCCCGCCCCCGAGGCCGAATTCGCATCCGAGGACGCGCCCGCGCTGCCCGGTTTCATCCGGCACGCGGCCCCGGATCTCGAACCGACGCCGGACACTGCGGAAACCGGTCCCGCGCCGAAAGCGGGGGAGGAGGCCGTCGAAGGCGGTGACACGTCCGAAACCGACCCCGGCACGGTCGAGGGCTTGCCGCCCGAAGCGCACGAGGCCGCGCATACGGCGCCCGGCGCGGAGACCGCCGCCGAGGACGCCGCCGCAACGGACATGGCCGAAGGGAACGAGGATGAGGAAGCCCGCGCCGAGGTCGCGGAGCCTTCCGCAGAGCCAGCCCCGGAACCTGCCCCGGAACCCACGCCAGCGCCCGCCGCCGCCTCCCCCGCGGAGCGTGAAGACACCGCCGCCGCAGCGCCGCGCGGGGACGAGGCCGCGCCTCCCGCACCCGCCGAGGCGCGTGAAACGCCCGGTGCGGCGATTTCGCTCGACCGGCTTTCCGCCCTGGCGGCGCGGGCCGCCGCTGGCGATGCGGGCGACGCCGCGTCGCTGGAGACGGCCATCGCGGGCCTGCGTCAGCTGAAGTCGCGGATCGAACGGCCGCCCGAAGCCCGCTCGGGCTGAAACTCCTTTCTCCGCCCCCTTGCGCGTGTCTCCAAAATCGCTAGAACCGCCTTCAGTCGGGCTATGGCGCAGCCTGGTAGCGCGTCCGTCTGGGGGACGGAAGGTCGCAGGTTCAAGTCCTGCTAGCCCGACCAACATAGACCAATTCCCCCAAGCCGAAATCGGCCTTGCCCTCCGGTCGTTGCCGGTCTTTTCTGGCCGGCACACTGTCGCCGCGAAGGAAGGCCCGACATGACCGACAGCGCAGCCGCCGGGGTTCTGCCCGACCACGCCATCCGCGCGCTCGTCACGTCGGGCGCGATTGCCGCCGACCCGGCCGTGGACCCCGACCAGCTTCAGCCCGCGAGCCTTGATTTGCGTCTCGGCCATGTCGCCTACCGGGTGCGCGCCTCTTTCCTGACGGGGCGTGGCCGCAAGCTGTCGGACCGGCTCCCGGAATTCGAGATGCACCGCATGGCGCTCGATCACGGCGCGGTGCTGGAGAAGGGCTGCGTCTACGTCGTGCCCCTGATGGAGGCGCTGGACCTGCCCGGCGACGTCTCGGCCGTGACCAACGCCAAAAGCTCGACGGGGCGGGTCGACTGCCTGACGCGGGTGATCACCGACGACGGAACCGAGTTCGACCGCATCGGCGCGGGCTATCGCGGGCCGCTTTTCGCCGAGATCTGCCCGCGCTCCTTCTCGGTCCTCGTGAAGCCGGGATTGCGGCTGAACCAGATCCGCTTCCGCCGCGGCGAGGCCGTGCTCAGCGACGCCGAGCTTGCCCGCCGCCATGCCGAAAGCCCGCTGGTCGCGGGCGGCGACGGCGCGCTGATCGACGACGGGCTGGGTTTCTCGGTGGACCTGACGCCGGGACGCGACGGGCTGGTGGGCTACCGCGCGAAACCCCATGCCGGCGTCGTGGACCTGACCCGCATCGGCACCCACGCCATCCACGATTTCTGGGAGGAACTGCGCCCCGAGAAGGGCCACGTCATCCTCGACCCCGGGGCGTTCTACATCCTCGTGAGCCGCGAGGCCGTCTCGATCCCGCCCGACTGCGCGGCCGAGATGGCGCCCTATCTCGCGATGGTGGGCGAATTCCGGGTGCACTACGCGGGCTTCTTCGACCCCGGATTCGGCCACGGCGTCCCCGCGCGCGGGGTGCTGGAAGTGCGCTGCCACGAGGCGCCCTTCGTGCTGGAGCATGGCCAGGTCGTGGGCCGCCTGGTCTACGAACGCATGGCCGCCCTTCCCGAGCGGCTCTATGGCGCCGAGCTTTCCTCGAACTACCAGGGCCAGGGGCTGAAGCTGTCGAAACACTTCCAAGGCTGACCACGAACCGGCGCAGGCTGCGCAAATTCCGGGCAGCGTTGCGTGGGCGCGTGTCGGGGCGACCGTTTCTTTTGCCTTTGGTCCTCGCCGTGTTACTTTCTTCCCCACGACGACGACCAACCGATCTTTCCGACAGGAGACGCGACATGTCGATCAAGACCATACTGGCCGCCTTCGTCCTCGCCGCCGCGCCTGGCCTCGCCATGGCCGAGTGCAGCTGGGGCTCGATGCAGCAGACCACGATGAGCTGCAGCGACGGCACGAGCTGGGATGCCGCGACGCAGTCCTGCGTGCCCACCGCCAGCAGCTGAACCGCCCACAGAGGGCTTGAAACGACCCGCGCGCCGGCCGCGACCGGAGCGCGGGTTTTCCATGCAAGGTCCCCCGCATGATCCGCCAGCTTCCGGCCGTCCTTGCGCTCGCCGCGGCGTCCGCCGCCCACGCCATCGGCCCCGAGGACGACAGCCCGCCGACGCCTGGCCCGACCACCACCACCTGCGAGGCGGGCGAGGTCTGGGACACCGATGCCGCGGCCTGCGTCGCCATCGACGAAAGCCGGCTGCCCGAGGCCGACCTGCGCCGGACGTCGCGCGAGATGGCCTATGCGGGTCGCAGCGACGACGCCCTGGCGCTTCTGGGGCGTTCCACGGCGCCCGATGCCTCCGAGGTGCTGACCTTGCGCGCCTTCGCCAATGGCCGCGCAGGGCGGCTCGACGCGGCGCTGCCGCTTTATGCCGAGGCGCTGGCCGCCGACCCCGACAACCTTCTCGCGCGCGCCTACATGGGGCTTGCGCTGATCGCCGCGGGACGCCCCGACGATGCCGGTCGCCAGCTGTCGGAGATCCGCGACCGCGGCGGCGCGGGCGGCTGGCCGGATCGCGCGCTGTCGCGCGCGATCGCTGCGGGCGCACCGGTCGGCTACTGAGGCCGCGATCCGAACCGGTAGAATTCGCGGCGTTCACGCCCCCGCCGTAAAGCCATCCTTAAGCCCGCCGCGCCGATGCTGGCGCACGGATGCGACGTTTGCGCAGGCGGCGGCGCGGCAGAGGACGGGTGCACGGATGGGATTGCTGGAGACCTTCGTCACGGATGACGCCGTGGCGCAGATGACGGATGTCACGCCCGGCGCCCTCAACCGGCGCCAGAAGGCGGCCGTTCTCGTGCGGCTCCTGCTCAGCCAGGGCGTCTCGCCCGGTCTGGACAAGCTCACCCCGTCGCAGCAGGGGACCCTCGCCCGCGCGATGTCGGGACTGGGCCAGATCGACCGCGCCACGCTGGCGGGGATCGTGACCGAGTTCATCGAACAGCTCGACAACCTCGCGCTGACGATGCCGCGCGGGATGCACGCGGCGCTCGAACTGCTCGACCCGCATATTTCGGCGATGGCGCGCGACGGACTGAAGGCCGAGGCCGAGATCGGCGACGGCACCGACCCGTGGCTGCGGCTGGCCGGGATGGAATCCGACAGCCTGCGCCCCGTCCTGGACGAGGAAAGCGCGGAGATCTGTGCCATCCTGCTGTCGAAACTCACCGTCGCGAAGGCGGCGAAGCTTCTGTCCGGCCTGCCCCCGCACCGGGCAGAGCTGATCGCCCATGCCGTGTCCCTGACCGACACCGTCCTGCCCGAGACGATCCGCCGGATCGGCGAGCAGCTTCACGCCCAGATCGTCGCCGAGCCGAAGCCCGCCTTCAAGACAGCGCCCGTTCAGCGCGTGGGCGCGATCCTGAACGCAGTCAACACCACCGCCCGCGATGCCGTCCTCGCCGGTCTCGATGCGCGCGATGCGGACTTCGCGGGACGGGTGCGCCGCGCGATCTTCACCTTCCAGCACATCCCGCGGCGCGTGCAGCCGACCGACGTTCCGCGGATCGCCGCCGCGGTCGATCCCGCCGACCTCGGCAAGGCGCTGGCCGCCGGGATGGCGAAGGCGCCGCTCGCCGTCGAGTTCCTTCTCGAGAACATGTCGAAGCGGATGGCCGAACAGTTGCGCGGCGAGGCGGAGGCGATGGGCGCCCCCCGCGAGGAGGCGGGCGAAGCCGCAATGCAGGCCGTCGTCGCATCGATCCGCGCGCTGGAGGATTCAGGCGAAATCCGGCTTCAGATGGAGGACGGGGACTAGACGCGCGGGATCCCGCGGGACCGCCCCCCGCCGCGCGCGATCGCACCACGTGCCGTGTGGGGCACGGATGCGCCCCGCCGTCGCGCAACGATTTCGCTTCCCGCCTCGGCGCACCTATATCTGGGGCATGGTCCTCGAATTCAGAGAAGCCGGCATCTACTGCCCCGCCGCAGACGCCTACATCGATCCGTGGCGGCCAGTGCCGCGCGCGCTCATCACGCATGGCCATGCCGACCATGCCCGGCCCGGCCACGGCGCCTACCTCGCCACGGCCGAGGCCGCGCCGGTCATCCGCCATCGCCTCGGCGACATCAGGCTCGAGACGATCGGCTACGGCGTCACGCGCCGGATCGGCGACGCGGAGGTCAGTTTCCACCCCGCAGGCCATGTCCCCGGCTCGGCCCAGATCCGCGTCGAGGTCGGCGGCGAGGTCTGGGTCGCCTCGGGCGACTACAAGACCGTCGACGACGGTCTGTCGACCCCCTTCGAGCCGGTGCGCTGCCACACGTTCATCACCGAAAGCACCTTCGGCCTGCCGATCTACAGCTGGACGCCGCAGGACGAGCTTGCGCGCGACCTGAACGAATGGTGGACGCAGACCGCCGCCTCGGGCCGCCACGCCGTCCTTGGCGTCTACGCGCTGGGAAAGGCGCAGCGCATCCTGCGGCTTCTCGATCCCTCCGTCGGCCCGATCCTGACGCATGGCGCGGTCGAGGCGGTGACGCAGGTCCTGCGCGCGCAGGGCATCGCGCTGCCCGACACCCAGCAGATCACGCCCGAAACCGACCTCAAGGCGCTTCGTGGCGCGATGGTCCTCGCGCCGCCCTCGGCGCTTGGCTCGGCGTGGATGCGCAGGCTGGGGCCGGTCTCGACAGGGTTCGCCTCGGGCTGGATGCGGCTGAGGGGAGTGCGGCGGCGGCGGGCTGCGGACCGGGGCTTCGTCGTCTCCGACCATGCCGACTGGGACGGGCTGAACGGCGCGATCGCGGCCACCGGCGCCGAGCGCGTCTACGTCACCCACGGCTACACGAGTCAGTTCTCGCGATGGCTGTCGGAGCAGGGCTACGACGCGGGCATCGTCGAGACGGAGTTCGGCGGCGAAAGCCTCGAGGAAACCACCGAAGAGGCCCCCGGGACCGGCGGGGGTGAGGTCGTGGAATGAGCGGGCTCACCCTGACCGATCGCGCATGGCTGGCCTTCGCGCGCAACATCGAGCGTCCGACGCTCGCCCTTCTGGGCTCGCAGCGGGCGCTCGACCGCGTCTTCCGGCTGACGGCGCGGATGACGACGGGCACGCCGCGCGGAACGCAGACGCATCGGGACGCCGACGGCAGCCTGTGGCTGACGCCTCCCGGCGTCGCCCCCGACGCGCCGCTCCTGTTCTACATCCACGGTGGCGGCTTCACCATCGGCGCGCCGGAAACCCATGCGGGCCTCGCCGCGCATCTGGCGGCGGCGGCCGGATTGCGGGCCGTACTGCCGCGCTACCGCCTCGCGCCCGCCCATCCCTTCCCCGCCGCCCCGCAGGACGTCATCGCGGCCTGGACGCGCCTTTACGGGCAAGGTGCGGCACCCGTGGCCATCTGCGGCGACAGCGCGGGGGGCTGCCTCGCGCTTCTGCTGGCGATGCACATCCGCGACAATGGCCTGCCTGCCGCCGACGCGCTCGCGCTGATCGCGCCCATCGCGGACCTTTCCGGCGACATCGCCGCGCGCATCGAGGCCGCGCCGTCGGAACACCTGATCCCGGCACGCTGGGCCCGGCGGATCCGGCGCTGCTACCTGCCGGGCATCGACCCCGCCCGCGCCGACGTCTCGCCGCTTCTGGGCGACCTGCGCGGCCTGCCCCGCACCCTTGTCCAGGCCGCCGAGGGCGAGGCCCTGGCCGAAGACGCGCGCCGCCTCATCGCCGCGATGGACGACGCGACGCTGGAGCTGCACCCCGGACTGCAGCATGTCTGGCACCTGCACGCGGGCCGGTCGCCGGCGGCGGACGCGGCGCTGGCCGATTTGGGCCGCTTCCTGAAGGAGGCGCGGGCATGAAGCGGTTCGCGGAGCTCTTCAGCGCGCTGGACCAGACGACCTCGACGCGGAAGAAGACCGCGGCGCTGGCCGATTACTTCCGCGTGGCGCCCGAGGACGACCGCATCTGGTGCATCGCGCTTCTGTCGGGGCGCCGCCCGCGCCGGACCATCACCACCACCAAGCTGCGCGAATGGGCGGCCGAGCGCGCGGGCATCCCGGCGTGGCTGTTCGAGGCCTGCTACCCCGTGGTCGGGGACCTTTCGGAGACCATCGCCCTCGTGCTGCCCGAACCCGAGGGCGAGACCGACCTTCCGCTGGCGGAATGGATCGCGCGGCTGCGCGCCCTCGATGCGGGCGACGAGGAGACGCGCAAGGCCGCCATCCTTCAGGCGTGGGATGGCCTCGCGCCCACCGAACGGCTTGTGTTCAACAAGCTGCTGACCGGCGGCTGGCGCATGGGCCTGAGCCAGAAACTGATGACGCGCGCGCTGTCGCAGGCGACCGGCATCGACGAGGCGGAACTGACGCACCGCCTGATGGGCGACTGGACGCCCGACACGGTCAGCTGGCGCACCCTGATCGAGGCGCCGGACCCCACCGCGGATCTTTCGCGGCCCTATCCCTTCTACCTCGCCTACCAGGTCGAGGGCGATCCCGAAGACCTCGGCGATCCGGCCGACTGGCTGGCCGAGCGAAAGTGGGACGGCATCCGCGGCCAGCTGATCCTGCGCGGCGGCGAGCACTGGCTCTGGTCGCGCGGCGAAGAGCTGATCACCGGCCGCTTCCCCGAACTGGCGAGTCTGCGCGACTTCCTTCCCGCCGGCACGGTGATCGACGGCGAGGTCCTCGCCTGGGACAGCGGCGCAGCCGCCCCCCTGCCCTTCGCGCGGCTTCAGCCCCGGATCGGGCGCAAGACGGTGCCGAAGAGGCTTCTCGCCGAGGCGCCGGTGATCGTGATGGCCTACGACCTTCTCGAATGGCGGGGCGAGGACTGGCGGCAGCGCCCCTTGCGCGACCGGCGCGCCCGGCTGGAGGCGGCCCTTGAGGATCTGCCGCCCGATCTTCCGATCCGCCTGTCTCCCCGCGTGGAAGCGACGGATTGGGCCACCCTCGCCAAGGCGCGCGCCGAAAGCCGGGACATCGGCGCCGAGGGCTTGATGCTCAAGCGTCTCGACGCGCCCTACCTCTCGGGCCGCAGGAAGGGAGATTGGTGGAAGTGGAAGGTCGACCCGCTGTCGATCGACGCCGTGATGATCTACGCGCAGGCCGGGTCGGGCCGGCGCGCCACGCTCTATACCGATTTCACCTTCGCGGTCTGGAACGGCAACGAGCTGGTCCCCTTCACCAAGGCCTATTCCGGTCTGACCGACGCCCAGTTCAACGAGATCACCCGCTGGGTCCGGAAGAACACGACGGACCGATTCGGCCCCGTGCGCGCCGTTCGGCCCGAACACGTCTTCGAAATCGCCTTCGAGGGCATCCAGGAAAGCCCGCGCCACAAGTCCGGCGTCGCGCTGCGATTTCCCCGCATGGCCCGCTGGCGCAAGGACAAACCCGTGTCCGAGGCCAATACGCTCGACGACCTCAAGGAGATGCTCGCGCTTTACGGATGACCTGCGTCAAGGCGCGCGCGGCCGTTTCATGCGACAGATCCCAACCGTTTCGTGCTGATGGGAGATGCCGCGATGACCGACGTGAACGGACTTCTGAAGTCCACCGTGGAAGAACTCGACAAGCTTCTGAACGCCCGCAACGTGCTGGGCGACCCGATCGAGAAGGACGGCGCGACGGTCATCCCGATCGTCAGCTACGGCTTCGGCTTCGGCTCGGGCGGCGGCGAGGGCGGCAAGAGCGGCTCGCAGGGCACCGGCGGCGGCGCGGGCGCGGGCGGCGGCATCAAGCCGCTCGGCGCGATCATTTTCGACGCCAACGGCGCCCGCGTCGAGGCGGTCAAGGGCGCGATGTCCTCGGTCGCGCAGGTGGTCGCCGACGCCGCAGGCCGCGCGATGGGCTCGAGGGCCGCGGCCGAAAAGAACGACGAAGGCTGAGGCTGTGACCGCGCTGGCATGGCTGCTCGGCGCGGCGCTGGCCCTTGTGCTCGTGACGCTTCTCGCGCCATGGCATGTGCGTGCGCAGGGCCGCACCTCGCCGCCCCACCTTCGCATCGAGGTCCGGCCGCTCGCGGGCCACGCCCCGGCGATCCCGATCCCGGTGCCGCTGGGACGCCAGGGCCGCACGCCCCGCCCCAGGGCCACGCGCCGCCCCCGCGAAGACGTCCGGGCCCGCCGCCTGAGACCTGCGGGCCTCCGCGCGCTTGCCTTCGGCATCCTGCGCGCGATCCGGCTTCGGCATCTGGAGGTGCGCGGGCGGATCGGCCTCGACGACCCGGCCGACACCGGGGTGCTCTGGGGCCGCCTCGCACCCTTCGCCTTCGCGCTCTCGGGCCCCCGGCGGAGGATCGACGTCGCGCCCGACTTCTCGGAGGCCTGCCTCGACGTCGAGGCCGTGGCCGAGCTGGTGGTCCGGCCGCTGGGCCTCCTGCGGGCGGGCATGGCCTTCGGCTGGGCCAACGTCAGGGCGCCGGCATGACGACCCTGCGCAGCCTCTCGGCGATCCGCTCTCACGGGCCATGGCGCATCGCCGCCATCGAGGAGACCGAAACGGCCGTCCACGCCTTCGGGCACCGGGTCGCGGCGCAGGGCGGCAAGCGTCCCCTCGCCATCCTGATCGAAGGGCCGCAAGGACTGCATGGAACCGACCTTGAGGGACGCGCGCTCCCACTTGGGGACATCGAGGCGCTTCTGCCCGGGGCGCTGGATCGTTTAGCCGGCAGGGCGGGGCGCAACACCGGGCCGGACAACACGGAGGAGAACCGGACATGAAGATGCAGGACATCGCCCAGCACGCCCACGCGCTCTACCGGGCGCATGGCGACCGCGCCGAGGCGGAGGCCGCGCAGAAGGCCTCGAGCGAGGCCGCCGCCGGCAATGCCGCCGAGGCCGAGAAGTGGGAAAAGATCCGCCTTCACATCAAGGAGATGCGCGGACCCCGCTCGAAATAGGGGCCGGGTCAGGCCTCAGGCGACCTCGGCGACCGAAACGGGACGCCGCCCCGCCTTCCAGGACCGCGCCGCCACGCCGAAGGCCTCGAACAGCGGACGCGACACCGGGTCCTGCGCCGCGCGGTATTCGGGGTGCCACTGCACCGACAGGGTAAAGCCCGGCGCGCCCTCGATATAGGTCGCCTCGGGCGTCCCGTCGGGGGCGTGGCCGTCGATGACGACCCGCCCGCCCGGCCGCTTGATGCCCTGCCCGTGCAGCGTGTTCGTCATCACCTCGGTCGCGCCGAACAGGCGGTGAAACGGCCCGCCCTCGGTGAAGGTCACGGCATGGCGAAGGGCGAACTTCTCCTCGATCGTGCCGTCGGGAGGCATGCGGTGGTTCATCCGTCCCGGCAGGTCGCGGATCTCGGGATGGAGCGTTCCGCCCATCGCGACGTTCACCTCCTGAAAGCCGCGGCAGACGCCGAGAAAGGGCTGTCCGCGCTCGACGCAGGCCCGGATGAGCGGCAGCGCCACGGCGTCGCGCGCCCGGTCGAAGGCGCCGTGCGCCTCGGTCGCGTCCTCGCCGTATTCCTCGGGATGCACGTTCGGCCGCCCGCCGGTGAACAGGAAGCCGTCGAAGGTGTCCAGAAGCTCCGCGGTCGAGACGAAACGCGGATCCGACGGGATCAGAAGCGGGATGCAGTCCGCCACCTCGGCGATGGCCTCGGAATTCATCGTCCCGCCCGCGTGGGTGGAGTACTGATCGTTGATCAGGTGATGATTGCCGATGATGCCGATGACGGGCCGTGCCATGGGTGTCCCACTCCTCTCCGGGCAGGGCAGGATATAACCCACGCGGCCGCTAGGAGAAAGTGCTCCGGGGCACAAAGGCGCCGCCGCCTGCGCACGATCCGCGCAGATGCCGCAAATCTGGGCGCTCACGCCTGCCCAAGCTGCGCCGGACCCGCGGCCGGGATCCCCGGCGGGAAGGCCGCTCCCGTGCGGCACGGGATGCGCGCGCCGTGGAGGCCCTGCCCCGCCCGCGCAAGGACGCCCCGGCCCCGAGGCGCACCACCGAGGGTAAGGCGTCCGCTACGCGCTCGCCTCGAACCCCGCCGCCTCGATGCCCGCGACAGCCGCCGCCGCATCGTTGTCCGACGTGTCGCCGGTGACGCCCACCGCGCCCACGACGGCGCCGTTCTCCAGAACCAGAACGCCCCCGGGCACCGGCACGACCTTGCCGCCGAACGCCCCGTTCACCGCGGCCATGAAATAGGCCTGCCCCTCGGCCCGGGCCATCTGCGCCGAACCCGGCATCCCCAGCATCACCGCGCCATAGGCCTTCGCGCGCGCGATCTCGAAGCGCCCGGGGCTCGCGCCATCCTCGCGCTCGAACGCCAGGAGATGCCCGCCCGCATCCAGAACCGCCACCGACAGGGGCTTCAGCCCAAGGTCCCGGCCCTTGTCGCGCGCAACCTCGATCATCTTCCGCGCCGCATCGATCGTGATCATGTCATCTCTCCCGCATCGGGCCGTTGTCTCGGCCCCTCGCCTTCATCTTTCCCAAAATACCGCCGGGGGGTCCGGGGGGCTGGCCCCCCGGTATCCCTCAGGCGGCCTTCCATTCCAGCCGCCGGGCGTGAAGCACCGGCTCGGTATACCCGCTCGGCAGCTCGCGGCCCTTCATCACGAGGTCGAGCGCCGCGGCGAAGGCGATCCCGTTGAAGCCGGGCGCCATCGGCCTGTAGGCGGGGTCGCCCGCGTTCTGGCGGTCCACCACCTCGGCCATGCGGCGGAACGTGTCCACGACGTCCTTCTCGGACACCACGCCGTGATGCATCCAGTTGGCGATGTGCTGGGCGCTGATCCGGCAGGTCGCGCGGTCCTCCATCAGCGCCACGTCGTTGATGTCGGGCACCTTCGAACAGCCGACGCCCATGTCGATCCAGCGCACCACGTATCCCAGGATGCCCTGCGCGTTGTTCTCGACCTCGCGGGCGATCTGCGCGGGCGTCCAGCGGCGGTAGCTTGCCAGCGGGATGTCCAGAAGGCCGGTCACGTAGGCGCGCCGGCCGCCCTTCTCAAGCTTTTCCTGGACCGCGGCCACGTCCACGCGGTGATAGTGCAGCGCGTGGAGCGTCGCTGCCGTCGGCGAGGGCACCCAGGCGCAGTTGGCGCCCGCGCGCGGGTGCTCGATCTTGGCCTCCAGCATCGCGGCCATCGCGTCCGGCGCGGCCCACATGCCCTTGCCGATCTGCGCCCGCCCGCGCAGCCCGCATTCCAGGCCGATGTCCACGTTCTGGTTCTCGTAGGCGGTGATCCAGCCCTTGCGCTTGATGAAGTCCTTGCGGCTGAAGGGCCCGGCCTCCATCGAGGTGTGGATCTCGTCGCCGGTGCGGTCGAGGAACCCGGTGTTGATGAAGGCGACCCGGTGCCTGGCGGCGCGGATGCATTCCTTGAGGTTGACCGACGTGCGGCGCTCCTCGTCCATGATGCCGAGCTTGACCGTGTGCCGCTCGAGGCCCAGCACGGCCTCCACGTGGGTGAAGGCCTCGTCCGCGAAGGCCACTTCCTCGGGCCCGTGCATCTTGGGCTTCACGACGTAGACCGATCCCGCGACCGAGTTGCGCGCGCCCTCGTGCTTGCCGAGGTCGTGCAGGGCGATGAGGGTCGTGATCATCGCGTCCATCAGGCCCTCGTAGGCCTCCGAGCCGTCCTTGAGCAGGATCGCGGGGTTCGTCATCAGGTGGCCGACGTTGCGCACCAGCATCAGCGACCGGCCCTTGACGCTGAACTCCGAGCCGTCGGGCGCGGTGCAGACCTTGTCGCCCGACAGGCGCCGCGTCATCTGCCTGCCACCCTTCTCGAACGTCTCCTCGAGGTCGCCGCGCATCAGGCCCAGCCAGTTGCCGTAGGCCAGCACCTTGTCCTCGGCATCGACGCAGGCGACGGAATCCTCGCAATCCATGATCGCCGAGACGGCCGCCTCCATCCGCACGTCGGCCAGAAGCGCCTGGTCCCGCGCCCCGATCGGGTGCGCGCGGTCGAAGACCAGCTCCACATGCAGCCCGTGGTTGCGCAGAAGCACTGTGTCGGGCGCGCGCGGATGGCCGGTGAAGCCCACGAACTTCTCGGGCTCCATCAACGGCTTGTCGTCGGCCAGAAGCTGCCCCTTCTCGACGCGGTAGCGGTGCACGTCGGCATGGCTGGCGCCCGCGACCGGGAAGGCGTCGTCGAGGAACACCCGCGCCCGCGCCACGACCCGCGCGCCGCGGCCGCGGTCGTACCCGCCCGGCGGCGGCAGCGTCCCCATGGCGTCCGTGCCGTAGAGCGCATCGTAAAGGCTGCCCCAGCGCGCGTTCGCCGCGTTCAGCGCGAACCGCGCGTTGGTGATCGGCACGACAAGCTGCGGGCCAGCGACGGTCGCGATCTCGGGGTCGATCTTGGTCGTGTCGATACGGAAATCCGGCCCCTCGGGCAGGAGATAGCCGATCTCCTCGAGAAAGGCCTTGTAGGCGTCGGGATCGTGCGGCTTGCCGCGCCGGGCGATGTGCCAGTCGTCGATCTGCCGCTGCAGGCGCTCGCGCTTTTCCAGAAGCGCGCGATTGCGCGGCGCAAAGTCGTGCAGCAACTCCGAGAACCCCGACCAGAAGGCCGCGGGCTCCACGCCCGTTCCGGGCAGCGCCCTGTCCTCGAGGAAGGCGGCGAGTTCCTTCGCCACCTGCAATCCGTTCCGGTCGACGCGCTCGGTCATGCATCCCTCCGCTTGCGGTATCCGACGGTATTCCGCCGCGTCCCGGCTTAGGAAATAAGTTTCCAATAGGCAACAGGGGTGGTCAGGTTTTCTGACCAATGCCCCCCAATTTGCGCGCCTCCCCCCGGCACCGGTCCGAGCAGTAGCGCACCTCGTCCCAGACCCTGGCCCATTTCCTGCGCCACGCGAAAGGACGCCCGCACGTCGCGCAGGCCTTCTGGGGCAGGTCGGATTTCCGGCGCATCTTCGGCATGGAAGGCGAGATAGCGGCACGGCGCGAGCTTTCCATGGCCGCCACGCCGACCATTCCCCCGCCGGTCAGAGGTCGAGGCGCATCTGGCGGTCGTCCTTCGGCCTGCGCCTGCCCGCGCGGTCGTTCACGAAGTGCCGCCCCGCCCCGCCATCCTTGCGGCTCGCGTGCTTGTCCACGATCCGCGCCGCCTCGCTGCGGAAGGCGTCGCCCCGGCGGACGGCCCAGACCCTCTCGCGCGCTGCGCGCGCAGCGGCCGCCACGTCCACGACCGGCGCGGGATAGCGCCGGCCCAGAAGCCTGCCCGCGCCCTCCCACTCCCACGGGGATTGCAGGAAGCGGTCGGGCACATCGGCCAGTTCGGGCACCCATCTGCGCGTGAAGACGCCGTCGGGGTCCTGGTCCTGCCCCTGTTTCACGGGATTGTAGATCCTGACCGTGTTCATGCCGGTCGTGCCTGACTGCATCTGCACCTGAGGCCAGTGGATGCCGGGCTCGTAGTCGGTGAAGACCCGCGCAAGGTGCGGTCCCGTCGCGCGCCAGTCGAGCCACAGATGGTAGGAGGCCACCGCCACCAGCATCGCGCGCATCCGGAAGTTCAGCCAGCCGGTATGATCGAGAAAGCGCATGCAGGCATCGACGAAGGGAATGCCCGTCTCGCCCTGCTCCCACGCGGCCAGGCGCACGGCGTCGGGCGCGCGCGGGCGGAGGCCCTCGTAGGCGGGATGCAGGCACCGCGTTTCGATCGCTGGCTCGTCCTCGAGCTTCTGCATGAAGTGGTCGCGCCACGCGAGGCGGGCCTCGAAGCTTCTCATCGCACCGAGCCAGCCTTCGCGCGTGCCCTTCGCGGCCGCCTTGCGGCGCGCGGCGGCCTGCGCGGCCTCGCGCGGGCTCAGCGTGCCCCACGCGAGATGCGGCGACAGGCGCGAACAAGCGGCCTCGCCCTCCAACGGCGAGGACATGGCCCGCCGGTAGGTCTGGCCGCGCATTTCCAGAAAGGAGGCGAGCACCGCCTCGGCCTCGGCGCGCCCGCCCCGCTGCCGGCCCGGACAGGGATCGAAGGCGAGCCCGAGATCGCGCGCGTCAGGGATCGCGCCCGGGTCGAGGCCGAAGCCCCGCAGGCCCGCGGGCATGTCGCGCGCGCCCGCCCGCATCGCCGCGTCGCGCCGCGCGGCCCAGCCGTCGCGGCCCTTCAGCCGGCGCACGACGCCCATCTGCGCCACCTCGCTCCAGCGGATGCCGGCCTCGCGCGCCCAGGCCGCCACCTCGCGGTCGCGGGCATAGCTCCAGAGGTTGCCCGTCTCCTCGTGGCTGACGATCTCGCGGACGCCCGTCTCGGCGCAGAGCGCGGCCAGGACGTCGCGCGCGGGCCCCACCCGCACGACGAGCGGCGCGCCCAGCGCGCCGAGCGCTTCGCGGAGCGGCGCGAGGGATTCCGCGACGAAGCGATATTGCCGGGCGGAGGCGTCGGGCTGGGCCCAAGCCCCCGGTTCGACGATGAAAAGCGGCAGGACGCGCCCGCCGCGCAAGGCCGCCTCGGCCAGGGCCGGGTTGTCGCGCACCCGCAGGTCGCGCTTGAACCAAAGGAGAACATCGCCGCTCATGACGGGCGAGATAACCGACCCGGCGGCGAGGTCAAAGGCGGAACGCGCATGTCAGTCGACGGCCGCGCTCGCCTGACCTCCGGGCTCGAAGCTCGACGGCTCGCCGAAGGCTGCCTCGGGCGGGGGCGCGGGGGCGAACATCTGCCATGCCGCAAAGCCCAGAAGCGCAAGCGCCGCGGCGGCGATAAGCACCCGGAGCGTGACGAGGACGGGGCGGTGGCGGCGTTCCTGCGTCTCGAGATCGGTGTCTGGGGCGGACATGGTTCCTCCTTGCGTGGATCCTGGGGTGCGGCGCCGGCCTGCGCCGGCGGCCTCGGCCCATCACCTATCCCCGCCGGCCGAGACATCAACCTCGGCCTCGGGTCGGCCGCGGTCCGCGCGCGCCACCCGGCCGCTCCGCGCCTCCGCCTTGCAGCGGGCCGGAGTGCGGCCTAGCTTCCTTCATGCCGCCTGCCCCAGGAGCCCAGATGAAAGACGCCGTCCCCCAGCCCGTCCGGCTGTCCGACTATCGCCCGCCGAACCACCTCGTGGACGAGGTGCGGCTGACCTTCAGGCTGAAGCCGAAGGCGACGCGGGTGGTGTCCAACATCCGCTTCCGCCCCAACCCCGACGGCCTGACCGACGGCGATCTGCGCCTCGACGGCGAGGGCCTGCGCCTCATCCGCTGCTCGATCGACGGCAAGCCTTTGAACGCGCTGGATTACCTTCTGACGGCCGAGGGCATGACCGTGCCGTCCGGCCGCCTGCCCAAGCGCCCCTTCACATGGCAGGCCGAGGTCGAGATCAATCCCGAGGCCAACACCGCGCTCGAGGGGCTCTATACCTCGGGCGGCATGTTCTGCACCCAGTGCGAGGCCGAAGGCTTCCGCAAGATCATCTTCTATCCCGACCGTCCCGACGTCATGGCGCCCTTTTCGGTGCGGATCGAAAGCGACCTGCCGGTCCTGCTGTCGAACGGCAACCCGGTCGGGCGCGGCGCGGGCTGGGCGGAATGGCACGACCCCTGGCCGAAGCCGTCCTATCTCTTCGCGCTGGTCGCAGGCGACCTGGTGGCCGAGCGCGCGCCCTTCACGACGATGTCGGGCCGCGAGGTGGACCTCGCGATCTGGGTCCGCCCCGGCGACGAGGGCAAGTGCGACTACGCGATGGACGCGCTGAAGCGCTCGATGGCATGGGACGAGGAGGTCTACGGGCGCGAATACGACCTCGACGTGTTCAACATCGTGGCCGTGGACGACTTCAACATGGGCGCGATGGAGAACAAGGGGCTGAACATCTTCAACTCCAAGTTCGTCCTCGCCTCGCCCGAGACCGCGACGGACCGCGACTACGACCTGATCGAGGGGATCGTCGCGCACGAGTATTTCCACAACTGGACCGGCAACCGCGTCACCTGCCGCGACTGGTTCCAGCTGTGCCTGAAGGAGGGGCTGACGGTCTTCCGCGACCAGCAGTTCAGCGCCGACATGCGGTCGGCGCCCGTGCGGCGGATCGACGACGTCCTCGCGCTTCGCGCGCGCCAGTTCCGCGAGGACGCGGGGCCGCTGGCCCACAACGTGCGGCCCGACGCCTACATCGAGATCAACAACTTCTACACCTCGACCGTCTACGAGAAGGGCGCCGAGCTGATACGCATGCTGCGCCTGCTGGTCGGGGCCGACGCCTACCGCGCGGCGCTCGACCTCTATTTCCGGCGCCATGACGGGCAGGCCTGCACGATCGAGGACTGGCTGCAGGTCTTCGAGGACGTCACGCTGAGCGACCTGAGCCAGTTCAAGCGCTGGTACATGCAGGCAGGCACACCGAGGGTCACGGCGCGCTGGACGATCGAGGACGGCGAATTGCGCCTGACGCTGTCGCAGACGGTCCCGCCCACCTCGGGCCAGCCGCTGAAGGAACCCGTGGTGATCCCCGTCGCGCTCGGCTTCTACACGCCCGACGGCACCGAGTTGCTGCCCGAGACGCTCTGCGTGCTCGACGGCCCCGAGGAGACGCTGCGCTGGGACATCGCGAAACTGGCGGAGGGCGCGGATTGCCCGGTGCCGGAGCGCGTGATCCCATCGCTCCTGCGGGGATTCTCGGCGCCGGTGATCCTCGACGCGCCGCTCACCGCCGAGGACCGTCTGGTCCTGCTGGCCCATGACAGCGACCCCTTCAACCGCTGGGAGGCCGGCCGCAGCCTGATGCGCGAGACGCTTCTGGGGATGCTGAGCGGATCGAACGCGCCCGACCCCGCGCTTTTCGAGGCTCTTGGCAAGGCCGCGACAGACGAGACGGTCGACCCCGCCTTCCGCGCGCTGGCCCTCGCGCTGCCGTCCGAGGACGACATCGCGCAGGCCGCGACCGATGCACGCCTGGTGCCCGACCCCTCCGCGATCCACGCCGCGCGCCGCGAGCTTGCGCGGCGCATCGCCGAGGCGCTCCGGCCGTCGCTCGAGCGTCTTTACGACGATCTCGACCCCGGGCCCGTCTACAGCCCCGACGCCGAACAGGCCGCCCGCCGCGCACTGCGGAACACCTGCCTCGCGCTTCTGGCGCATGTCGAGGGGCCCGCGCGCGCGCAGGCGCAATACGACGGCGCTACCAACATGACCGACCAGATCGCGGCCTTCACCACGCTTCTGGAGCTTGACGACCCAGACATCGCCGGGCGCTTCTTCGAGCAGTGGAAGGGCGACCGCCTCGTCATGGACAAGTGGTTCATGGCGCAGATCGCCCACGCCCGTCCCGCCGACGCCGTGGCCGTCGCCGAGCGCCTGACCGGGCATCCGCAATTCGACTGGACCAACCCCAACCGCTTCCGCGCCGTGATGGCGGGCCTGACGGCAGGCAATCCGGCGGGCTTCCACGATCCGTCGGGGGCGGGCTACCGCTTCGTCGCCGACTGGATCCTGAAGCAGGACGCGAAGAACCCGCAGACCGCCGCGCGCATGTCCACGGCTTTCGAGACGCGCAAGCGCTACGATGCGGACCGCGTGGCGCTCATGGACGCCGAGCTTGCGAGGATCGCCGAGGCCGAGGGGATCAGCCGCGACCTCTCGGAGATGGTGGCGCGGATGCGCGCCTGAACGCGCGCCTCAGCGCAACAGGAACGTCGCCGATCCCACCAGCGCGATCAGCACCGGCTGGTGGGCGAGATAGACGATCAGCGAATGCCGCCCCGGCCATGCGAGACGCTGCGCCACGGGCGAGCCGCGCCAGGCCGCGAGGCGGTGCCACAGGCCCGTGGCGGTTCCGATCCGTCCCGCCGCGAGCCCGAGTAGGAACGGCCCGAGCCAGGGCGCGAGCGGGACGTAGTCGACCGAGCGGATCGGCACCGTCTGCAGGCCCGTCCACCACAGCCACCATGGATCGAACAGCTCGGCGCGCGCGACCTGCGGCGCGACGAAGGCAAGCGCCGCAAGCCCCGCGAGCGCCAGCGCGGGAAGCCGCAGCAAAAGCATCCCCACGAGGCTCGCCGCCGCGATGGAATGCAGGATGCCGAAAAAGATGAAGGCGTCGCGCAGCACCGGGAACGTCACGGCCGAGATCAGCGCGGCCGCGCCCGCCACCTTCGCGAAGCGCCGCCAGAATCCGCGCCACCTGCGACCCTGGCCCTGCGCCAGCCAGAGGCTCACGCCCGCGAGGAACAGGAAGCTGCCCGCCGTCGTCACCGCCAGCACCCGCCAGCCCCCGGAGGTAGAGGTGCCCTGCGCCACCCAGCCGAACATCTCGAGGTCGAAGACGAAGTGGAACACCGCCATCGCCACCAGCGCCGCACCCCGCGCGAGGTCGAGCGCCAGGATACGGCCCGGGCGCGCGGCGGACGGGGTGAATGACGCGCTGTCGCGCAGATCGACCGGGCTCATGGCATGGAACCTAACAGGTGCACAGGCGTTTGCCCATGTTGCGTGCCCGTCATCCGGGCGTTACGTTGGAGTGATTGCAGTCCGTCATGAACGTGCCCATGGACATGCAGAGCCGCATAGACCCGCTCATCGCCGAGCGCGCGCCCTGGCTGGCGACCCAGCATCCCGCTGCGGCCCTCGCGCGGGCGATCCTCGACCGCCTGCTTGGCCAGCGCCGCACCGTCGCCCTTGCCGAGGCGCTGGCGCCGCGCCCCGCCGAGGCGGTGATGGACACGGCCGCGCGCCTCATCGCGCGGCGCATAACGGCAAGCGGGCTGCAGAACGTCCCCTCGTCCGGGCCGGCCCTGATCGTCTCGAACCACCCCACCGGCATCGCCGACGGCCTCGTGCTGTGGCGCGTGCTCGCCCGGCGGCGGACAGACGCGTTCTTCTTCGCCAACTCCGACGTGCTGCGCGTCCTGCCCCAGCTCGACCGCGTGATCGCGCCGGTGGAATGGCGGCGCGACCGGCGGAGCCACGCCAAGGCGCGCGAGACGCTGGCCTATGCGCGCCACGCGCTGGTCGAGGAGGGGCGGCTGGGCGTGATCTTCCCGTCCGGGCGCCTCGCCAAGCGCAGGGGCCTCCGCCTGCACGAGCGGCCGTGGATGACCTCGGCCGCGACGCTGGCGCGCAAGCTTTCGGTGCCGGTGGTGCCGGTCCATGTCCGCGCGCGCAACTCGTCGCTGTTCTACGCCTTCGACGCGATCCACCCGACGCTGCGCGACATCACGCTGTTCCACGAGACGCTCAACAAGGCGCACACGCCCTACCGCGTCACGATCGGCGAGGCGATCGATCCCGCCACCCTGCCGCAAGATCCCGTCGAGGCGACCGAGGCGCTGCGCCGCGCCACCCTGTCGCTGGGAGAGACGGCGGACGGTCCGGGGATGCCGCTTCTCCCGCTCGACGTCCTGCGTCCCTCGGACGCGCGGGCCAGCGCGCCGCGCGCCTGAAAGTCTGCACCGAAGCGCCAGCGCCGCGCCCCCGGCAGGTCCAAGTTTGGCCCGAATCCGATGTCTTTGTCGCGGCATGGACAGCACATTCCAGCATGAAGCCCGCCCCGGAAACCTTCCGCTCAGCCTCTTCGCGCTGGCGGGCCTGATCCTTCTGGCGGCGCAGCTCTGGGCGATCATGCCGGGCTTCGTCATGCTGATCTTCATTCCCGCTCTTCTGGTCAGCATTGCACAGCTGATCGTCACGCCCGTCTACCGACTGCGCATGGCCGACGATGCGTGGCGGATCGAGGCCGGCGCGGAGGCGCGCGATTTCCCGTCGGCCGACATCGCCTACCTGCGCATCGTGGACCGGGGGCCGCATCCGCGCGGCTTCGTCGTGCTGTCCGACGGGTCCGAGACCGAGATGCCCCGCGACCTGGTGCCCGATCCGCTGATCCTGATCCGCGAAGCGACGCGGCGTGGCATCCCCGTGCGGCAGGACTGAACGCGCCTTCGCCGCGCGCGGCCGCCCGATCCGGCTCAGAGGGGGCTGAACGCCCTGCGCGTCACGACAGGTTCGGGCCGCACGAGGGGGCGCAGCCCCGGCAGCGGTGGCTGGCGGCAGAAATCCTGAGAGCTGACCCAGCTGCGCATCTGTTCGCGCTTGGCTCTGGAATGGAATGGCCCCCATTCGGCCGCGACCCCGCGCATCCCCTGCGACACGACCTGATCGCGGGGCACGTTCTCGCCCATGATGCGCATCGCGCAGCGCAGGTTGGCGGGCCCGTCCAGAAGCGCGTCGCCGGTGGTCGCCTCGCACCCCCTGCCCCGCGCGGTGCTGGGCGATATCTGCACCAGCCCGAACCACTGCCCGTTGCCCCCGACCGCCGTGGCGCGGTGCGTGCTTTCGTGCCATGCAAGCGCCGAGACGAGGCCCGCCCAGAACGCGCGGCGCTGGCTCGTGCCGCCGGCCGCGTAGCCGGGGCACCATTGGTCGATGTCGCGCGGAAGGGTCTGCGCCAGAGCGGCGCCGGGACCGCGCAGCGCCGCCATGACGGCGAGCGTCCAGGCCCGGTCACGCGGATGCCCTTCCCAGGCCAGCACCGGCGCGGCCCAGTCGTCGCGCGCGATCGGCCTGAGGCTGCGCAAGGGCGCAAGCGGCGCCATCGCGGTATCCGCCGGGCGCGGCGCGGGAAAGACCACCGCCCGCGGCCCCTCGCGCAGCGGCGTGACGATCTCGGGCGCGGTCGCAAGCGTCACCAGTTCCGAGGGACGCGACATGGCCGAGGACGTCACGAACACGGACGCCTCCTCCGCCGCAGCGGAGGAGGCCGAGGTCAGCGCGACGAGAATGGCCGCGGCCGCGCCCTTCGCATGTGACTGGATCTTCATGCACCGACACCCGGTTGCTGTTTTGCCGAGGGGCGGCCTAGACGCAGAACGCGCCCCTGCGCAACCCCGGGCGGCCGGAACGGCGTCCATCGGCCAAGATCGGCTCAGGCCGCGGCGCGATTCCGCCCGCCCTCGATCTCTTCGACGATCTTGTCGACAAAGGCCTCGAGATCTCCGGGATTGCGACTGGTGACGATGCCGCGGTCGACGACCACTGCCTCGTCCACCCATTCGGCGCCGGCGTTCGAGACATCCGTGCGGACAGAGGGATAGGAGGTCATGCGCCGCCCTTCGGCGAGCCCGGCCTCGACCAGAAGCCAGGGCGCGTGGCAGATCGCGGCGATGGGCTTGCCGGCCTCCGCGAAAGACCGCACGACCAGGAGCGCGCGGTCGTCCACGCGCAGGAGGTCTGGATTGATCTGGCCGCCGGGCAGCACGAGGGCGTCGTAGTCCGCCACCTCGATCCGGTCGAAGCCGAGATCCGCCTCGGCCTCGCGGCCCCAGTTGTCGGTATCCCAGCCCTTGACGGGCTTTCCGTTGGGCGTGGCCACATGGACCGTAGCACCCTTCGCGCGCAACGTGTCACGGGGCACTTCCAGTTCGGATTGCTCGAATCCGTGGGTCGAGATGATCAGGATCTTCGCGTTTTCGATATCGGGCATCGTTCGCCTCCTTCCAGGGGGCATGTCTTGCGGTTGGCCGCGAACCCGCGGCCGGCTCGGGGTCGCAACGCGGCCGGCGTCGCGCAGGTTCCTCGAGGGGTCCGCCCCCTTGCCGGGCACCGCCCGCTGACCTAAACGCTGGGAAGACACCGCACGGAGGCCGCCATGCTCGATCTGACCCCGGATCAGAAGAAACCGACGCCGAAGCCCAGGATCGTGTCGGGCGCGAAACAGGACTGGGAGCTGGTGATCGGCATGGAGGTCCATGCCCAGGTCGCCTCGAGGTCGAAGCTCTTTTCCGGCGCCTCGACGCAGTTCGGCGCCGAACCCAATTCCAACGTCGCCTTCGTGGACGCGGGAATGCCCGGGATGCTGCCCGTCATCAACGAGTTCTGCGTGGCGCAGGCCGTGCGCACCGGGCTGGGGCTGAAGGCCGACATCCACCTGCGCTCGGCCTTCGACCGCAAGAACTACTTCTATCCCGACCTGCCGCAGGGCTACCAGATCAGCCAGCTCTACCATCCCATCGTCGGCGAGGGGGAAGTGCTGGTGGAGATGGGCGACGGCACGGCGCGGACCGTGCGCATCGAGCGCATCCACATCGAGCAGGACGCGGGCAAGTCCATCCACGACATGGACCCCGCTATGTCCTTCGTCGATCTCAACCGCACGGGCGTCGCGCTGATGGAGATCGTTTCGCGGCCCGACATCCGCGGACCCGAGGAAGCCGCGGCCTATGTCGCGAAGCTCAGGCTCATCATGCTCTATCTCGGGACCTGCGACGGCAACATGCAGAACGGCAACCTGCGCGCCGACGTGAACGTGTCGATCTGCCAGCCCGGCGCATGGGAGAAATACCGCGAGACCGGCGATTTCTCGCATCTCGGCACGCGCTGCGAGATCAAGAACATGAACTCGCTCCGGTTCATCCAGCAGGCCATCGAATACGAGGCGCGCCGGCAGATCGCCATCGTCGAGGGCGGCGGCACCGTGGTGCAGGACACACGCCTCTACGATCCCGACAAGGGCGAGACGCGGTCCATGCGCTCCAAGGAAGAGGCGCATGATTACCGCTACTTCCCCGATCCCGACCTCCTCCCGCTCGAGATCGAGCAGGCATGGGTGGACGACATCGCGGCGAACCTGCCCGAACTGCCCGACGCCAAGAAGGCGCGCTTCATGGGCGAGCATGGCCTGTCGGACTACGACGCGAGCGTCCTGACGGCCGACCTCGCCGCGGCGCACTTCTTCGAGGCGACCGCCGCCGAGGCCGGCGACGGCAAGGCGGCCGCGAACTGGGTCATCAACGAGCTGTTCGGCCGCCTCAAGAAGGAAGAGCACGACATCACCGAAAGCCCGGTCTCCCCGCAGCAGCTGGGCGGCATCATCCGGCTGATCAGGTCCGGCGACATCTCGGGCAAGATCGCAAAGGACGTCTTCGAGATCGTCTACAGCGAAGGCGGCGACCCGGCGGCGATCGTCGAGGAGCGCGGCCTGAAGCAGGTGACCGACACCGGCGAGATCGAGAAGGCGGTGGACGAGATCATCGCGGCCAACCCCGCGCAGGTCGAGAAGGCCAAGGCCAACCCAAAGCTCGCGGGCTGGTTCGTGGGTCAGGTCATGAAGGCCACGGGCGGCAAGGCCAATCCCAAGGCGGTGAACGAGATCGTGTCGGCGAAACTCGGGCACTGAGGCGCGGCTGCCGAACGGACATCGGCCACGATCGGGCGGGGTCTGCGGCGATTGGCGCGCGCGGCACGGAAGGGATCGCCCCATCGCGGTGATCCGGGCTTCCGGCGGCGCGACCGTGCCCCCGTCAGGCCGCTTCACCCTTGCCCTCCTCCCCCCGCTGGACCTAAAGAACCCCGATCGCAACCG
This sequence comes from Roseicyclus salinarum, assembly GCF_029624655.1. Classification (GTDB taxonomy): domain Bacteria; phylum Pseudomonadota; class Alphaproteobacteria; order Rhodobacterales; family Rhodobacteraceae; genus Roseibacterium; species Roseibacterium salinarum. The sequence continues at coordinate 96,997 of NZ_JARRSA010000007.1, forward strand.
GAGGCTGTCCATGCCGTTCTACGAATACAAGGTCGTCCCGGCCCCCGAGAGGCTGCCGAAGGTCCGGGCGCTCAAGGGACCCGCGCGGTTCGCCCATGCGCTCGAGACGCTCATGAACGAGCTTGCGCAGGACGGTTGGGAATACTTGCGCGCCGAAACCCTCCCCGAGGAGGAGCGCAAGGGTCTGACCGGGCGCATCGAGGTCACGCGCAACATCCTCGTGTTCCGCCGCGAACTCTATTTCGAGGAGACCGGTGATGCCGGTTCCCACCAGGCCACCGCCGCGCCCGAGACGCCGCCCGCCGCCGCGCCCGGTCCGGGTCCGATCCGCGCGGAGACGCCAGCCCCGGCGCCCGCCCAGAACTTCGAACGCCGCCCGCTTTTCGCTGACAGGCGCGCCCCCGACGAGGACGCCTGAGCCGGACCGCCCGTCCCGGCGCGATGCGGACCGTTCGACGGTTGCGAAATCGCTCGGCCGCCGATGCACCTCGCGTGGGCCCCGGTCACTCCCGGATGGACAGGGACAGGGCGTGGATCTCGGCGACAAGCTCGCCGCCAAGCGCCTCGTGCACGGCGCGGTGGCGGGCGATCCTGCTGAGGCCCTTGAACTTCGCGCTCTCGATCGTCACCTGAAAGTGGCTTTCTCCACCCTCCTGATAGCCCGCGTGTCCCCTGTGGCGTTCGCTCTCGTCCACCACCTCGAGCACGCGCGGCTCAAAGGCCTCCGCCAGTCTCGACCGGATTTTTTCCGTCCGCGTCACGATTTCACAACCTCACCTCTTCACCTCGGTCGGCAAAACCCTAAACTGCCCGTTCCGAGTCGAGAAGGGCAGCCATCCATGACCGACAAAGACCCGTTCAACTTCGACCTTCGCGTCTCGACCGACAAGAAAAAGCGGCGCGGCGGGCGGCGTGGCATGTCCGGCGCCTTCGAAACCTCGCAGCGCCTCTGCGAGCACGAAGGCTGCGAGGAGCCGGGCCAGTACCGCGCCCCGAAATCGCCGGACAACCTCGAGGATTTCTACTGGTTCTGCCGCGACCACGTGCGCGAATACAACCTGAAGTGGAACTTCTTCGAGGGCACCACCGAGGCCGAGATGGAGGCGCAGCTCGACCGTGACCGCGTGTGGGACCGCTCCACCAAGCCGTTCAAGAAAACGGTCGAGGAAAAGGCCTGGGCCCGGCTCGGGATCGAGGACCCCCACCAGGTTCTCGGCGAGAACGCCACGCGCAATCCGGGCCGCAACGGCACCGGCAGCGCGGGGCGCAGGCTGCCCCCGACCGAACGGCGCGCCATCGAGATCCTCGACGCACGCGACAGCTGGAGCAAGACCGAGATCCGCAAGGCCTACAAGGCCCTGATCAAGGTGCTTCACCCCGACATGAACGGCGGCGACCGGTCCGACGAGGAGCGCCTGCAGGAGGTCGTCTGGGCCTGGGACCAGATCAAGGTCAGCCGCAACTTCCCCGACTGATCCCGAAGACCCGGCGGTCCGGTCGCGCTCAGGCGCGCCAGAACGCCGTGGTGAAAAGGACGAGCACCACGATCAGCTCGAGACGGCCGATCAGCATGGCCGCCGCGAGGATCCATTTCGCGGTGTCGTTGAGCGAACTGAAGTTCCCGGCCGGTCCGATCGTGTCGCCAAGCCCCGGCCCGATGTTCCCCAGCGCCGTCACAGCCCCCGAAACCGAGGTCACGACGTCGAGGCCCGTCAGGCCCAGAAGCACCGAGATCACGCCCAGCGAGACGAAGAACAGCACGAAGAAGGCCATCACCGAGGACAACACCTCCTCCGAGACGGGCCGCCCCTCGTAGCGGGGTTCGAACACGCCGTGGGGCGCGTAGAGCCTGCGCAGCTGCGTCGAGACGGAGGCGAAGAACAGCTGGTAGCGGAACACCTTGATCGAGCAGGACGTGGAGCCCGCGCATCCGCCGATGAGGCCCACGAAGAAGAAGATCACGACGGGGACCGGCCCCCAGAGCTGGTAGTCCACCGACGCGAAGCCGGTGCCCGAGATGATCGAGGTGACGTTGAAGATGCCCTCGCGGAACCCATGCTCGGGATTGTCGCCGTTCACGGCCACGCGGTAGGCCGCAAGCACCAGGGTCAGGACGAGGATGGTCGCGAGGTAGGCCCGGACCTGGCTGTCCACGAAGATCGGACGGGCGTTTCCGGCCACGAGCTGGATGTAGCGCACGAAGGGCAGGCTCGCGAGGATCATGAAGACCGAGGCGACGTATTCCAGCGGCCCCTGGAAGCTTCCGAACGAGGCGTCGCGGTTGGAGAATCCGCCCGTGGACATGGTCGTCAGCGCGTGCATCAGCGCATCGAAGGGCGGCATCCCGAGGGCGGCATAGGTCAGCCCGCACAGGATGGTCAGCGCGAGGTAGATGGCCGAGATGCGCGCGGCGATCTCGGTCGCGCGGGGCAGGATCTTGCCCATCGTGTCGAAGGCCTCGGAGCGGAAGATCTGCATCCCCCCCACCCGGAGTTCGGGCAGGAAGACCATCGCCACGACGATGACGCCGATGCCGCCGAACCATTGTAGAAGCCCCCGCCAGAGGTTGATGCCGATGGGAAGGGCGTCGAGACCGTTGAACACCGTGGACCCGGTCGTCGTCAGGCCCGACATGGCCTCGAAATAGGCGTCGACATAGCGCGCGCCGCTGCCATCGGCCTCTATCGCGCCGAACACGAAGGGCAGCGCCCCGAACAGCGGCAGCACGAACCAGACCCCTGTGGTCAGCAGGAACGTCTGCTGGATCGACAGGCCCGACGTCACGCCGTTGGCGCAGGCCAGCGTCAGCAGAAGTCCGAAGATCGCCGTGACGGCGGACGCCTCGGCGAAGGCGCCCCAATGCCCGTTGCCGGCGAGGATGTCGGCCCCCAGCGGCAACAGCATGGTGACCCCCAGCACAAGCACCAGGAGCCCCAGCACATAGCCCACTGGACGCATGTCGAACATGGCGCGGAGGGTTGGACGCAGGGTCCGCCGGTGTCAAGCGGGACCAGCCGGCGAACCCCGTGCAGCGTCCGTGTCCTTCCGCCTCAGCCCGCGTGGATCAGCGTGCCGAACAGGTGCGGATCGAGGCTTGCGGCCGCGAAGGTCTCGCCCTCGGTCAGGACGCTGACTGCGTCGTGGCTGTGCAGGCTTTCCTGATGGCTCGCCACCACGCGGAAATCGCCGACGCGCACGTCGCGCTCCAGTTGTTCGGCGAAGAGGCGCGCGGCGTCCTCCACGAAGATCGGGTTGGCCGCGTTCAGTTCGGCGAAGGCCTGCTCGTCCTCGCGCTTGACCATGACCTGGGTTTCCGTCGGGACGGCGGCGCGCGCCATCTCGATGAGGTCCTCGAACCACAGGCAGCCGGTGTCGGACTTCACCTCGACCGAGATGCGCGCGACCGAGCGCTGGGAATGCGGCGTGGCGAGCTGGCCGCGCGTCGATCGCGCGTGCTCGGACAGTTCCAGCGAGCATGGGCAGGTCGAGGAATAGACGTAGTCGAGATGGATCATCTTGCGGCGCACGCCGTCCCGCTCCACCAGTTCCAGCGCGATGTCGTAATACTGGTATCCGTGCAGGCCCGAGCGCAGGCTTTCCACGCGCATGGGGAAGCGCAGGCGCATCTGGATGCGCGCATCGAAGCTTTCGAGGTCGGCCTTGTAGTCGTCGAGCGCCGCCTCGATCACACCGAAGCTGAAGGTCTTGTCGGCATGGACGTAGAAGGACCGCATGATGCGGCTCATGTTGATGCCCTTCTTCTCGGCCTCGAGGCTGACGGTTCCGGTGACGGCCGCTTCGAGCGACACGTCGCCGTTGTCGCGCGTATGGAAGCGGATCGGCAGGCGGAAGTTGGAGATACCGACGTGCTGGATCTGCCGGTTGGCGCCCCGGATCAGCGAGGCGGGCCCGTTCTGAAGGTCGGGAAGGGTGTCCTTGTAGGCGGTGTCGGCGCGGAAGTCGGCCGGGTAGTCGCGCGCGAACTGAGGATAGCCGCCATCCCCGCGCAGAAGCCGCGCCACACCGGGATCGAGCGCCGCGACGTCCTCGGGCGCTGCGGTGTCCGCCCAGTCCCGCAGGAGGCGAAGCGCCTCGGCGGCGTCCTCGCGGGTGGGCATGTCGGTCTCGGTCGTCACTCGAATGTTCATGGCGGGTCCCCTTCAGCGGCTCTTCGATCCGTCCGCACCTCGGCGATATGGCGCGCCCGAACGAAAACCCAAGTCTTGTCTTTGAAACGCATTACGCTACCGCCGGGTTCGCGGATCAATTTTTCGCGCGCGGTCAAGCGGCTACGTCGCCATATCGCGTCACGAAACCGGCGAGGATCCGCTCGGGCACCGTGATGTCCTCGGCAAGGCACATCTCGGTCAGGCGACCGGCATCGGCCGGGTCGAAATAGCCGCGGTCGCGGTAGATGCGGATGCGCGTCGCGAAACTTTCGCCGTTGGCCTCGGGATGGAACTGCGTGGCGTAGACGTTGCGGCCCGTGCGCACCATCTGGACCGGGCAGGACGGCGCGGAGACGAGGTGCGCCACGCCCTCGGGCAGCGTCTCGACCGCCTCCTTGTGGCCAACCAGCGCGCGGAACGTGCCCGGAAGTCCCGCAAGCAGCGGATCGCGCGCGCCGTGCTCGGTCACGGTGCAATCGACGCCGCCGATGGGCTCGCCGAACCTGCCCTGCGCCACCCGCCCGCCCATGTGATGGGCAAGGATGCCGAGGCCGTAGCAGCAGCCCATGAACGGCATGTCCCGACCGACGATCGCTGGCATCAGTGACAGGATGTCGGCCTCGATCCGGGCCTCGAGGGCGGTCTTCTTCCCGGGCGGGTCCGACACGCAGCCCGGCCCGCCGCCCACGATGACGCCGGCGTAGTCGTCCAGAGACAGCTCGGGGATGGGCGCGCGGTCCAGCCGGATGCGGCGCACCTGCGCCTCGCCAAGCCCGCCCCGCGCGAGGAAGGCCGCGAATTCCTCGTCCGCCGCCTCGTCCTCGGGGCGCAGCTGCAGCACGAGGAAGCGCTTCACGCCGCGACCTCGCCGGCGGCGAAGGTCCGCTCCATCACCGCGTTGGGCAGGCTCAGGCCGTTGCGCCGGACCCTCTGCCGCTTGACCACGATCCAGCCCCTGGCGTCGAAGAAGGGCTCGGCCACGCGGCTCGCCTCGGTCTGGAGGCGCGTCAGGCCGGCCGCTCGCGCCCTGCCCTCGATCACGGCGTAGATCGCCGCTCCGACGCCCATGCCGCGCACGGAGGGATCGACATAGGCGAAGTCGAGGAAGCCGTCCGCGAGGTCCAGCGCCATGAAGCCCACCGGGCCCTCGCCGGTCTCTGCCACGACGGTCTCGATCTGCGACAGGCGCGTGTGCCATGCCTCGGGCGCCTGAACGCGCGGCGACCACGCGAGCCTCTGCGCCAGCGAGTAATGCGCCGAGGTGCCGCGCCGCACCGCGCGGTGGAAGACGCGCGCGATCGGCCCGGCGTCGTCGGGCCTGTAGTCGCGCACCACGAGGCCCCTCATGACGCTGCGTCCAGGGCCTGCGTCAGGTCGGCGATCAGGTCGTCGGCATCCTCGAGCCCCACCGAAAGCCGCACGAGGCCGCGCGTGATGCCCAGCGCCTCGCGGCTTTCCTCGCTCAGGCGCTGGTGCGTCGTTGTGGCGGGATGGGTGATGATCGACTTCGCGTCGCCGAGGTTGTTGGAGATCGTCACGAGACGCAACGCGTTGAGGAAGCGGAACGCCGCCTCCTGCCCGCCAGCCAGGTCGAGCGCGATGACCGTGCCCGGCCGCTCCATCTGGCGCGCGGCCAGCGCGGCCTGCGGATGCGAGGCGAGGCCGGGATAGATCACGCGGGCAAGGCCCGGCCGCCCCTCCAGCGCCTCGGCGATGGCCTGCGCCGTATCGGCCTGCGCGCGGCAGCGCAGTTCGACATGCTCCAGCGACTTCAGCATGACCCAGGCGTTGAACGGGCTCATCGCGCCGCCGGTGTGCTTGAGGTAGGGCTCGACCGTCTTGCGGATGATCTCGCGCGTGCCGAGGATCACGCCGCCGAGGCAGCGGCCCTGCCCGTCGATGTGCTTGGTCGCCGAGTAGATCACGACGTCCGCCCCCATCCCGATCGCATCCGAGAAGACGGGCGTGGCGAAGACGTTGTCGACGATGACAGTGGCCCCGGCGTCGTGCGCGATGGCCGAGACCGCCTCGATGTCGACGATCTCCAGGGTGGGGTTGGCCATCGCTTCGAAGAAGACGGCCCTGGTGCCGGGACGGACCGCCGCGCGCCATGCGTCGAGGTCGGTGCCGTCCACGAAGGTCACCTCGACGCCGTAGCGCGGCAGGATCTCCTCGAGGATGTAGAGGCACGAGCCGAACAGCGCGCGCGCCGACACGACGCGATCGCCCGCCCGCAGCATCGAGACGAGCGCGCCGTTGACGGCGGCCATGCCGCTTGCGGTGGCGAAGGCGTCCTCGGCCCCCTCCAGAGCGGCGATCCGGTCCTCGAACATGCGCACGGTCGGATTGCCGTAGCGGGCGTAGATGTATTCGTCCTCGCCCGCCTTGACGAAGCGCGCCTCGGCGGCCTCGGCGGTGTCGTAGACGAAGCCCTGCGTCAGGAACAACGCTTCGCTGACCTCGCCATACTGGCTGCGCCGGGTGCCTGCGTGGACCGCGCGCGTGCGTGACTTGAGCCTGGATCGGGATGTTCCGGTCGCGTCCTTCATGCCCCTGTCCTCCTTTGCCTGTCAGGGCCGGGTGTCGGGGGATGTCGGCACCCGTGGCCCCATTCGTGATGGCCGGGGGCGGGCGTCGCGGCGCTCTCCTCGACCTCTTTAGCGGTTTCTTTAGCGTGGCCCGCAATCCGGTTCACAAATCGCCACGTCGCGCGATTGCGTTACGCAAGCGCCAGCGCGCGGTCAAGACGGTTCCTTGGCGCAGGCGGGCATGGGGGCTTGCGTCCTCGAACGGACCGTCAGGGCGGGCCAATGGGGAGGGTGACCCGCCTTTTCCCCGCACATGGCGCTTGCATGGCGCGCGTCCCGCCCTCACCTCGATGGTGAATGGCGGGATTCCGGCATTCTCCCGCGCGCCGTCTGGTTTTCGGCAGGCAACCTGCCTATCGTGGCCGCACGAGGGGCGCCGGTAAAGACAGGGGTCGCATGAGTTCGAGTTTTCTTCAGGGCATCGCCTTCTTCGCGCTGAGCGTCATCATCGTCGTGGCGGCCTTCGGCGGTTTCGGGGTCCTGTGATGTCGCGGCGCTACGGCGGAGACTTCAGTCCCTCGGGACGTCGTGAAGGCGAGACGCCGCGCGAGACGGTCACGGCCGAGCGGCTGGAGCCGCCAAGCTTTCGCGGCCGCAAGCCGATGCGGCACGGCGCCAAGATCAATATCCTTTTCGTGCTGCCCCTCGTGGCCCTCGTGACCTCGCTGGTCCAGCCGGTGATGGCGCTCGCGGCGGACCTTGCGGGCGTCGCCGCGCTGTTTCTCGGCGCGTGGCTGACGCGCGACGGGGTGCGCGCCGAGGATGCCTTCGCCGAGCGCAGCGTCGCCCGCCGCCCCGCCATCCCGCGCAAGCTGTTCGGGTCGGTCGCCACCGGGCTCGGCACGGGACTGCTGGTCTTCGGCGGCAACTGGAACCCGGCCGGCGCCATCGTGGTCGGCCTGATCGCGGGCGGGTTGCACCTTCTGTCCTTCGGGCTCGACCCGATGCGCGACAAGGGGCTCGAAGGCGTGGACCGACGCCAGAGCGACCGCATCGCCCGCAAGATCGACGAGGCCGAGGGCGTGCTGGCCGAGATGACGGACGCCATCCGGCGCGCGCGCGACCGCCAGCTCGAGGCGCGCGTGGACAGTTTCGAGGCGACCGCGCGGCAGATGTTCCGCCAGGTCGAGGCCGACCCCCGCGACCTCGCGTCCGCGCGGCGCTACCTCGGCGTCTACCTAAAGGGCGCGCGCGACGCGACCGTGCAGTTCGCCGATCTCTACGCCCGCAACCGCGATCCCGGCATCCGCGCGGATTACATGGCGTTCCTCGACGATCTGGAGGACAATTTCGCAAAGCGCACCCGCGCGATGCTGACCGATGACCGGTCCAACCTAGACATCGAGATCGAGGTGCTGAGGGAGCGGCTCGACCGGGAAAACCTGCGCCTAGATGGATGAGGACAAGCTCATGAGTACGCAAAACCGCATACAGGCCGAGGAGGCCGCCAAACTGGTGGACGAGCTGAACGCCGTCGTCCTGCCCGAACCCTCGGCCGATCTGGTGCCTCTGCCGCAGGCCGACGCGCCGACCGCCGAGGAGATCGCGCGCCGCGTGGCCGAGATCGACCTGGGCGACACGAACTCGATCGTCTCCTTCGGGTCGGCCGCCCAGGCCGAACTTCAGCAGATCAGCCAGTCGATGCTTCAGGGCGTGAAGAACAAGGACGTGGGGCCCGCGGGCGACAGCCTGCGAGAGATCGTGGGCACGATCCGGGGCTTCTCGGTGGACGAGCTGGACCCCAACCGCAAGCAGAGTTGGTGGGAAAGGCTTCTGGGCAAGTCGCGGCCGCTGCACGACTTCATGGCGAAATACGAGGAGGTGCAGGATCAGATCGACCGCATCACCGACAACCTTCTGCACCACGAGCACGCCCTGATGAAGGACATCAAGTCGCTCGACCTGCTCTATGGCAAGACGCTCGACTTCTACGACGAGCTCGCCCTCTACATCGCAGCCGGCGAGGAGAAGCTGCGCGAGCTCGACCAGGAGACGATCCCGGTCAAGGAAGACGAGGTCATGGCCGCGCCCGAGGATGGACAGGTCCTCAAGGCCCAGGAGCTGCGCGACCTGCGCGCCGCCCGCGACGACCTCGAGCGCCGCGTGCACGACCTGAAGCTGACGCGGCAGGTCACCATGCAGTCGCTACCCTCGATCCGGCTGGTGCAGGAGAACGACAAGAGCCTCGTGACGAAGATCAACTCGACCCTCGTGAACACAGTGCCGCTGTGGGAGACGCAGCTGGCGCAGGCGGTGACGATCCAGCGCTCGACCGAGGCCGCGAAGGCGGTGCGCGAGGCGACCGACCTCACCAACGACCTGCTGACGCGCAATGCCGAGAACCTGCGCGAGAGCAACCGCATGGTCCGCCAGGAAATGGAGCGCGGCGTCTTCGACATCGAAGCGGTGAAGAAGGCCAATGCCGAGCTGATCGCGACGATAGAGGAAAGCCTCCAGATCGCGGACGAGGGCAAGCGCCGCCGGGCCGAGGCCGAGGCGGAGATGGAAAGGATGGAGACCGAATTGCGCGACACGCTGTCGGCCGCCTCGGCGCGGCGGCCCGCGCCCGGCGCCCCGGGCATGGCCACGGAAATTTGAAGGCCAGCGAAGGGAACGGCATGAAGCAGCTCTCGGCATGGCTCCTGGCCGCCCTGCCCCGTCTCGGGGCGGGGCTGACGGCATGTGCGCTTCTCGCAGCCTGCGTCACCGAGACCGCCGTTCCCGCCGCGCCGCCCGAACCGGTCGCCGAGCCCGAGCCGCAGGGCCCCTCGGCCGAAAGCCGCAGCTTCGCGCGATACTACGCCTCGGTGGAGGAGCGGCTTCTGTCGGACGGGCTTCTGCGCACCGACGGCGGCGGGCCCGACACGCCCTTCGGTGCGCGCGAGCTGGCGGCGAACTTCGAGCGCATCGCGCTTTACGACGAATACACGCTCTCGGGCGGGCGCTTCGTGGCCCAGCAGACGCCCTCGCGGCTGCGCCGCTGGGAGCAGCCGGTGCTCATGCAGGCGCATTTCGGCCCCCTCGTCGACGAGGAACAGCGCCGCACCGACCGCGCGCAGCTTGCCAGCTTCGCCGCGCGGCTTGCGCGCGTCACCCGTCACCCGATCCGCACCGTCACATCCTCGGGCAACTTCCACATCCTCTACATCGGTCGTGACACGCAGCGCGAGGTCGGCGGCCTCGTGCGCAGCCTCGTGCCCGGCATCAGCGCCGCGACCATCGCCGAGATCGAGCGGCTGCCGCGCTTCACCTTCTGCTCGGTCTACGCCTTCTCGGAGGCGGGCGGCGGGTCCAACTACGTCGCCGCCATCGCCATCATCCGCGACGAGCATCCACCGCTCCTGCGCCGCTCCTGCGTGCACGAGGAGATCGCGCAGGGTCTCGGCCTGCCCAACGACAGTCCCGCCGCGCGGCCCTCGATCTTCAACGACGACGAGGAATTCGCGCTTCTGACGCGCCATGACGAGCTGCTGTTGCGCATCCTCTACGACGACCGCCTCGAACCCGGCATGGAGCCCGACGAGGCGCGCCCGATCGTCCGCGAGATCGCCGAGGAGCTTGTCGGCGGCCCCGGCTGAGGCGCATAGAGCTTGTGGTTTCGAAGGAGTTGACCATGCCGATATTCGATTTCCTGTCCGGCCAGTTCATCGACGTCATCGAATGGACCGACGACACACGCGACACGATGGTCTGGCGCTTCGAGCGGCACGGCCACGAGATCAAGTACGGCGCGAAGCTGACGGTGCGCGAGGGGCAGACGGCCGTCTTCATCCACGAAGGCCAGCTTGCCGACATCTTTACGCCCGGTCTCTACATGCTCGAGACCAACAACATGCCGGTGATGACCACGCTCCAGCACTGGGACCACGGCTTCCGCTCGCCGTTCAAGTCCGAGATCTACTTCGTCTCGACCGCCCGCTTCACCAACCTCAAGTGGGGCACGAAAAATCCGATCATGCTGCGCGATCCCGAATTCGGGCCGACGCGCATCCGGGCCTTCGGCACCTATTCCGTGAAGGTCGCGGACGCGGGCCGCTTCATGACCGAGATCGTGGGCACCGACGGCGAGTTCACGACCGACGAGATCACCTTCCAGATCCGCAACATCATCGTGCAGGAATTCAGCCGCGTCGTGGCCTCCTCGGGGATCGCGGTCCTCGACATGGCGGCCAATACCGACGAGTTCGGAAAGCTCGTGGCGGCCCGCATCTCCGAGACGATCGCGGCCTACGGGCTGACGCTGCCAGAGCTCTACATCGAGAACGTCTCGCTGCCGCCGGCGGTTGAGGAGGCGCTGGACCGGCGCACCTCGATGGGTGTCGTGGGCGACCTGCACAAGTACCAGCAGTTCCAGACCGCCGAGGCGATGCGCGCGGCCGCCGAGAACCCCGGCGGCGACGGGGGCATGGGCGCGGGTCTCGGGATGGGAATGGGCATGGCGATGGCCAACCAGATGGCGCAGACGGGACCGTGGGGCGCGGCACCGGCACAGCCGCCGCAGCGCGCAGCACCGCCCCCGCCGCCGGTCGAGCATGTCTGGCACATCGCCGAGAACGGCCAGACGAAGGGCCCGTTTTCCAAGGCCTCACTGGGCCGGATGGTGACGGAGGGCAGCCTGAAGCGTGACACCTTCGTCTGGACGCAGGGCCAGGACGGATGGATGCGCGCCGAGGACGTGACCGAGTTGGCGCAGCTTTTTACCGTCATGCCGCCGCCCCCGCCACCTCCGCCGCCAGCCGGCTGAGCGGCCACCCTCCGGACCAGAACAGGGCGAGGCAGCCAGCACCGTGAGCGACGCAACGACACAGACCCGTCCCGAGGACGAACACCGCTTTCCGTGCGACAATTGCGGCGCGGACATGCGCTTCGCCCCGGCGGAGGGCAGGCTTGTCTGCGACCATTGCGGCAACGTCGAGGAGATCACGGACGACGCGCCCGAGGCGGGGCCGTGGGGCGAGGCGCCCGGCGGCATCCGCGAGCTGGACTTCCGCAGCGCGCTGCGCGACCGGCTCGATGCGTCCGAGATGGAAGAGACGCGCGTCACGCAATGCCCCTCGTGCGGGGCGCAGGTGACGCTTGCGGCCGACGTCCACGCGAAGGAATGCCCCTTCTGCGCGACACCCGTCGTGACCGATACCGGCACCCACCGGCACGTCAAGCCGCAGGGCCTGATCCCATTCCAGCTGACCGAGAAGCAGGCCCACGACGCGATGAACGACTGGCTCGGGCGGCTCTGGTTCGCGCCGAACGGCTTGCAGGACTATGCCCGCAAGGGCCGCAAGATGGACGGCATCTACGTCCCGTTCTGGACCTACGACGCGGATACGCGCACCGGCTACAGCGGCCAGCGCGGCACGGCCTACCACGTCACGGTGCGCGGCGCGGACGGCAAGACCCGGACCGTGCGGCGCATCCGCTGGCGCCACGTCACAGGGCGCGTCTCGCGGTTTTTCGACGACGTCCTCGTGCTTGCCTCGCGCTCGCTGCCAAAGGGGTTCACCGACGGCCTCGCGCCGTGGTCGCTCGAGGCGCTGCAGGAATACCGCCCCGACTACCTCTCGGGGTTCCGCGCCGAGGGCTACACCGTGGATCTCGACGAGGGGATGCAGGAGGCGCGCGCCATCATGGACGCGCAGATCCGGCAGGACATCCGCCGTGACATCGGCGGCGACGCGCAGCGCATCGGGGTCTACGACACCGACATCTCGGGCGTCACCTTCAAGCACATCCTGCTGCCCGTCTGGGTCGCGGCCTACCGCTACCGGGGCGAGCCCTACCGCTTCGTCGTCAACGGTCAGACCGGCAAGGTGCGGGGCGAGCGCCCCTGGTCGGCGATCAAGATCGCGATCGCGGTGATCCTCGCCATCATCCTCGGTGCGGCCGTGTTCTACGGGCTGCAAATTGCCGACGAGGGCGGCCTGGACTTCGGCGGACTGCAGGGCGGCGGCCCGCCGGGCCTGCCCCTCCCCGAGGGAAAGTAAGGCGGCGACCTAGGCTTTCTTTATCTTCACCTTGCGTGCGGTCTCGGCATCCGCGCCCGCCTTGCGGGGCACGAGGATCGTCAGAAGACCGTCCTTCAGCGTGGCCTCGATCTTTGCCTCGTCGGCGTCGGGCGGCAGGCGGAAGCTGCGCGAGAACGAACCGTAGGACCGCTCCGAGAAGAACCAGGTCTCGCCCTTCTCCTCCCGCTCGGACGACTTCTGGCCGGTCACGGTGACGACGCCGTCGCCGAGGGACACGTCTACATCCTTGTCCCGAACGCCCGGAAGCTCCACCGCGATGCGGTAGGCGGATCCGTCCGAGGACGCCTCGGAGGCCGGCGCGAACCAGTCGGCGATCTGGGACCCAATGCTGCGGAACGGGTCCCAGAGGGACGGCGTCTGGCCGGACTTGTGCGACGATTCAACCATGATGACCTCCTGTGGTTGCTCTGACGTGACGGTTCCATCCCTGGCCCGCCCCTGTCATTTACCTGCGTAAATGAGGCTGGCGGCGCGAGGACCGGATCGCTAGCAATGACCCGGCAACGAAAAGGGAGAAGCCGATGATCCTGTGCGCGGGCGAAGCCCTGATCGACATGCTGCCGCGCAAGACCGAGGGGGGCGAGGCCGCATTCGCGCCCTATCCCGGCGGATCGGTCTTCAACACGGCGGTGGCGCTTGCGCGGCTCGAGGCGCCTGTGGCGCTGTTCACGGGCCTGTCCGACGACCTGTTCGGCGAAAGGCTGTCGCGCGTGCTGACGGTCAACGGCGTGAACCATGCGCTCGCGGCGCGATCCTCGCGGCCGACGACACTGGCCTTCGTGTCGCTGACCGGCGGACAGGCCGCCTATACCTTCTACGACGAGAATACGGCCGGTCGGATGCTGTCGCCGGCCGACCTGCCCGAGATCCCGCAGGACTGCGCGGCGGGCTTCTTCGGGGGCATCTCGCTGGCGGTGGAACCCTGCGCCGAGGCCTATGTCGCGCTGGCCGAGGCGATGTCGGCCTCGGGGCGGCTCGTGATGCTGGACCCCAACATCCGCGCGGGCTTCATCGCCGACGAGGCGCGCTACCGCGCCCGGATGGAGCGGCTTCTGTCCATCGCGGACGTCGTGAAGGCCTCCGACGAGGATCTCGCGTGGCTCATGGGCGACGGCGATCTGGGCGCGCTGGCCGAGGCGGTGCGGTCGCGCGGGCCCGCGCTGGTGCTCGTGACCCGCGGGGCGGAGGGCGTCACGGCCTATTTCGGCAACGAGCCCGTCCAGGTGGCCGCGCCCCGCGTCGAGGTGGTCGACACGGTCGGCGCGGGCGACACGTTCAACGCGGGCTTCCTGGCCGGCCTCCACGATGGCGGGCGCCTGTCAGCCGACGCCGTGCGGGACGGCCTGTCCGAGGACGCGCTGCGCGCCGCGCTGGAGCTTGGCGTGCGCGCGGCGGCCGTCACGGTGTCGCGCGCAGGCGCGAACCCTCCGAAGCGCGCGGACCTGCCGTGAGGGCGCTGGTCCAGCGGGTCACGCAGGCGCGCGTGGAGGTCGGCGGCGAGGTGATCGGGCGCAGCGGACCGGGGCTGATGATCCTGGTCTGCGCGATGCAGGGCGACACCGAGGGCGCGGCCGACAGGCTGGCCGCCCGGATCGCGAAGCTGCGCATCTTCGAAGACGAGGCGGGCAAGATGAACCGCTCGCTGCTCGATACCGGGGGCGGCGCGCTGGTGGTCAGCCAGTTCACGCTGGCCGCCGACACCAGCCGCGGCAATCGTCCGGGCTTTTCCGCCGCCGCGCCGCCGGAGGAGGGCGAACGTCTCTACCGGCATTTCGCCGAGGCCCTCGCCGCGCTCGGGCCGCACGTCGAGACCGGGCGCTTCGGCGCGGACATGGCCGTCAGCCTGACCAATGACGGGCCGGTGACGATCTGGATCGAAGCCTGAGCCCCGCCCCAGCCGGGTCGTCGGGTGCATAAAAATGGGGCAAATCCGCCCAAAAATGTGTCAGCACCGCCCGCAAACCCCTGATTTTCAGGCACCTGCATATCGTGCTTTTCCTCAGCCGCCGCTCTGTTACGGTTTGCTCGGAGGCAGGATGAGCGACACGTCACGATATTTCGACGAGATGCTGGGGCCGGACGGGACACCGCGCTCGCCCTATGGATCCTATCACGGATGGTTCTCGGGCGAGGACATGCGGGATCTGCGGAAGAAGTCGGTCGAGGCCGAGACGTTCTTCCGGCGCACCGGCATCACCTTCAACGTCTACGGCGCGGCCGAGGCCGACGAGCGGCTGATCCCGTTCGACATCGTGCCCCGGATCATCTCGGCCCGCGAATGGGCGCGGCTGACGCGCGGCATCGAGCAGCGCGTGCGCGCCATCAACGCCTTCCTTCACGACATCTATCATCGCCAGGAGATCTTGCGCGCGGGCCGCATTCCCGTGGATCTGATCGCGCGCAACGACGCGTTCCTGCCGCAGATGATCGGCGTCGCGCCGCCCGGCAACGTCTACACCCACATCGTCGGCGTCGATCTCGTGCGCACCGGCGAGGACGAGTTCTTCGTCCTCGAGGACAACGCCCGCACCCCCTCGGGCGTCTCCTACATGCTCGAGAACCGCGAGACGATGCTGCAGATGTTCCCCGAGCTGTTCAGCCGCATCAAGGTCCAGCCGGTGCAGGACTATCCGCTGAACCTGCGCCGGTCGCTGGCGGCCTGCGCTCCCGTGAACTGCACGAACGAGCGCACCGTCGCGGTGCTGACGCCCGGCATCCACAACTCGGCCTATTTCGAGCACGCCTTCCTGGCCGACCAGATGGGCGTGGAGCTGATCGAGGGCCACGACCTGAGGATCATCGACGGCAAGGTGGCGATGCGCACGACGCAGGGCTACAAGCCCATCGACGTGATCTACCGCCGCGTCGACGACGACTTCCTCGATCCGATGAACTTCAACCCGGACTCGATGCTGGGCGTGCCGGGCATCATGGACGTCTACCGCGCGGGCGGCGTCACGATCGCCAATGCCCCCGGCACGGGCATCGCCGACGACAAGGCGATCTACAGCTACATGCCGGAGATCGTGGAATTCTACACCGGCGAGAAGGCGATCTTGCAGAACGTGCCGACGTGGCGCTGCTCGGAGGCCGACGCGCTGGCCTACGTCCTCGACAACCTCGAGGAGCTGGTGGTCAAGGAGGTGCACGGCTCGGGCGGCTACGGGATGCTCGTCGGCCCCGCCGCCTCGAAGAAGGAGATCGCGGCCTTCCGCAGGAAGCTCAAGGCGCGTCCCGGCAACTACATCGCGCAGCCGACGCTGGCGCTCTCCACGGTGCCGATCCTGACGAAGGCGGGCCTCGCGCCGCGCCACGTGGACCTGCGCCCCTTCGTGCAGGTCCGCCCCGACGGCTGCACGATCACGCCCGGCGGGCTGACGCGCGTGGCCCTCAAGAAGGGATCGCTGGTCGTGAACTCGAGCCAGGGCGGCGGCACCAAGGACACCTGGGTGCTGGAGGAATAGCGCGTGCCGTGGATGTTCGTCAGAATGCCGGGGATGAAGGGGCAGGTCTTCGCGGAAGACCCCGATTACGATGCCCGTGTTCCGATCGACACGAGAATTGCGCTGGGCACCACGTCCGCGCCCTTCAGGCCGGTGCATGAATTCGAGATCGATCCCGACTGCGTGCCCCGCGAGGTCCTCCTGGACCGGCCGTTGAAATCCTTCATGGACTTCTTCTTCATCAACAACGGGATCAACGTGGTCAGCACCCGGTTGCGGGAGATCCTCGAACGGCTCGATCCCGGTCTTCACCAGTTCTGGCCGATGAATTTCCGGACGAAGCGCGGCATCCGCACCGACGGGCAGTTCCACGGCATGGTCGTCATGGGATTCGCCAACGCGCTCAGCGAGGAAGGCAGCGATCTTCTGGTGGTCGGCCCCTCGATGACGCCCCTTCCCGGCGGCAAGTCCGTCCCCAGCAAGAGAAAGGCCATCCTCCGCCACACGGGCAACGCGGCCGTCCGGACCGATAGTCTGCCGGCCTGTCATCTCTGGTGGGACCATGGCCTCTGGCCGCACTACCTGCTGTGTTCGGACGCGCTGCGGCAGGAGATCGTCGATGGCGGCCTGAACGTCTTCAAAATGAAGAAGCTGAGGGCAGCGGAGCGATCCATGGAGGACGTGCCATGCTAGGCAAGACCGCCGGCGGTCTCTTCTGGATGTTCCGCTATCTCGAACGATCGGAGAATACCGCCCGGCTCATCGAGGCGGGGTTCCGGATCGCGCTGACGCGCCCCGACGGGGCCGACGATGAATGGGCGAGCGTGCTGCAGACCGCGGCCGTCGCCGACGCCTACCGCGCGCGGCACGGCGAGGTCGAGGGCGCGCGCGCCATCGACTTCCTGCTGCGCGACATGACGAACCCCTCCTCGGTGATGTCGGCCATCGCGGCCGCGCGGCAGAACGCGCGCCTCGTGCGCACCGCGCTGACCCGCGAGGTCTGGGAGGCGGTGAACGACGCCTACATGATCCTGAAGGACGAATTCGCCCGGCCCGTCGCCACACGGAACCTTCCCGAGGCGCTCGCCATGGTAAGGCAGCAATCCGCGCTGGTTCGCGGCGCGCTCCACGGGACGATGCTCAGGAACGACATCTTCGATTTCTGCCGCCTCGGCACGTTCCTGGAACGGGCAGACAACACCGCGCGCATCCTCGACGTCAAATACTACGTCCTGCTGCCCTCGATCAGCCAGATCGGCTCGAGCCTCGACAACGTCCAGTGGGAGACGATCCTGCGCTCGGTGGCAGGCCAGCGCGCCTATCGCTGGATCACGCAGGGCGAATCGAGCCCCATGGGAATCGCCGACTTCCTCATCTTCGACGGGCGGATGCCGCGCTCGCTGCGCTTCTCGGTGTCGAAGATCGCGACGAACCTCGCCTATCTCGAGGCGGGCTACGGGCAGCGCCTGCCCAGCCGCGACCAGATCGACGTGCTGAACGCGCGCCTCGGCACGCTCAACATCGACCGCGTCTTCGAGGACGGATTGCACGAGTTCATCACCGACTTCCTCAACGACATCGCCCGCCTCGGGCAGCAGATCGAAAAGGACTACCGTTTCTTCGGTTGACCCATCCCATGCGCCTCAGGATCCTGCACACGACCACCTATCACTTCGAGCAGCCCGTCAGCTACGGCCTGCAACAGCTGCGCCTGATCCCCAAGAGCCGCACGGGACAGGCCATCGTGCACTGGAACATGGAGATCGAGGGCGGCACGCGGCAGACCGAGTTCAACGACCATCACCAGAACCGCGTCACCCTGATCTCGTTCGACCCCTCGGCCACCTCCATCGTCGTGCATTGCGAGGGCGAGGTGGAGACGGCCGACCTGCACGGTGTCATCGGAAAGCACGCGGGCTTCGCGCCGCTGTGGTTCTTCCGCCGCTCGACCGAGCTGACGCGCGCGGGCCCCAACGTGCGCCGCCTCGCCAAGGGCCTGCGCGAGGAGAACGAGGACGACATCCCGCGCCTGCACGCGCTGTCGCACCGCATCCTCGAGGAGGTGCTCTGGGAGGTCGGCACGACCGAGGCCACGACCTCGGCCGAGGAAGCGATCGAGCATGGCCGCGGCGTCTGCCAGGATCACGCCCACATCTTCCTCGCCGCCGCGCGGTCCATGGGCTACCCGGCGCGCTACGTCTCGGGCTACCTGATGATGGACGACCGCGTGCACCAGGACGCCAGCCATGCCTGGGCCGAGGCCCATGTGGAGGGCGTCGGCTGGGTGGGGTTCGACGTCTCCAACCGCATCTCGCCCGACGCGCGCTACGTCCGGGTGGCGACGGGCCTCGACTACCGCGAGGCCGCGCCGGTCTCGGGGCTGCGCTTCGGTCTGGGCGGCGAGGCTCTGTCCATCGACATCCAGGTGCAGCAGCAGTAAGCCATCGGCGCGAGGACAGGCGGGAAATCGGAAAATGACCTATTGCGTGGGGCTGAAGCTCGACCGTGGGCTGGTGTTCATGTCGGACACGCGCACGAATGCCGGCGTCGACAACATCTCGGTCTTCCGCAAAATGTTCCTGTGGGAGGCCGAGGGCGAGCGGTCGATCACGCTGATGACGGCCGGCAACCTTGCCACGACGCAGGCCGTGGTGAGCCTTCTGAACGAACGCGCCAAGCCGGCCGACGAACGCGGCGCGCCCTCGATCCTCGAGGCGCCGTCGATGTTCCAGGTGGCGAAGCTCGTGGGCGAGACGCTGCGCGAGGTGATCGCGCGGGAATCGGGCATGGACGGACCGCAGGCCGACAGCCCCTTCTCGGCGACGCTGATCCTGGGCGGCCAGGTGCGCGGCGGCGCGCCCCGTCTGTTCCTGATCTACCCCGAGGGCAATTTCGTCGAGGCCTCGGACGACACCCCGTTCTTCCAGATCGGCGAGACCAAGTACGGCAAGCCGATCCTCGTGCGCGCCTACGACGCCGACATGGGGTTCGAGGAGGCGGTGAAGCTTCTGATGCTGAGCTTCGATTCGACACTGAAGGCCAACTTGTCAGTGGGCCTGCCGCTCGACCTGCACATCTACGAGGCGGACACGCTGCGCCACGGCCCGCTCAGACGGATCGAACGCGACGACGCCTATTTCGAGGCGATCTCGTCGGGCTGGGGCGAGGCGTTGCGCGAAGCCTTCCGCCGGATGCCGCCCTACTCGCTCGACTGAGCGCCTTTGCGGCGTCGTGCCGCCCACGCGGCGGCCGGAGCATCGGGAGGGGCTGTCTGCCCCTCCCGAACCCTCCCCGAGAGTTTTTTCAAGGATGAAGGCTCAGGTCCGCGTGACGTCGAAGCCGTGCAGCCAGTCGTAGCGCGCGGTGACGAGATGGGGCGCGGTGCGGGCGGCGAGGCGCAGGGCGCCGTGCGCCGCGAAGCGCAGCGGGCCCGGCCGCAGGTGGTAGGTCGTGGCGTTGTCCTGCGCGGCCTGCACGATCCGCGCGCAGCGGGGTCGGCGCGCGGCCTCGTAGGCCGCGAGCGCGTCCCCCGTCACGGGATCATCGGCCAGCCGCCGCACGAGGTCCCAGGCGTCCTCGAGCGCCATGTTGGCGCCTTGCGCGAGGAAGGGCAGCGTCGGGTGCGCGGCGTCGCCAAGAAGCGCAAGACGCCCCTCGGTCCAGACCTGCGCCACGGGGTGGCGGAAGAGGCCCCAGAGGTTGACGGTCTCGACCCGGTCGAGCAGCGCGCGCACCTCGGGGCAGAAATCCACGAAGGCGCGGCGCAGGGTCTCGGGCGCATCGGTGTGGTGCCAGCCCTCGGCTGCCCATTCGTCGCGCTCCTCGACGGCCACGACGTTCACGAGGCGTCCATGGCGCAGCGGGTAGCGCACGAGGTGGCGGCCGGGTCCCATGAAGACATGCGCCTCGGGCGGGAGGCTGCCGTCGTCGGGCACGGTGGCGCGCCAGGCCACCTGACCGGTGAAGAAGGGCCGCGACCGGGGGTTGAGCGCGGCCCTCGCGGGCGAGGTGAGGCCGTCGGCCGCGAAGGTCAGCCCGTGACGCTCGGTCGTGCCGTTCTCGAGGGTCAGGAGCGTGTCGCCGCCTTCGGTCGCGACGGCGGTGACACGCGTGCCGAGGCGGACGTTCACCCCCGCCTCGCGCGCGGCCCCGGCGAGGATGTCGACGAGATCGGCGCGGTGCACGAAATGCCACGGCCGGTCGGCGCGGGCGAGCGGCATCGCGAAGACCTCCGCGCCCCGCCGGAAGTCGCGCAGCCGCACGGCGTGCGACCTTGACGACGCGGCCGCCACCGCCTCCGCGAGGCCGAGGGCCCTCAGGACCACCCAGCCGTTGGGACTGATCTGGATGCCGGCGCCGATCTCCGCGATCGCGGGGGAGCGTTCGAGGACCGTGACCGCCGCCCCGCGCCGTGCGGCGGCAAGCGCCGCGGCAAGGCCGCCGATCCCGCCGCCGATCACCGTCACGCTTTCGCCCAGAAGCATCGTGCCCCCGTCGGTTGGAATGAAGAGGGGCGCCCCGGAGGGACGCCCCTGGCAATCGTCGTGCGCCGGGCGTAGCCGCCCGCCGCGATCAGTCGTCGCGATGGACCTTTTCGCGCCGTTCGTGCCGTTCCTGCGCCTCGAGGCTCATCGTGGCGATGGGTCGCGCGTCGAGCCGCTTGAGCGAGATGGGCTCGCCCGTCACCTCGCAGTAGCCGTATTCGCCCTCGTCGATGCGCCGCAGGGCGCTGTCGATCTTGGCGATGAGCTTGCGCTGGCGGTCGCGGGTCCTGAGTTCCAGCGCGCGGTCGGTCTCCTCGCTGGCGCGGTCGGCGACGTCGGGTATGTTGCGCGTCCCGTCCTGGAGGGTCTCGACCGTCGAGCGGCTTTCCTCGACGAGATCGTTCTTCCAGGTCAAGAGCTTGCGGCGGAAGTATTCGAGCTGCCGTTCGTTCATGAACGGCTCGTCCTCGGCGGGACTGTAGTCGTCTGGCAGAAAGACTTCGGCTTTCATTTTGCTCCCCTCACCGGAGCCAGTTTCGATCATCTGGTCTGGCATGAAAATCACCTCCGGTCTCCGCGGCCCGATTACAAGACCGGACCCGGCTTGTCACCTCTCTTGTGCGCCTGCCGCATGGAATCTGACCTGTGGAAAAGACAATTTGCGGAAAATGCAGCAGTTGCGGCATGGTTCGTGCGGCGCGGCGGGCGCGCGCCGCTGGACACGGCCCCGCGCTGCGCCTAGGTCGGGCTGTCACGAGGTTCGAGAAGGGGTAGCCCATGCGCTTCGAAGGCACCGGCGATTATGTCGCGACCGACGATCTGAAGGTGGCCGTCAACGCCGCCGTCACGCTGGAGCGACCGCTTCTGGTGAAGGGCGAGCCCGGCACGGGCAAGACCGAGCTTGCGCGCCAGGTCGCGACCTCGCTCGGGCTGCCGATCATCGAGTGGCACGTCAAGTCGACCACGCGCGCCCAGCAGGGCCTTTACGAATACGACGCCGTCAGCCGCCTGCGCGACAGCCAGCTGGGCGACGAGCGGGTGCATGACGTGCGCAACTACATCAGGCGCGGCAAGCTGTGGCAGGCCTTCGCCGCCGAGGGGAAGACGGTCCTGCTGATCGACGAGATCGACAAGGCCGACATCGAGTTCCCCAACGACCTGCTGCAGGAACTCGACCGGATGGAGTTCTTCGTCTACGAGACCGGCGAGACGGTGTCGGCGAAGGTGCGGCCGATCGTGATCATCACCTCCAACAACGAGAAGGAGCTGCCCGACGCCTTCCTGCGGCGCTGCTTCTTCCACTACATCCGCTTTCCCGACATGGAGACGATGAAGCGCATCGTGGAGGTGCATTTCCCCGGCATCAGGAACGACCTCCTCGGCACGGCGCTGACGCAGTTTTACGAACTCCGCGAACAGCAGGGGCTGAAGAAGAAGCCCTCGACCTCCGAGGTGCTCGACTGGCTGAAGCTGCTGCTGGCCGAGGATCTGTCGCCAGAGGACCTGCGCCGCGACGGGGCCTCGGCGCTGCCGAAGCTGCATGGCGCGCTTCTGAAGAACGAACAGGACGTGGCGCTGTTCGAGCGGCTGGCCTTCATGGCCCGGCGGCAGCGCTGAGACGCCGACGCCCGCGCCACACCCGACCGCAAATCCGGGCCTGCGCCGGCGGGAAATTGCTGCCTTGTTCACCGAATGATGCCAAACTTCGGGGACAAGGCATACGATGAGAATGTGCGGCACGAGCAAAAGGCGGGCCCTTGCGGCCCGGCAGGTTCCGGATTGAACGACGATATCGAAATAAGCCCCCTCTCGGCGGGGGACCGCGCGGAGTGGTCCGGGCTCTGGCGGGCCGACCTCGCGTTCTACGGGGCCGAACGCCCCGAGGCGGTGTTCGAGACGACCTTCGCGCGATACGCCGATCCCGGACGCGACGACATGCTGGGCTGGATCGCCCGATCCGGTGGCCGCGCGGTCGGGCTGGCGCATGTGATCGTCCATTCCCACGGCTGGCAGGACGCGCCCGTGACCTATCTTCAGGACCTCTACGCCGACGAGGCGGTCCGGGGCCGGGGCATAGGGCGCAGGCTGATCGAAACGGTCTATGCCGATGCCGACCTTGCCGGGCGTCCCGGCGTCTACTGGCTGACGCAGACCGGCAACACTGCGGCGCGGCGGCTTTACGACCGGATCGGCAAGGCCACCGATTTCATGAAATACAACCGGAGTTGAGCGCCCTTGCCCCTGCCCTTCCTGCGTCCCGGTCCCGCCTGTCGCCTGCTCGCCTGCCTTGTCGCGCTTGGCGCCTGCGCGCCCACCGTGCCCGCCTCGGGCGTGGCGGAACGGCGGATGGACGCGCTGCCCGGCGATCTGCCGGCGATGAACCGGTTCACCGGCGCGCAGCCCGACGCCCCCTCGCGCAGCAATGCCGAGATCGCGGCCGATTTCCTCGACCTCGGCTTCGCGATGGAATCGGGCCGCCCGATCGAGCGTATGAGCCGGTTCGAGGGTCCGATCACCGTCGCGGTCAACGGCACGGCGCCTGCCTCGCTTCTGGCCGACCTCGATGCGCTCGTCGCGCGGCTGAGGGCGGAGGCGGGCATCGACATCCGCCGCACTGACGCCGCCGACGGCCCGGCCGGCATCACGATCGAGACGCTGCCGAGGGCGCGGATGCAGCGCGTCGTGCCGCAGGCCGCCTGCTTCGTGGTGCCCCGCGTGAGTTCCTGGGCCGAGTTCCGGCGCGCGCGCAGCGGGCGCGACCTCGACTGGACGACGCTCGCCACCCGCGAGCGCGTGGCGGTGTTCATTCCCGGCGACGTCTCCCCCCAGGAGGTCCGCGACTGCCTCCACGAGGAGGTGGCGCAGGCGCTGGGGCCGCTCAACGATCTCTACCGCCTGCCGGATTCTGTGTTCAACGACGACAACTTCCACGCCATCCTGACCGGCTTCGACATGCTGATCCTCGGCGCCTACTACGACGACGCGCTGTCCAGCGGCATGACCCGCACCGAGGTCGCCTCGCGACTGCCCGCGATCCTCGCCCGCCTCAATCCGCGCGGCGAGCGGCGGGCGGGTGCTGCGGTGCGCCCCACCTCGCGCGCCTGGATCGAGGCCATCGAGACGGCGCTCGGCCCCGGCGCGTCGGAGGCGCGGCGCATCCAGTCGGCCGAGCGCGCGGTGACGATCGCCCACAACGCCGGATGGCGCGACACGCGCCTTGGCTTCAGCCATTTCGCCCTCGGCCGCCTGACCCTGTCGCGCGATGCGGACCGCTCGGTCGCCGCCTTCCAGACCGCGGCCGCAATCTTCGAGCGGGTGGCCCCCGGCGGCATCCAGTCGGCGCATGTGGACATGCAGCTTGCCGCCTTCTCGCTCTCGGCCGGACGGCCGGACGAGGCGCTTCGCCTGACCGAACGCGCGCTGCCCGCGGCGATGAAGGCGCAGAACGCGGCGCTTCTGTCGACGTTGCAGATGATCCGCGCCGAGGCGCTGGGCGCGACGGGCCGCAGCGCGGAGGGGCGCGTGGTGCGTCTCGACAGTCTCGGCTGGGGTCGGTATGGCTTCGGCTCGAACGCGGCGGTGGGTGCCCGGCTCACCGAGGTCGCGGCCCTCGCGCCCTGACGGAAAAGGCGAAACGGATGCTGAACCTGATCGGAGCCGCGGCAGGCGTGGCGCTCGGCCTCCTGGCCGCATGGCGGCGCGGTGGCAACAAGGCCGACATGGCGCAATACGCCGCCGTCTTCGCGATCATCGGCTTCCTGCTCGGCACCTTCGCGATGCTCGTGGTGCCCGGACCGGCCTGAACGCGGCCCTGTTCCGTTCGCCGCCGAACTGCCCTACCCTCTCCCACATGTTCCTGCCGTTCCTCGACGCCCTGCGCGCCGCGCGCCTGCCGGTGAGCCTTCGCGAATACCTCGCCTTCCTCGAGGGCGTGTCGTCGGGCCTCGTGACCTATGACGTGGACGGCTTCTACTACCTCGCGCGCGCCGCGATGGTGAAGGACGAGCGCCATCTCGACCGGTTCGACCAGGCCTTCGCCCATGTCTTCGGCGGCCTCGAGCAGATCACCGCCGAGGACGTGCTGGAGGCGACGGAGATCCCGCGCGACTGGCTCGAGAAATTCGCCGAGAAGCATCTCACCCCCGAGGAGCGGGCCGAGATCGAGGCGCTCGGCGGCTTCGACCGGCTGATGGAGACGCTGCGCGAGCGCCTGAAGGAGCAGCAGGGCCGCCACCAGGGCGGCAACAAGTGGATCGGCACCGCCGGCACCTCGCCTTTCGGCGCCTACGGCTACAATCCCGAGGGTGTGCGCATCGGTCAGGACGCATCGCGCCACCGCCGCGCCGTGAAGGTCTGGGACCGGCGCGAGTTCCGCAACCTCGACGACAGCGTCGAGCTGGGCACGCGCAACATCAAGGTCGCGATGAAGCGGCTGCGGCAATGGGTCCGGCAGGGCGCCCACGAGGAGCTGGACCTCGACGGGACGATCCGCGCCACCGCCGAGAACGGCTATCTCGACGTCAGGACGCGACCCGAGCGGCAGAACGCGGTCAAGGTGATCCTGTTTCTCGACGTGGGCGGGTCGATGGACGACCACGTCCGCATCGTCGAAGAGCTGTTCAGCGCGGCGCGGACCGAGTTCAAGCACCTCGAATACCACTATTTCCACAACTGCCTCTACGAGGCGGTCTGGCGCGACAACCGCAGGCGCTGGACCGAGCAGATCCCGACCCGCGAGGTGATGAACACCTACGGTTCGGACTACAAATGCATCTTCGTGGGCGACGCCTCCATGTCCCCCTACGAGATCGCCTTCGCAGGCGGCGCGAACGAGCACTGGAACGAGGAGGCCGGGCAGGTCTGGCTGGAGCGGGCGCGCGCGCAGTGGCCGGACCACCTGTGGATCAACCCGGTGCCCGAGCGCTACTGGGGCCATACCCAGTCGATCGGCATGATCCGCCAGATCTTCGAGGATCGGATGGTGCCGATGACGCTGGAGGGGATCGACCGCGGGATGCGGGTGCTGGGACGATGAGGCGCGGTGGCTAAGCGCCCGTACTCGGCGCTCGCGTTCCTGTGGGCGCGGCAGCGATGGGCGGTCCTCGCGCTCGGGGTGGCGCTCGTGCTCGCGGCGGCCTTCGCCGTCAGGCTTCTGGTCTTCACCGTCTACTGGTCCGATCCCGCGCACCGCGCCCAACCTCTCGAAGGCTGGATGACGCCGGGCTACATCGCACGCTCCCACGACCTCGACCGGGTCGCGCTGCGCGCCGCGCTCGGGGTCGACGCCGGCAACCGCGACACCCTCGCCGACATCGCCCGCGCCCGCGGCGTGCCGGTCGAGGACGTCATCGCCGAGGTCGAGGCCGAACTGGAGAAGGCGCGCGGACGATGACCGAGACGCTGCTGGCGCTCGTCCCGGTCTACGGGATCGGCCTCGTGGCGGTCGTGACCTTTCTGTCCTGCCTCGCGCTCCCGGTGCCAAGCTCGCTCGTGATGCTTGCTGCGGGCGGCTTCGCGGCCTCGGGGGACCTCGTCCTGTCGCAGGTGGCGCTTGCCGCGCTCGGCGGCGCGATCGCAGGCGATCAGGCGGGATACCAGCTCGGCCGGTTCGGCAGGCGGCTGCTGGCGGGCCGGCGCCTTCCGGCCTCGCGCGCGCGCCTTCTCGCGCAGGCGCGGCGGATGCTTCACGAAAAGGGTGCCATGTCCGTCTTTCTCAGCCGCTGGCTGTTCTCGCCGCTGGGGCCTTACGTGAACTTCGCGGGCGGGGCCGCGCACCTGCCCCTCGGCCGCTTCACCCGCGCCGCCGTCGCAGGCGAGGCGGTCTGGGTCGCGATCTACGTCGGCCTCGGCGCGGCCTTCGCCGAGGATCTCGTCGCGCTTGCGGACATCCTTGGCAGCGCCTCGGGACTTCTGGCGGCCCTTGCCGCGGCCGGTCTGCTCCTGCTGTGGCTGCGTGCGGCACTGCGCCAACGGGCCGGAGCGGCCCGATAGACCCGAGCCGGGGGGTTGTCCGATATCCATGAAGCCATAGCTGCCGCCCCATGGACCCTGAAGAAGGAGAGAGACACATGGCGATCAAGAAACACGGAAACGCCGTCTGGCAAGGCGATCTCAAGACCGGCACCGGCGAGGTATCGACCCAGTCGGGCGCGATGGACGCGGTGCCCTACGGCTTCAACAAGCGCTTCGCCGACGAGCCCGGCACAAACCCCGAAGAGCTGATCGGCGCGGCCCATGCGAGCTGTTTCGCGATGGCGCTGTCGATGATCCTCGGGCAGGAGGGCCTGACGCCAGAGCGGCTGGAGGCGACCTCGACCGTCTCGCTCGAGGAGAAGGACGGCGGCTTCGCGATCACGAAGGCGCATCTCGACCTCACCGCGCGCATCCCCGGCGCGGACGACGATACGTTCCGCCGCTGCGCGGAGGCCGCGAAGGAGAACTGCCCGGTCTCGAAGGTGCTGGCGGGCGCCGAGATCACCCTGGAGGCACGGCTCGCCTGACGATCCCGCCGCCCGCGCCGGCCGGCCGCCCGCGAAAAGGGCCGGCCGGCGCAGGTGCGACGGCGGCGCGGCGTTGCGGACATTGCCGCGCGGCCCGCCGGGCCCCATATCCCGGTCATGCTGAAGTTCACGCCCATCCTTCTCGCCGTCCTCTACGCGCTCGCGATGTACCAGTTCTCGAGCTGGCGCACCCGGCGAGAGCTGGACGCGCGATCGACCGAACTGGCCGACGCGCGGCTGAAGACGCTGACAGACAGGATGGCCACGGCGCTCGGGGTCGAGCGCATCCGCGTGAATCTCTACGAGGTCGATGTCGTGAACGGGCTGGCCGCGCCCGATGGCAGGATCTTCCTGACGCGCGGCTTCTTCGAGAAATACCGCCGCGGCGAGGTGAGTCCCGAGGAGATCGCAAGCGTCATCGCCCATGAACTGGGTCACGTCGCCCTCGGTCATTCGCGGCGGCGGATGATCGATTTCTCCGGGCAGAACGCGATCCGCGTCGCGCTGGCCAGCATTCTGGGGCGTCTCGTGCCCGGCATCGGGATCTGGATCGCCAACGCGCTGACGACACTTCTGGCCGCGCGCCTGAGCCGTCAGGACGAATACGAGGCCGACGCCTACGCCTCGGCCCTGCTGGTCAAGTCCGGCATCGGCACCGCCGGGCAGAAAAGCCTCTTCGCCAAGCTGGAGAAGCTTACGGGCGCGGGCGGCGCGGGCGTGCCGGCTTGGCTGATGAGCCACCCCAGCACGCAGGAGCGCATCGCCGCGATCGAGGCGCTCGAGGCGCGCTGGTCGCGCGAACTGCCCCGCGAGTAGCCCTTCAGCGGGTCAGCGCGCGGGCGAGCCGCGGCAGGCGCACCCGCTTGAGAACGCCGCGCAGATCGAGCGTGTCGCCCGACAGCCTTTCCGCCTCCTTGTGCACCGCCCCGACCACCTCCGCGACCGTGTCGGGCGCGCCCGCCATCAGGTCGAGCAGGAACGAATCGGGATGGACGGCCACGAGGTCATGGGCCGTCATCTCGGCGCGCGGGAAATCCCTGAGGTTCAGCGTCACGATGCCCCTCGCACCCGCGGCGCGGGCCGTGGCGAGGACATGGATGTCGGTCGCGTCGGGTAGCCAGAGGGCGGCCTCGTCCTCGGGGCGGTGCGCGACCTCGGCGCCGGGAAACTTCGCCCTGAGGCGCGCGATCTCCCCCCGCGCGAGGGCCGCATCCGCCGCGCCGCCCTGCCGCTCGGCCACCCGCGCCCATTCCTCCAGAAGCCGCGGCGACCATGCGGGCGCGAACATCCCCGCCGCCGCGCATCCCAGAAGGATCTCCCGCAGGACGGTGGGATAGAGCACGCAGGCGTCGAGCACCCAGCGCCCGCCAGGCCCCCTCACGGCATCAGCCGGAAGGCAAGGGCCTTGAGGTAACCCGTCTCGGTCAGGGCTGGGTGCTGCGGATGGTCCGGCCCGGCGAAGCCCGTGTGGATCAGCCGCGGGTCGCGCCCTGCCCGCCCGAGGCCCCTCAGGCAGGCCATGCGGAACTTGCCGAGATCGGCGGCATGGGAACAGGAGCACAGGATCACGACGCCGCCCGGCGCCACGAGGTCGGCGGCAAGGCGCGCGGTGCGCTCGTAGGCGCGCAGGCCCTGCTGCAGCGCCTGCCGCGACGGCGCGAAGGCGGGCGGGTCGCAGATCACGAGGTCGAACTGCGCGCCCTCGGCCCCGAGCGCGGTCATCGTGTCGAATGCGTCGCCCGCGCGGGTTTCGAACCGCTCCGCAACGCCGGTGATCGCCGCACCGTCGCGCGCCAGCGCAAGCGCCCCCTCCGAGGCGTCCACCGCCAGCGCCGAGTGCGCCCCCGCCGCGAGGCAGGCCAGCGCGAAGCCGCCCACATGCGAGAAGACGTCGAGCACGCGGGCCTCCCGCGCGAAGCGTGCCGCAAAGGCATGGTTCGGGCGCTGGTCGAAGAACAGGCCGGTCTTCTGCCCGCCCATCACGTCGGCCCTGTAGACCGCCCCGTTCATGGGCACGTCGATGGGCGCGGCGGGCGCGTCGCCCAGAAGGACCGCCATCTCGTCCGGCAGCCCCTCGGCCGCGCGCGCCCGCGCCGTTCCGTTCTTGACGATGCAGCGCGCCCCGGTCAGCTCGGCCAGGAGGTCGCGGATCGCCTCCAGCCGGTCCTCCAGCCAGACGGCGTTCGGCTGAAGCACGATCGTGTCCCCGAACCGGTCCGCGATCAGGCCGGGAAGCCCGTCGCCCTCGGCATGGACGAGACGGTAGAACGGCGCGTCGAAGGCGCGCTCCCTGAGGTCGAGCGCGGCTCGCAGGCGCGCGCGCAGCCAGTCGCGGTCGATGGCCGCCCCCGCGTCCCGGTCAAGAAGGCGCAGGCCGATCCGCGCCTCGACGGAGGCCACGCCGACCCCGAGGGGCTTGCGCTCGGCATCCTCGAGGATCGCGAGCGCTCCCGGCGCGATGTTGCGCGCGCGGCGGTCGAGGACGAGGTCGTCCGACCAGGCCCAGGGGTGGCCATGGCGGATGCGGCGGGCGTCGGCCTTGGGCTTCAGCCGCAGGACGGGAAGGGCGTCTTGGGTCATGCCGCATCCCATACGCCTGTCGCGCGGCGCGGGAAAGGGGCCGCCATCACCGCGCGCGGCTCAGCCGATGTCGCGGATCCCGGCCACGGCCTCGCGCGCGCCCTGCAGCATCCAGACATGCTCGGAGGCGATGAAGAACACCGTCACGCCATGCTCCGCGTGCAGCGCCCGCGCCCGCGCGGCATCGGCCACGAAGGTCATGAAGGCACGGCCGGCGCCGCGCGCCGCCGCGCCCGTGCGGGCGTAGGCGCGGGCCACGTCGTCATTGTCCTGCGCGGCGTGGCCATAGCCCACGGTCAGGTCGGCCGGTCCGAGGAACAGCGCGTCGATGCCGTCGGTCGCGGCGATCTCCTCCACGGCCTCCACGGCCTCGGGGTCCTCGATCTGGGCGATCACGAGGGTGTCGGCGGTCATGGCCAGAAGCTCGGGCATGGACCGCGTGGCGTAACCCGCCCACCGCGTCGATCCCGCATAGCCGCGCCCCCCCGGTCCGAAGCGCGCCGCGCGCGCCACGCGCGCCGCCGTCGCCGCGTCGGTGACATGCGGCACCACGATACCGTCCGCGCCCGCGTCGAGGGCCATCCCGATCTGCTCGGCGCTGCCCGATGGGACCCGCACCAGAAGCGGGAAGCGCGCCGCGCGGGCCACGGCGCACAGCGAATTGAGCGCGGCCCGGTCGAAGGGCGCGTGTTCGGCGTCGAGGCAGACGAAGTCGAGGCCGGCGAGGATCAACACCTCGAGCACGTCGACGGAGGCCGTCTTCATGAAGGTTCCGGCCAGTGGCTCTCCCGCCATAAGCCTGTTCCGAAATCCCTTTTCGTCCATCCTAGCCCTCCGTTCCGCTTCATGCCGAAGCCGCCGGCACAGTGGGACCGCGCGATGCCGATTGCAATCTCCGCGCGGCGCCGTTCGGGCCGAAGGGCGCGCCGCGCTCTCAGAGATCGCCCGAAAGCCCCGGCAGGTCGAGGTCGAGCGGCAGCGCGCCGGGACCACCGGGAAGGTCCGGCAACGCGCCTGGCAGGGGCGGAACCGCGCCGGGATCGAAGGCGGGCGCAGGGGCGAAATCCGGCACACCCGGCAGGTCCGTCACGCCCGCTCCGTGGTCAGCGGAAAGAGGATCTGCGGAAAGAGGATCTGCGGGAAACGGATCGGCGGGAAACGCGGCCGCGGGCAACGGATCGCCGGGCATTGCGTCGGCCCCCGGTTCGGGCCAGTGGCCGTCCGGGTCGGGAAGGCCGGCCGCGACGCCCGGAAGGCCGGGCACGGCGGCGCCAGCCATGTCGATGGTCTTTCCGCGCCCGGACGGGCCCGCGATCTTCAGCGCGCGCCGCCCGTTCATCTGCCCCAGCCGCCCGGACGCCACGCGACGCCCCTCGGGCGTTTCGAGCGTCACGGCGGCGAGGGCGGAGGGATCGAAGAACACGAGGTCGCCAGGCGCCATCGACCGCACCTCCTGCAGGCTGCGCGTCGTCCGGCACAGCACGGCGTCGAGCGTCATGGCGGCGTCCTGCAATGCGGCCTCCAGCCCGTCGCGCCACGCCGCGGGGCGGGCCGCGTCGCCCTCGCCCGCTTCCGGCGCGACCAGCGGCACCGCAAGCGCGACCTGCCCACGGCGTCCCTCCGCCGCGCCGAGCGTCACCTCGGCCGACAGGAGGTGATAGGCGCGTTCGGGCAACAGCAGGTTGAGTTGCGCGCGGTCGGGAAAGACGCTGCCGTAGGTCAGACGCTCGGGCCAGTCGCGGTTGCCGATCCCCTCGGTCTCCTTCGAGAAGGCGGCGAGCATCAGGTCGAGGAAATCGCGGCAGAGCGCCTCGTCGATGCGTGTGACGCGGCGCGGCGCCAGTCCCTTGGCGTCGACCCGTCCCGTCGTCTGGACCTCGATCAGCGCATCGACGAGGCCGTGCGACAGCGCGACCAGACCCCGGCGGCCGTCACGATCCTCCAGCACCGCGACGAGCCCGTGTTCGGGCAGATGGCCCAGCGCGTGCGTCAGGCCGACCTCCTCGCCCACCGAGACCTCGCCCGGCACGAGGTGGAGACCCTTGAACGGAACGGCGGCATGGCGGAGCGTCCGCACCCATGCGTGCGACAACTCGGGCGACCGCTCGCGCGCCGCGCGCGCGCCGCGAAGATGCGCCGCGACGATGCGCGCGAGGCCGCCGCCCTTCGGACGGGGCGCAAGATCGGGTGTTTCGAGCATATCTCGGGCGCCCCTGCGCGGGTGCTGGTTGCCCCCGTTCTGCCATGCGGAGGGTTAACAAACCCCTCAGGTCACGCCGCGCGCACCGCCCTCGCGGGCAGGCTCACGCAAAAGCGCGTGCCGGTCTGGGCCGGCTCGTAGGTCAGGCTGCCGCCCAGCCTGCCCATGATCTCCCGGCTGATCGCCAGCCCCAGCCCGGCGCCGGGCGCGCCCTTCGCGGTGTCGAGCCTCGCGAACTTCTCGAAGATGAGGGTGCGCTGCCGGTCGGGAATGCCGCCGCCGTTGTCGGTAAAGCCGACGTCGATCCGGGACGGCCCCTGCGTGACGTCGATCCGAAGCTCGGGCGTGCTTGCGTCGCAGTATTTCTGGGCGTTGGAGATGAGGTTGATGAAGACCTGCGCAAGCCGGTCGGCGTCGGTGTGCACGACGACGCGCTCGGCCTCGCGGTCGCGCCGGATCTCGAGGCGCCCGCCGCCCTCCAGCGCGCCGGCGGCGTGGACCGCGCGGTCGAGCACCTCCGACAGCTGAGCGGGCCCCTCGTGCAGGGTCACGCGGCCGTGCTCCAGCACGCTGAGGTCCAGAAGGTCGTCCAGAAGCCGCGTCAGCCGAAGGCTTTCGTCGTGGATGATCCGGCTGAAGCGCGCGCGCGCGCCATCGTCGAGCGCCTCGGTCTGCATCAGGATTTCCGAGAACGAACGGATCGAGGTCATTGGCGTCCTCAGCTCGTGGCTGATCTGGCTGAGGAACGCGTCCTTCTGGACGCTGAGTTCGGTCAGCTTCTGGTTGGCCTCGCGCAGGCGCGCGGCGGTGCGGGCGAGTTCCGAGGATTTCGCCTCGAGCTGGCTGGAGTATTCCATGATCTGCGCCGTCTCGTCGGCCACGGCCAGAAGGTCGCGCACCGACACGCTGGCCCCGCCGGTGATCTGGCCGACCATCGCGTGCGCCGTCGCCGCGCCGACCGAGCCTGCAAGCTCGCGCTCCAGCCTCTCGAGAAAGTCGGGCGTGGGTTCGGGCAGTCCGCCGTCGCGGCCCTGGCTGCTGGCCGCGTCCCGGAACAGCCGTCCGGCCCGTCCCGCGCCGAGGATGCGCTGCGCCATGGTCAGCAGATCGTCGGCCGTCCCCGCCGCCCCGCGCCAGCCCAGAAGCGCGCGGGAATGGTCGTAGACGTTGACGAACTGCGCGCCCTGCAGCCGTTCGAGGGGGCTGGGGAAGCTGAACAGCGACCCGAGGATGAACAGAAACGTGTTCAGCCCCAGCGACAGCATCATCGCCGTCAGGAGCGGATCGGTGGCCTGCAGCCCGAGCGGCGTCGAGGGGCTGAGCCAGCCGATGCCGAGCGGCCCGGTCTCGAGGATCGACGGCATCAGCCCGCCGGTCTCGGCGATGTTGGGGATCAGCAGGAGCCACGCCCAGATCGCGAAACCGGCCCCGATGCCGAGGGCCGCCCCCGCCCGCGTCGCGCCGCGCCACAGGATGCCGCCCAGAAGCGCGGGCAGGATCTGCGCGACGCCCAGAAACGCGATCAGGCCGATTTCGGCCAGCGCGTCCGCGCCCCCCGACAGGCGGTAGTAGCCGAGACCGAGAAACAGGATCCCGCCGATGGACAGGCGCCGCGCCATCAGCGCGACGCGCCGCATGTCGCCCGACATCGGGTCGTCGTGGCGCGTGGCCCGCAGCCAAAGCGGCACCAGGATGTGGTTGGAGACCATGGTCGAAAGCGCCAGGGCCGCGACGATGACCATTGAGGTGGCCGCCGAGAACCCCCCGAGGAACACGAGAAGCGCGAGGCCGTCCTGCCCGAGGCTCAGCGGCACGGTCAGCACGAAGAGGTCTGGGTTCGTCCCCGCCCCCGGCAGTCCCAGGCCGATGACCGCGATCGGCACGACGAAAAGGCTGATGAGCAGCAGGTAGAGCGGAAAGGCCCACGCCGCCGTGGCAAGGTGCCTCTCGTCGGAATTCTCGACGACCAGCACCTGGAACATGCGCGGCAGGCATAGGATCGCGAAGGCCGAAAGCGCCGTGAGCCCCAGCCAGCGCGCCCCGTTCCAGCCCGAGGCCGCCACGGGGCTGGCCTCGATGCGGGCCAGCATGTCGGACGGTCCATCGGCCACGCCCCAGACCACGAAGACGCCCACGGCGAGGATCGCGAAAAGCTTCACGATCGCCTCGAGCGCGATGGCCGAGACGAGGCCGGGATGCCGTTCGTTCACGTCGAGCGAGCGCGTGCCGAAGACGATCGTGAACAGCGCGAGGCCCAGGGCCACCCAGATCGCCGTCTGCCCGGTGTCGGGCGTGCCGAGCGCGCCTGGCCGCGCGAAGACCGAGAAGCTGAGCACGACGGACTGCAGCTGAAGCGCGATGTAGGGCGTTGTGCCGATCACCGCCAGCACGGTCACGAGCGCGGCCAGCCCGCCCGACTTGCCATAGCGGCTGGAGATCATGTCGGCGATGGAGGTGATCCGCTGCGCGCGCCCGATCCGCACCATCTTCCGCAGGAGCCAGTACCAGCCGATGAAGACCAGCGTGGGCCCGAGGTAGATCGTCAGGAACTCCAGCCCCGTGCGCGCGGCCGCGCCGACCGCGCCGTAGAAGGTCCAGGCGGTCGTGTAGATCGACAGGCTGAGCGTGTAGGTGAGGGGCGAGTTCAGCCAGCGGGCCTTGCCCTCCATGGCGCGCTTCTCGGCGAGGAAGGCGACGCCGAACAGCCCCGCGACATAGATGACGCAGACCGCGACGAGGCCATCGAAGCTCAGCATCTCAGGACCCCGGACGCGGCGCGGGGTCGTGGCCCGGTGCAGGCCCCGATGCGTCCACCGGCGCGAAGCGGGACGGCACGGCCTCGGCGCCTTCGGGGTCGGGGGCGTCGCGCGCCAGCGAACGGCTGACCAGCATCGCCACCACGATCAGGCACAGCCACGTCACGAACAGGTAGACCAGCCAAGCGGCAAGCCCCGCCCCCTGCCCGTCCTCTCCGGTGATGAAGACCGGCCCGAAGAACAGGATCATGCCAAGAACCGGCAGAAGCCGCGCGGCGTCCTGAAGCCGGTTCTTGCGGTAGGTCCTGCGTTCGAGAAATAGCCGCCGCGCCATCGTCGCCTCGCCGGGTCCGCGGCTCAGCCGCCGTCGCCGAGGCCGCCCGCCACCGCGCGCGCGACGCCGCCGCTGCCGGCCAGCTCGCGCACCGTCGCGATCAGCTCGTCGTTCGAGAACGGTTTGGTAAGAAAGGCGTCCGCGCCCAGCGCCATGGCCTGCTCGCGGTCCCGCGCCTGCCCCTTCGCGGTCAGAAGCAGGACCGGAAGATCCCGCGTCGCCTCGCGCCCGCGCAAGTCGCGCAGGATCTCGAGGCCCGACCGCCCCGGCAGCATGACGTCGAGAACAAGCACATCCGGGCCGACCCTGTCGATCTCGTCGAGCGCGGTTTCGCCCTTGCCGTGGCCACGCACGTCCCAGCCGTCTCTGGCCAGGATGAAACCGATCGCCTCGAGGATGTTGGCTTCGTCCTCCACAAGGAGAATGCTTTTCGCCAAAGGTCCGGCCTCCCTCCGGGATAGGCGTGCAGTTTGCAGATTGCACGTCCTTTAGGCAATGGGCATCTCAAGTCAGCGACGGGCGGGGCAGGCCTCGCGCGGGCAGAGCCCGCAGCCCGGCCCCGCCAGAACCGGCTTCGCGTCCGAGGCGCCGCCCTGCGGCTGTGGCGCGATGAGCATCGTCGCCTGCACCACGGGCGCCATGCCGAACCCGGTCTGCGCCACCGCCTGCGCCACCGCCCAGGCCCGGAAGCGGTTGCCCTGCGGCATCTCGATCATCGCGGTGTCGGGATGGCCGGGACGGACCAGCGCGGCATAGAGCGGCCAGAGCGGACAGCCGGGCCCGAAGCGCGGGATCGAGAACGACGCCAGCCTGCGCCGGAACAGAAGCGCGCCCGAGGCGTCGCAGATCGCAAGGCCGAAGGCGGGCGCGCCCTCGGTCGGGGGAAGGGCCGCGAGCCGGCGCAGGACGAGGGCCACGTCGCCCGCGGCGAGCGCCAGAAGCGCGGAGGGATCGAAGCCCGCCTCGCGCGCGGCGGGCAGAAGCTCCGCCAGCGGCAGGCGGCCCGCGTCCGCGGCATAGCTCTCCAGCATCTTGCGGCCAAGCGCGCGGGTCGCCGCGTCCTGCATCCCGGGGCTCCGGTCGAGGATGCCGGGAATGGCCGCCGCTCCCTGCGTTTCGATCTCGGGGAAATGGTGGTCCGCGGCGTCGAACATCGCCTCGACCGTTTCGATCGGCGTCGCCGACAGCGTCTCGCCGCTTGCGTCGGGCGCCTCGAAATGCCCCAGCATCGAGGTCGCCCGCGCCGAAAGACGCTCGGCCTCCTCGTGGAGGTTGCGGTGAAAGCGGCCGCGCCATGCCGGGTCGAGGTCGCGCTCGCGGGCGAGGATGTCGGCGGTCGAGCGGATCGCGGCGACCGAGGACAGGATCTCGTGCATCGCCTCGGACAGGACCGGGTCGTGGCTCAGGCGGTCGCGCAGTCCCTCGATCACTCCCTCGAGGCCCGCGATGCGCTTCTGCTGCAGCGCGATCAGCCCCGTCCATCCGGGAAAGCGCGCGGCGAGGTCGTCGATCCGGTCGGTCTCGGGCACGGCGCCGAACGCCTCGCCGGTGCCGCGCGCCGCCGTCTGGAGCGTGTCATGGATGGTGGCGTCCGCGCCCTCGGACAGGAACGCGGGATCGACCCCGAGCGTCCGGGCGAGCGCCAGCAGAAGCTTGCCGCCGATCTTCCTGCGGTTGTGCTCGATCAGGTTGAGATAGGACGCCGAGATCCCCGCGGCCTCGGCCAGCGCGGCCTGCTTCATGCCGACCAGAAGCCTGCGTTCGCGAATGCGGTCGCCCGTCAGACGCGCGGCGCGCGGCGATCCTTTCGTCACGTCCGGCAGTGCCGACATGATCCTGCTCCACCCTGATTTACACGCGATATTAACAGGTTTCCCCGGCAACTCCAACGGCTTGGCGCAGCAGGTTTACAAGGGGCCAGACCCGACGCCCGCACCCAAGACCCGCTTGCCTCGCAGGCGGCGATGCGGAACACTTGGCCCGATGGCCCGCGGCAACGCACCCGCCGGGCCGACGCTTCGAAGCATGGCTCGACACATGGGAGGAGACAGCCAGATGCCCGATGACATGACGCACCCGTCCGCCGATTTCGCCTCGAAGGCGCATATCGACGCGGCCCGCTACGACGAGATGTATGCCGCCTCCATCGCCGACCCCGACGCGTTCTGGGCGGAGCACGGGCGGCGGATCGACTGGATCAAACCCTACAGCCGCGTGAAGGACGTCAGCTTCGCGCCCGGCAACATCTCGATCAAGTGGTTCGACGACGGCACGCTGAACGTCTGCGCCAATTGCGTGGACCGCCACCTCGCCACCCGCGCGGACAAGACGGCGATCATCTGGGAGCCCGACGACCCGAACGACGAGGCGCGCCACATCACCTACGCCGAGCTGCACCGCGAGGTCTGCCGGATGGCCAACATCCTGGAGGACATGGGCGTCCGCAAGGGCGACCGCGTCGTGCTCTACCTGCCGATGATCCCCGAGGCGGCCTACGCGATGCTTGCCTGCGCGCGGATCGGCGCGATCCATTCCATCGTCTTCGCGGGCTTCTCGCCCGACGCGCTCGGGGCGCGGATCAACGGCTGCGACGCCAAGGTGGTGATCACCGCCGACGAGGCGCCGCGCGGCGGGCGCAAGACGGCGCTCAAGTCCAACACCGACGCCGCGCTTCTGAACGTGCTGCACGAGGTCAAGGTGCTGGTGGTCAAGCGCACCGGCGGCCAGACGACGTGGACGGAAGGCCGCGACCACGACTACAACGAACTTCGCCTCGAGGCCGACGACACCAGCCCGGTGGCGGAAATGGGCGCTGAGGATCCGCTGTTCATCCTCTATACCTCGGGCTCCACGGGCCAGCCCAAGGGCGTGGTCCACACCTCTGGCGGCTACCTCGTCTATGCCGCCATGACGCACGAATGCACCTTCGACTATCACGACGGGGACATCTTCTGGTGCACGGCGGACGTCGGCTGGGTGACGGGGCACAGCTACATCGTCTACGGCCCGCTCGCCAACGGGGCGACGACCCTGATGTTCGAAGGCGTGCCGACCTATCCCGACGCAGGCCGTTTCTGGGCGGTCTGCGAGAAGCACAAGGTCAACCAGTTCTACACCGCGCCGACCGCGATCCGCGCGCTGATGGGACAGGGCAATGAGTTCGTGGAGAAGTACGACCTGTCGTCCATCAAGCTTCTGGGCACGGTGGGCGAGCCGATCAATCCCGAGGCGTGGAACTGGTACAACGACGTCGTCGGCAAGGGCCGCGCGCCCATCGTTGACACATGGTGGCAGACCGAGACCGGCGGCCACCTGATCACCCCCCTGCCTGGCGCCATCCCGACGAAGCCGGGCAGCGCGACCAAGCCATTCTTCGGGGTGCACCCCGTGGTGCTCGATCCCCATTCGGGCGCCGAGATCCACGAGACGGCGGCCGAGGGCGTCCTGTGCATCAAGGACTCGTGGCCGGGCCAGATGCGCACCGTCTGGGGCGATCACGAGCGGTTCGAGAAGACCTATTTCTCGGACTACAAGGGCTACTACTTCTCGGGCGACGGCTGCCGCCGTGACGCCGACGGCTACTACTGGATCACCGGCCGCGTGGACGACGTCATCAACGTGTCGGGCCACCGCATGGGCACGGCGGAAGTCGAAAGCGCGCTGGTGGCCCATGCCAAGGTCGCCGAGGCCGCGGTCGTGGGCTACCCCCATCCGATCAAGGGACAGGGGATCTACGCCTACGTCACGCTGATGCGCGGGATCGACCCCTCCGACGAGCTGCGCAAGGAGCTGGAGGCATGGGTGCGCACCGAGATCGGCCCCATCGCCAAGCCCGACCTCATCCAGTGGGCGCCGGGCCTGCCCAAGACG
This sequence comes from Roseicyclus salinarum, assembly GCF_029624655.1. GTDB lineage: Bacteria > Pseudomonadota > Alphaproteobacteria > Rhodobacterales > Rhodobacteraceae > Roseibacterium > Roseibacterium salinarum. The sequence goes on from NZ_JARRSA010000007.1 coordinate 135,944, forward strand.
CGCTCGGGCAAGATCATGCGCCGCATCCTGCGCAAGATCGCCGAGAACGACTATGGCGCACTCGGCGACACCTCGACGCTGGCCGAGCCGCAGGTGGTGGACGACCTGATCGAGAACCGGATGAACAAGGCCTGAGGGCCCTGCGGCCGCGGGGGCGAAGGCGCGCGGGACCGGGCGGGATCGCGCGCGCCTTCCGCCGCGCCGGCCTATTTCGTCAGCCGCCCGCCAGCAAGCGCGGCGGGGTCCGCGCAGACAACGATGTCGAAGGCCCCCGGCGCAAGGCCCATCCGCGAACACACCGCCTCGGACGGGGCGTTGCCCGCCTCGATGCCGGTCATGAAGTCGCGGATGCCGAAGCGTTCCTCCATGTCGAGCATGACATGGGCGCCGAGGATCCGCGACAGCCCCTCGCCCCTGCGCGAGGGGTCGGTTGCGAGCATCCCCCACCACGCCTGCCTGCCATAGGTGCCGTGATCCTCGTGGGCATAGCTCGACGATGCCGCGCAGGACACGACGTTCATCCCGGCGTCGAGGGCCGCGATGCAGCAGGCGCGCCGGAACCCGCCCCGCAGCACCTCGCCGATCAGGGGCATCACGCCGCAGCCAAGCGACATCGCGGCCAAAGAGGCCATGTGCTCAGCCGGCGTCGCGCCGTCGATGCGCACAAGCGTCAGGTCCTCCGGCAGCGGGCGGGTCGCGACGATCTCGCGCGCGGCGGCGAGGGCAGATGCGCCGCCGGTCCACTTGACGTAGTGCATGGGCGACAGGCCATGCGCCTTCAGCGCGGCCTTCATCCCGGCGGTGCGGTCACGGGGCACGGCGGCGCAGCTGGAATTGCCCTGCACGACCGCAAGGGTCGCGACGTCGTCCGCGTCGCCGTCATCGGTCGAGGCGATGCCCACGGTCCGCCCGTAGTAATGGTAGCGCCTGTCGCCGCAGATCAGTCCGGCCAGCGCCCGCCCGCGCCTCAGAAGCGCGCGCTGCTGGTCATTTCCGAAGAATTCCCCTTCCGCCGTCACGGCACCGTCCCCCCTCGTCCGCCGAAGCGGATCGTTGGCGAAAGCGCAGCGAAGCGCAAACGAAACCAGCAGGCCGCGTTCAGAGCGTCTTGAGATATTCCAGCAGCGCCTCGGCCGCACCCGCGTCTAGGTCCTCGCCGTATCGGTGGCCGCCGTTCCCGTAACCCGTTCGCGTGGTGTCGTAGATGCGGCGCCGAAGCTCGGGGTCGGCCTCGGCGTCCTGCCCGGCCTCGAGGGCTTCGTGCCGCCAGCCGATGGCGTCGGGATCGTAGGCGCGCGGCAGGATATGGCGCCAGTAGGCCGGGCGGCGTTCGGGGTCGATCAGGCTCGCCATGTCGGGCACCGAGCCGTTGTGCAGGTAGGGCGCGGTCGCCCACACGCCGTCGAGGGGCGGCGCGATGTAGCCTTCCGCCGGGGCCGCGCTGTCGGCGTCGCCATAGGGCGAGCGCGCGATCCACTCGTAGAAACGATCCCGCGAGCCGTCGGTCGCGGCCCGCGCATAGGCGGGGTCGGTCCCGATCTCGTCCAGCGCGTAGACGCGGTTGGGATAGCTCGCCCCCTCGCCATAGGTGCCGTGGCATTCGCTGCAGTCCCGCGCGAAGATCGCGGCCCCCTCGGCGGCGAGTTCGGCGTCGATGGCGAAGGGATAGTCCGGCGGCTCGATCGAGGCGAGATAGGCGCGGATGTCCGCGGCGTAGCGGTCGACCTGCTCGAACTCCGCCACGCTCTCGACGCAGAGCATCGAGGCGAGCAGCATGAAGGTCGCGTGATCGCCCCGCCCCACGGTCGTGTAGAACATCGCGCTCTTGTCGCGCATCCCCCACCACGGCGGAACGCTGATCGGAAGGGGCTCGGCCGGGGGTGGCTCGATCAGGGGCGTGTCGGACCATTCCAGCGTCTCGGGATCGCGATGCGCCATCAGGGCCCAGGTCAGGTTGGGGGCCGGGTTCACGCCGACGGTCGCGGTGCGGATGTAGGGCGCGATGCCCTCGATGCGGTCGGCCCAATGCTCCCACGCCTCGGTCTCGGCCGGGCCGCGCACATAGGTGCCGGCCTGCAGCGCGAGACGGCCGGGATCCTGCGTGAAATCGGCGAACTCGTTGCCGAGGCCGATCACCAGCTCGTCCCCGATCGTCGTGGCGTGACAGGTCAGGCAGTTGCTTGACACCACCGTGACGCCGTCCTCGTTCTCGTGCGCCGTGAAGGCGTAGGGCAATCCGGCGTTCAGTCCCCGGCGGCCCGCGACGCGGGTCTCGGCGTCCGTCTCGGGGACGAGCCTGCGGAAGGCGTCGTAGGGGATCCCGCACGAGACGTAGGGCGCGTTCACGAGCGCGTCGTAGCCCGCTTCGGGATCGCCCGGCCGCTGCTCGGCCACCGGGACCGGGCCGATGTCGGAACGATGCGCCGCGCCCTCCTCGTCGCGGCAGGCGCCCAGAAGCGCCAGAGCGAGGATCGCGGCGATGCGGGCAGGCATGGCAAGGGTCGGGCAAAGCGTCATCGCGCCTCGTATCCTGTCAGCAAAAGCGTTCCGGCGCCATCCACGGGCGCGCCGTCGTAGGTGCCCTCGACCCTGACGGGCCCCAGCCACACCGGCGAGAGGAAGTCGCGTCCCTGACCACCGCCCGACGCCACGGCCCGAAGGTCGAAGCCCGCCCCGGTCAGGCGCCAGCCGACAGGATAGGCCGCGCCGCCTTCGACCTCGCGGCGTTCGATGATCTCGAGCGTGGCCGCCGCGCCGTCGAAGGCCCGCGTCGCGCCCGACGCCTCGACGATGAGGCCATCGACCGTCCCTGCCCCGTCCGAGCCCACGCGCCGCGTCCTGACGGCGGAGATATCCACGCCGTCGGGCAATTGCATTACCAGGCGATCGTAGGCGATGGGGCCGCCCGGAACGGGCAGATCGCCCCAGAGCCGGTCGATCCATGCCGTGCCGGTCACCTCGGCGGCGTCGGCGCCCACGCCGATGGTCCCGCTCACGTCCATGCGCGGCATCACGAAACCGCGCGTCGGCGCCTCCTGCGCGCCCTGGGCCACGACTGCCTCCTTGGACGGCGCGAGCGACAGGCGGACCGGCACGCCCTCGACCGTCGCCGCGAGTGTCAGGCCCTGCCCCCCGGCGCCGGTGCCGTAGGCGAGGGTCCAGTCGTCGAGCCAGACCTGCCGCGAGGCGGGGTCATGCCCCGCGATCCCGTCGCCGCGGCCGAAACGCTCCTCGGAGGCGCTGGCGATGGCGCCCTCGCCCGACAGCGCGATCTGCGCGGTGTGAAGCGTGGCCAGCGTCCAGGGCGCGTCCCGCGCAGGGTCGTCCGGCCCAATCAGGCCGTAGCGCGACAGCGCGAAACTGAGGCCGACGCGCGCGCCATCGAGGCCCCGCAGATGCGCCGTGATCGTCCAGGTCTCGGCCCGCGCCGCGTCATGCGCTCCGAAGTCGGCTGGAAGGCTCAAGGTCCATGCGCCGGCGAGCGGTTCGAACCCGTCCCCGCCAGCCTCCGCGAGAAACGCCTCGAGCGCGTCGGTGCCGGTCGCGTCGCCGGTTCCGGTCGCGGCCTCCTCGGGGCGCTGCAGGAGCAGCGCGCCCGCGACGGCAATCGCGACGGCGACGCCGAGGGCGAGGGCCAGACCGCGCATGCGCCGCGCGCTCATGGCGCCACCTCGCCGCCGGCCGGGCCAAATTCCAGCTCCACCGCGCCGGGCAACGCGGGCCAGACGCCCCCGGCGACCGCGCGGCCGTCCTCGAAGGCAACGAAGCTCTGGCCGGTGTAGTAGCGCAGCGCCCCGAAATCGCGCGCGAGGTCTTCGAGCCGGTCGAAGGAGAGGAACGCCCAGAGCTTGCCCTGCCCGTCCCGCTCGAGCCAGAGCCGCGATCGGCCCTGCGCGGCCACGCCGGGCAACGGCCCGAGATGCGTGGGCCTGAGGGCCGCGACATCCTCGGGCAGGCCCGCGATCAGGACGGAGGTCCGGTCGCCCGCGTCGCCCTGCGCGGCGCCCCATGACAGGCCCGGCGCGATGCCCGCAAGCGCCGCCTCCACGCCCGCCCGCAGTCCCTCCAGCGGCGACGCGGCCACGGCCCTGACCCGCCCTGCGTCGAGCGCGCGGAGGATCGGCGCCAACTCGCCCTCGAAGGGCTGCCGCGCGAGGTCGAATTCGGGGTCGATAACGGCGGTGCGCGGGGCATCGGGAAGCGTGAAGCGCAGCGTGGAGACCTCGCCCTCGATCTGCGCCACGCGGCGCACCTCGCCCGCGCGCGTGCGGAACACCACCGGAAGCCGCAGGCGATAGGCGGGGGCCGCTTGCCGGATCGTCAGCGTCACCTCGTGCGCGCCGTCGGGGGCCTCGCGCCACCCGGCCTCGGCCACGCGCAGGCCGGGCAGGCCCGCCCGATCGATCCACTGATCGAAGAACCATCCCAGATCGCGGCCTGACGACGCCTCGAACGCGGCGCGCAGGTCGCCCCAGCCCGCGACGCGGTTGCGGTTGGCGGCATAGAAGCCGCGGATGCCCTCCGCGAAGGCCGCTGCCCCGATCTCGTCCCGCAGCATGTGGAACACCAGCGCGGCCTTGCCGTAGCCCTCGCTCTGGCCGCCGGCATGGGAGGCCGAACGGAACGCGGCGAGCGGCGTCATCCGGCCCGCGTCCAGCCGCGCAAGTTCGCGCACCCAGCCGATTCGCATCTCGCGCGCGGCCCCGTTGCCCGCCTCCTCGGCCAGCGCGTAATCGGCCTGGAAGGTCGTCAGCCCCTCGGCCCAGTTGCCCGTGGCGTAGTCCACGCCAACCGCGTTGCCCCACCAGCTGTGCAGGACCTCGTGGGCGAGCGAGCGGCCCGTCATGTAGGGATGGGACAGGATGTCCCGGCTGACATAGGTGAGCCCCGCGAAGCCCAAGCCCACCGGGATCGGCGCGGACACCACCGAGAAACCGTGGTGGGGGTAGTCGCCGATGGCCTCCTCGTAGCGGTCGAGCCACGTCGCCACCGCCGCGAGGTAACGCTCCGAAAGCGCGGCGTCGGCGTCCTCGAAATAGGTGCGGAGCCTGAGATCGCGGTGGCGCGTTTCGCCGATTGCGTAGGGCCCGACGAACAGGGCCACGTCCACGCTGGGCCCGGTGAAGGCGAAGCGCGCCTCGCGCATCGCGCCGTCCACGGCCTCGGACACGACGCCGCCGGTGGCCGCGACCTCCTGCGGGCGCGCGACCGAGACGCGGATGTCATGGTCGCGGATGGCCGTGCCGTCTCGCGGAAACCAGTCCGCGCCGACGGCATAGGTGGCCGAGGGGCTCCAGGCGACGGCGCCGATCGGGGCGCGCGGCGCGGGGAACCGGCCCGAGACGGTGACGCGCAGATCGCGGGACCGGTGCAGGCCGGGGCCGATCACGCCGCCGCCTTCCCGTGCCGCGCGGGTGGCGTCCCGCCCCGCGAGGGTCACGCCCTCGACGCGCAGCCAGTCGGCGCGCGGAAGGACGACGTCACCCCGTGGCGCCTGCAACAGCGCCTCGGCAGAAAAGGCCCCGGTCGCGGTATCGATCTCGATGCTCAGAACGATGTCCGGCGGGTCGGCGCGCGCGGCGGTCTGCGCAGCCGCCGCCACGGGCGCGAGCGCCGCCCCGATGGCGAGGGCGCAGGCGAGCGTCAGCAGCCATGCGCGGGCGGTATGTCGAACTGGGGTCATGCCGATGCGCCGTGGTTTCGCGGGATCTCGAGGCATCCCGCCGCCTTCGGGATCATAGCCCGCCCGCGCGCATGGGAAAGCGCCGCCCGCATCGCACGGCGGGGGCCGCGTCGGAGGCGACGTCAGGGAACCCGCCGCCGCGCCAGCACGATCGGCATCAGGACGCTGAGCACCACAAGGCGGAAGACGTGGTGCGCCGCCACGAAGGCGGGCTCGAGGCCCGTTTCGACGGCGAGCGCGGCCATCACCTCGACCCCGCCGGGCGCGAAGGCCAGAAGAAGCGCGGCCGGCGGCAGGTCCACGATCCTGGCGGCGAGGACGGCCCCCGCGGCGGCGACGGCGCAGGCCACGAAGGTCGCAGCCGCCCCTGCCGCGAAGGCGCCCAGAAGCCCGCGCCGGTCGAGGCCGCGAAACCGCGTGCCGATCAGGCTTCCCATCACGACGAAGGCCACGGTCGTCGCCCATGGCGGAAGCGCGCCGGGCGTCAGGTTGGATCCGTGCCCCGCCGCGGAGGCCGCCATCGCGCCCAGAAGCAGCGGCGCAGGCACCCCGAAGCGCCGGAAGACCAGCCCCAGCGCCACGGCGAGGCCGAAGACCGCCAGCGCCGAGACGGGCGACATCGTCCCGCGATCCGGCAGGTAGGCCGTGCCCTCCGCCCCCCAGAGCGAGATCAGGACCGGCACGAGAAGCGTCAGGAGCAGGACCCGCACCGATTGCACCAGCGCCACGCGCGGCACGTCGGCCTTGAGATCCGTGGACAGCCCCAGGACGTAGCTGAGGTGGCCCGGCGTCGCCGCGAGCAGGGCCGTCAGCGGGTCGTATCCGAAGCCGTGCGCGAGGATGGCCCGCACGAGGACCAGCACCAGGACCAGCGTTCCCGTCAGGATCGCGAGCGACACCGGCCAGGCCAGCGCCGTTGCCACGACCTCGGGCGTCACCGTGCTGCCGATGGAGATGCCGATCACGAGGAAGACGGCGTCGCGCAAGCCCAGCGGCACCCGGCTGCGCAGGCCCAGAAGCGTGGCCAGCGACACCGCCGCCGCGGGCCCCGTCAGGACGGCCGCGGGAAACCCGATCGCCCAGAACAGGGCAGCCCCGGCGGCGCCGATCAGAAGCGTTGGCAGGACCTCGGTCAGGATCCCTTCAGTCTCCGTCATAGGTCCACCGATAGGCGGGCGGCGTCGGTCCCTTGTTGCGCCCCCCCTGCTCGGTCTGTTCCCAGGCGTGGGCGAGGATGCCGACCGTCCGCGACAGGCCGAAGAAGCCGCGTGCGAGCGGCGGGGGACAGCCGAGTTCGGCGTAGATCACCGCCGTCGCGCCGTCGATGTTCATGGGCACGGGCTTGCCGCGCTCGGTGGCGAGATGCGCCTCGATGGCGCGCGCGATCTGGGCGTAGGCGCCGCTCACCGCGCCCGCCTCGGCCGCCTCGTCGACCAGCGATAGAAGCCGCGGGGCGCGCGGATCGACCGGCTTGTGGAAGCGGTGGCCGAAGCCCGGAAGGTAGCGGCCGCGTTCCGCCCGCCATGCGTCCAGCGCCGTGGCCAGCCCCTCGGGGCCGCCGCGTTCCACGAAGCGATACATCTCCACCGCCTGCTCGCCCGCCCCGCCATGCACGTCTCCCAGCATGTTGAGGCCGGTCGCCATCGCGGATTGAAGGCCGACACCGCAGGTGGCCGCCATGCGCGCGGCGGCGATGGAGGGCGCCTGCGGCCCGTGATCGACCGCGGCCACGAGGGCGGCCTCGAACAGCTTCGCGCGATGGCCCGCGATCGGCGCGCCCATGACCATAAGCCAGATCATCTCGGCGAAGCCCGTGGTGCCGATCAGCTCCTGCACAGGCCGGCCGCGCAGATGGATGCGCCCCGGCTCCATGTCGATGATCCCGGTGCGCCACCAGTCCGCGACGTCGTCGCCTCCGCTCATGTCACGCCCTCCGCCTGCATCTCCCCGATCTCCTCAGGGCTGTATCCCAGTCCCGAAAGGATGTCCCGCGTATCCGCACCCAGCGCCGGCGGCGGGGTGCCGACGGAGGGCCGCACGCCGTCGAACATCGCGCCGACGCGCACGAGGTCGATCGGCCGCCCGACGCCCGGCGTGTCGTCGAACCGGGCGAGAAAGTCGCGCCCGGCGACCTGGGGATGGGCGAGGATCTCGGGCACGCTCATCACCGCGCCCGCGGGCACGCCAAGCGCGTTCAGCTCGCGCGCCCAGTCGCGCGCAGCCCGCGTCGTCAGCACCGTCTCCAGCTCCGCCTTGAGCCGCAGGCGGTTGCGCTTGCGGTCCTCGCGCGTGGCGAAGTCCGGCGCGGCCAGCAGGTCCTCGCGGCCGAGGTGTCGGGCCAGCGCCTCCCATTGCTCGTCCTTGTTGGCGGCGATGTTGATCGGCGCGTCGGCGCACTGGAACGTGCCCGAGGGGGCGGACGTCGGGTTCTCGTTGCCCTGCGGCAGCGGCTCGACCCCGCCGATCAGGTGGTTCGAGACGACCCAGCCCATCGTGGCCAGCACGGCCTCCAGCATCGAGACGTCGATGAAGGCGCCGCGCGGCGTGGCGTTCAGCGCCGCCGAGATCGCCATGGCCGCCGTCAGCCCGCCAACCGTGTCGGCAAGGGGATAGCCGACCCGCAACGGCGCGCTGTCCGCGTCGCCGGTGATCGACATGACGCCCGAGGCGCCCTGCACGATCTGGTCGTAGGCGGGGCGGCCCGCCCACGGCCCGTCCTGCCCGAAGCCCGAGATCGCGCAGTAGACGAGGCGCGGGTTCACCGCCCGCAGGGCCTCGTAGCCCAGCCCGAGGCGGTCCATGACGCCGGGGCGGAAGTTCTCGACCAGAACGTCCGCCGTCGCCACGAGCCGCCTCAGCGCCTCGGTGCCGCGCGGGTCCTTGAGGTTCAGCGTCAGGGACTTCTTGCCCGCGTTCTGCGCGAGAAAGCTGATGCCCATGCCCCTGGCCGACAGCGCGGGATCCGCCCCGAGGTTGCGGGCGAGATCGCCGCGCCCCACGGCCTCGACCTTGATGACCTCGGCGCCCAGATGCGCAAGCTGGTGGCAGGCGAAGGGCCCGGCCAGCACGTTGGTCAGGTCGAGCACCCGCACCCCCGCAAGGGGCGCGGACGCGGCCCGGTCAGTCGCCATCGGCGACCCCTTCGGCGCGCCTGCGGGCGCGGCGGGCGCGGAAGCTCGGCAGAAGCACCAGAAGCAGCGCCAGCACCAGAAGCGCCAGCGTCATCGGACGCTCGAACACGAAGTCCACCCCGCGATAGAGCTGCATGGAGCGCGCGAAGTTGTTCTCCAGCATGGTGCCGAGGATGAACCCGATCAGAAGCGGCGCGAGCGGGTAGTCGGCGAAGCGGAACACCGTCGCCAGCACGCCCAGGCCCACCAGCATCAGAAGCTCGGTCGAGTTGTTCTGCCCGATGTAGGCCCCCATCAGCGTGAAGAAGAGGATGAAGGGGATCAGGTAGTTTCGCGGGATCGAGAGGATCTTGGCGATGTAGGGGATAAGCGGCAGGTTCAGGATCAGAAGGACGACGTTGCCGATGAACATCGAGGTGATGACCGCCCAGAAGATCTGCGGCTCGTCCACCATCAGCCTCGGGCCCGGCGTGACGTTCAGTGCGATGAGCGCGCCCAGAAGGATCGCCGTGGTGCCCGAGCCCGGGATGCCCAGCGTCAGGAGCGGCACGAAGGAGCCGGTGCAGGCGGCGTTGTTCGCCGTCTCGGGCGCGGCGAGCCCCTTGACCGAGCCCTTGCCGAACTGCGCCTGCTCCTCGCTGGTGGCGATGTTGCGCTCGACCGCGTAGCCGAGGAACGACGCGATGGTCGCGCCCGCGCCCGGCAGCACGCCGATGAAGAAGCCCTGCACCGACTGGCGGCCGATGACGGGCAAGATCGCGCGCCCCTCCTCGCGAGAGAAGCGCAGGCCGGTGATCTTGCCCGACCCCGCCGTCTCGCTGCCCCGGCTGGAGCGCGCGGGGTTGAGGACGAGGAAGATCGCCTCGGGCAGCGCGAACATCGCCATGGCGAGCGTGATGAAGTTGATGCCCGACTGAAGGTCCATCATCCCCATCGTGAAGCGCGGCATGTTGAACAGCGCGCCTTCGCCGACCGTGGCGAGGATCAGGCCGAGCACCGTCATCATCAGCGCCTTGGCGACCTGCCCCGTGCCCGCGAAGGCCGCGATGGCCGACAGGCCCACGACCATGAGCGCGAAGTATTCCGCCGAGTGGAACAGAAGCGCGACCGAGGACAGCGCGGGCGCGAAGACCGCCAGCAGGATCGCCCCGATCGTGCCGCCCGCGAAGCTGGAGACGGCGGCGATGGTCAGGGCCTTGCCCGCCATCCCCGCGCGCGCCATCGGGTAGCCGTCGAAGCTGGTCGCCACGGTGCCCGCGACCCCCGGCGCGTTCAGCAGGATCGACGAGGTCGAGCCGCCGAAGATCGCGCCGTAGTAGACGCCCGCAAGCAGGATCAGCGCGGCTGTGGGATCGCCGAGCGTGATCGCGACGGGGATCATGATCGCGATGATCGACATCGGCCCCAGCCCCGGCAACATGCCGATGAAGGTGCCGATCAGGCAGCCCGCGACCACCATCAGGAGGTTCTGGACCGAGAACGCGGCCGTGAGGCCGATCAGGATGCCTTCGATCATGTGCTTACCTCAGGAAAAAGGGCAGTGGCCGCAGGAAGATGCCCAGCACCTCCTGCACGAGGTACCAGACCGATCCAGCCGCGATGACCGCGACGAGGATCATGGTGATCCACCGCCGCTCGCCCAGGATCGCGGCGCCGCCCGCCAGGAATACGGTCGTCGACAGCAGGAAGCCCGCCGAGCGCAGCGTCAGCGCGTAGACGACCATCAGGCCCAGAAGCATCAGCGCCTGGCCGATATTGTAGTCTTGCAGCCTGCGGTAGTTGATGTCGACCGCCGAGGGCTCGTCCTCGCCGCTCGGCTTCTCAAGTCCGAAGACGACGATGAGGCCGATGACGATCCCGAGCACGGACAGGATCTTGGGAAAGGTCGAGGGCCAGACGGGGTTGCGCTGCATGAACGGCGGCAGAAGCTGGTCCATCGTGAAGAAGGCCGCGTAGCCGTAGACGCAGCAGAACATGATGAAGATCAGCGCGATCCAGCGATCGAGCGCCATGGCGTCCCCTCCCCTTCGGATGCCGGATGATGGGGCACCGCCCGCGCCGGGGCGGGCGATGCCGTTGGCAGAAGGCGTGCGCCGCGCGCAGCCTTCGTGCGTGTCAGAGGAACCCGAGCGTGCGCATCAGGTCGCCGATCTCCTGCTCCTGCGCCTCGAGGAAGGTGCGGAAGTCGTCGCCGGGGTTCCAGATGTTCACCCAGCCATTGCGCGAGCGGACATCTTCCCAGGCCTCGGTGTCGTAGAGCGCCTCGAACGCGGCGATGTATTGCTGGCGCTGCGCCTCGTCCATGCCGGGCGGGCCGAAGAAGCCGCGCCAGTTCACGAACTCGGTGTCGATGCCCTGCTCCATGAAGGTCGGCGCCTCGCTGTAGGCCGGCACGCGCTCGGAGGCGGTGACGCCGAGGATGCGGACCTCGTCCTGCTCGGCCAGCGCGATGGCCTCGGAGAAGCCGGTCGACAGCGCGTCGATCTCGCCCGACAGAAGGCCCGCCATCGCCTCGCCGCCCGCGTCGTAGGGGATGTAGTTGACCGCCGCCGGGTCCTCGCCCGCCGCCTGCATGACCATCGCGGCCACGAGGTGGTCCATGCCGCCCGGAACCGAGCCGCCGCCGACGGCGAAGTCGGTGCCCTGCTCGGCGTAGGCCTCCAGAAGTCCCGCCATGTCCTGGATCGGGCTGTCCACGGGCACCACGAGCGCCGCGTAGTCGCCGATCGTGCCGGCCACCAGCGTCAGGTCCCGGAAGCTCTGCGGGAACACGCCGGTCAGCGAACGGATCACGATGGGCGTGGAGTTCACCATCAACGTGTTGTCGAGGCTGTCGGCGTTCTCGATCATGTAGCCGATGGCGACACCGCCGCCGCCGCCCGACATGTTCTCGTAGGTCGCCGTGCCCACGAGGCCGCTTTCGGTCAGCGCCTCGCCGGTGCCGCGCGCGGTGCCGTCCCATCCGCCGCCGGCGCCGCCGGGGACGATGAAGTGCAGCTGGTCGATCATCTGCTCGGACTGCGCGTGCGCCGCGCCGCCGACGGCAAGGGTCGCGGTCGCCGCGGCGACCAAAGCGCGGCGGGTCCACCCAAGGGTGTTCATGAAGTATCCTCCCATTTGACAGGCGGTCCTCCGCCGCCCATGCTCCATCCTCACCACACGAAACTGACAGAAGCCTGACACGGGGGGAGAACGTCGGCGGGAACCGGCGTCGAGGGGGAGGATCGGGTGCGCTATCTTCTGGTCGAGGACAATCTCGAACTGGCCGAGGCCGTCGTGAGCAGGCTCGCGCTCGACGGGCACGCCGTGGATCACGCGCCAAGCCTCGCGGCCGCCGAGGATTGCCTCGCCGCGGCCGAATACGACCTGATCCTGCTCGACGTGATGCTGCCCGACGGCGACGGACGCGACTTCCTGATCCGCAGCCGGGCGCATCTGGAGGTGCCGGTGATCGTCCTGACCGCGCGCAGCCAGGTGTCGGACCGGGTCGTGGCGCTCGATCACGGGGCGGACGACTACATCACCAAGCCCTTCGACTTCTCCGAACTCGAGGCGCGCTGCCGCGCCGTCCTGCGCCGCCGCGGCGGCTCGGCGCGCAACGAGATCGCATTGGGCGACGCGATCTTCGATCCGATGGGCGGAACGCTGCGCTTCGGGACCGAGGCGGTCGAGCTCAGGAGCCGCGAGATCCGGCTTCTGGAGGTCTTCGCGCGCCACCCGGGGCAGATCCTCTCGAAGGGGCAGCTGATGGACCGCCTGTTCTCGCACGACACATACGTCACCGAGAACGCGATCGAGGTCTATGTCGGCCGGCTCAGGCGCCGCATCGAGGGGATGGGCCTCAGGATCGAGACGGTGCGCGGGCTGGGCTACCGGATGGAGACCGGCGGCCCATGACGGCCACCGGGTCGATCGGACGCCGGCTGACGCTGCTGCTTGCCGGGATCGCGGCGCTGCTGTCGCTGATGTCGTGGGGCATGGTCACGGGGCTTGCGCGGCAGGCGGCAGAGCGGACGCAGGACAACGTCCTCGCCGCTTCGGCCACCGCCATCGCCGAGACGCTGCGCACCGAGCAGGGCGAGCTCAGGCTGGAACTGCCCTACTCGGCCTTCTCGATGCTTGGCGCCATAAGCGAGGACCGCGTGTTCTACCTCGTCACCGCGCGCGACGAGATGCTGACGGGCTATCGCGACCTGCCGGTGCCCGCCCTCGAAGCCTCCACGCCGGGTCGCGTCGCCTTCGACACCGGCGCCTATCGCGGCGAGGAGGTGCGCATGGCGACCCTCACCCGCGTCGTGCTGGCCGGCGCCGGGCCGGTGCCCGTGACCGTCACCGTCGCGCAGACGCGGAACGGTGTCGGCGTCATCGTAGGCGAGCTCTCGCAGCTTGCCGCGATGCTCTCTATCGCGTTCTTCGTGGTCGCCGTCGGCCTTTCGTTCTTCGCGGCGCGCACCTCGCTGCGGCCGCTCAACGAGATCGCGCAGGCGGTCTCGAGGCGCGGCCCCTCGGACCTGCGTCCGCTGCGCCGGGCCGCGCCGACCGAGCTTGCGCCGCTGATGAGCGCCCTCGACCGGCTGATGGAGCGCCTCGGCCAGTCGATCCGGCGCTCGGAGGATTTCATCGCCGAGGCCGCCCACCGCGTGCGCACGCCGCTCGCCACGGTGCGCACGCAGGCCGAGATCGCCCTGCGCTCGATCGAGGACGAGACCGAGCGGCAGCGCCTGCGCCGGATGATCCGCGCCGTGGACGAAAGCTCCCGCTCGGCCGGCCAGCTTCTGGACCACGCCACGGTCGCCTTCCGCGCCGAGGATCTCGCGCGGGACCGCGTCAACCTCGCCGATCTCGCGCGGCAGACCGCCGAGGCGCTGGAACCGACGGCGGCGATGAAGGACATCGACATCAGGCTTCGGGCCGAGCCGGCCGAGGTCGACGGGGACGCCGTGCTTCTGGACAACGCGCTGCGCAACGTGCTCGACAACGCGATCAAGTACTCGGCGGAGGATACCGTGGTGACGCTCGAGGTGACCAAGGGCGCGGGCGGGGCGCGCATCACCGTGACCGACGAGGGCCCGGGCCTCGGGGACGGGCCGGCCGAGCGCCTGACCGAACGCTTCCAGCGCGGCGGCAACGTTCAGGACATCGTGGGCTCGGGCCTTGGGCTGACCATCGCGGACGACGTGCTGCGCGCACATGGCGGGACGCTGGAGCTGGGCGAAGGACCCGGAGGGAGGGGTGCATGCGTTTCGCTTGTCTTGCCGTCGTCCTGAGCCTCTGGGCGACGCTGGCCGCCGCGCTCGACGTCGAGGACCACCGCCGCTACGAGGGCAGCGGCCCGCGCGAGCTGCGCATCCTGTCCACCGCCGACCTCGAGGTCTTCGCCCCGTTCCTCGAAGCCTTCCACGCGGCCAACCCGCAGATCACGCTGGATTACACCGTCGCCTCCTCTGCCGAGTTGCACCGCGCGATCCGCGATGGCGCCGCCTTCGACCTCGCGATCTCGTCGGCGATGGACCTCCAGTTCCAGCTGGTGAACGACGGCTTCGCCCGGAGCCACCGGTCGGCCGTCACCGACGCCCTGCCCGACTGGGCGCGCTGGCGCGACCTCATATTCGCCTTCACGACGGAGCCTGCCGTCGTCGTGATCTCGACCGAGCGTTTCGCCGGCCTGCCCGTCCCCGCCACCCGGCAGGAGCTGATCGCGGTCCTGCGCGACCATCCCGACCGGTTCCGGGGCGCCGTGGGCACCTACGACGTGCGCGAAAGCGGCCTCGGCTACCTCTTCGCCACGCAGGAGGCCCGCGCGACGGATGCCTACTGGCGGCTTTCGGAGGTCATGGGACGGCTCGATCCCCGGCTCTACTGCTGTTCGGGGCAGATGATCGACGACGTCGCGAACGGGCGGCTCGCGCTGGCCTACAATGTCCTCGGCAGCTACGCCGCCGAACGGCTGGCACGCGATTCCGAGGGCCGCGTGCGCATCCTGCGGATGACCGATTTCTCGAACGTGATCCTCAGGACGGCCATCGTGCCCGCCGTCGCGGCCGAGGCCCAGGAGGCCGGGCGCTTCATCGACGCGCTTCTGGCGACAGGCATGCGCGACGCGGCCGGGGACTGGCCGCTGCCGCCGCTGGGCGAGACGCCGGATATCGCGGGCGCGGGCTTCGGGCCGATCCGCCTCGGGCCCGCCCTGATGGTCTATCTCGATCCGCTGAACCGGCGCGCCTTCCTCGACGAATGGGCCAACGCGATCGAGCAGCAGTGAGGCCCCGGCCGCGTGCCGCACGGGAAAATGCGTGGCATTTTACCCAACCCATTGGGCAGGCGGGCGAACCGTGGCATGTTCTCTGCGCGGTGGGGGCTTCTTGAGATGGAGCGCTGGTGATGACACCGACCGCACCCTCCAGCAGCGTCGCAGCCTTAGGCCCCGCGCCTCAGGCCGGCGCCCAAAGGATGAGCCCCACGGGGGCAGAGGCGCCCGCGGCGCCCAAACCGGATATCGGCCGTGCGGCCGTGACGCAGGCGCAGGCCACCGCGAAGGCCGCCCTCGGCGCTCCGGGCCATGCGAAACGGCCCGTGCCACAGATCCCGCCCAACCCGCCGCCGGTGAAGGGGTTGGGCGTGCCACCCCTCGACATGCGCGCGGTCGGGGACGCCGACGAAGCACGCAACGCGCCACCGCAGAAGATGAGCGACCTTCTGGGCGCACTGCGGCCGCCGGGAGCGAAAGGTCTCGACCTGCGCGTCTGACACCCGGCGGGCGCGGCGCGGGACAGGCGGGTGACGGACGCCTGGCGTCCGGCGCCGGGCGGGCGCGGCTCCGGCGCGGGACACTGCGCGCACCGTGGGACGAGCCGGCCCCCGTGCTGGATACCATGCCTTCGGTGCTGGGCAGGTGCGCGGGGGAACGGAGCCTTTGCGTCCGCCCTTTGCGCACAGCGCCGGACGGGCGCGGCGAGAACCGGACGGACACGGATGATCCCTTCGCACGCGAGCACCTTCCCACCTGCCTCCCGACACAGCGCCGCGAGCGACTGGAACGCGCCTGCAATGAAACGGGGGGATCGAGCCTCGGCGCTATGGACGGAACGATCACCGCGCCCGCAATACATCGACCCCCCGGACCCATGCGCCCTCGACCACGCCGTCAAGAAAACGGCCCCGGCGCGGGACGCCGGGGCCGTGTCGTGTCGTATCTGCGTCGGACTTACTGGGCGAGGGCCGCGTCCGTGATCTCGTGCGTGAAGGCACCTTCGGGCACTTCCGAAATCACCGGGTCCGAGCCGCCGGCAAGCAGCGTATCAACCGTGCGCTGGTAGGCGGCCTCGTCGAGAGCGCCGTCACCGCCTTCCACCAGAAGCGCGATCTCGCCCATCATGCGAAGCTGGTGCTCCTCGGTCTGGGCGCCGGTCTCGTCGTAGTCGAGCACGATCATCGCCGCCTCGTCCGGGTTCTCGGCCGCCCACTGCCAGCCACGCATCGAGGCGCGCACGAAGCGGACCATCTTGTCCACGAAGGCCGGATCCTCGAGGTTCTCCTCGAGCGTCCAGATGCCGTCCTCGAGGGTGGCGACGCCGTAATCCTCGTATTTGAACGTCACCAGCTCGTCGGGCGACACGCCCGCGTCGATGATCTGCCAGTACTCGTTGTAGGTCATGGTCGAGATGCAGTCGGCCTGACGCTGCAGAAGCGGATCGACGTTGAACCCGGCCTGCAGCAGTTCCACGCCCTCTTCCGATCCGTCCACGGGGATGCCGAGCTGCGCCATCCACGACAGGAACGGATATTCGTTGCCGAAGAACCAGTGCGCGACGGTGTGGCCGGCGAGGTCGGCCGGCTCCTCGATGCCGCTGTCCGCCCAGCACGACAGCATCAGGCCCGAACGCACGAAGGGCTGGGCGATGTTCACGACCGGCAGACCCCGCTCGCGCGCGGCGAGCGCGGAGGGCATCCAGTTCAGCATGACATCGGCCGCGCCGCCCGCGAGCACCTGCGGCGGCGCGATGTCCGGACCGCCGGGCATGATGTTCACCTCGAGGCCTTCCTCGTCGTAATATCCGTTCTCGAGCGCGACGTAGTAGCCCGCGAACTGGGCCTGCGTCACCCACTGCAGCTGCAGGTTGACCGTGTTGTCCTGCGCCTGCGCCGCGCCCGCGAGGCCGAGACCGGCCGCCAGCGTGGTCATCATGATCGTCTTCATCGTCTTCCTCCTTGTTGGACTTGCCGTCCCTTGTTTTCGGTCTCTCATATGCCGCGCTGCGACGGGTGCCAGAAGGTCAGCCGCCGCTCTATCAGGGCCACGAGCCCGTAGAATGCCGTGCCGGACATCGCCGCCACGGCAATTGACGCCCAGACCATGTCCATGGCCAGACGCCCAACCTCGATTTTTATCCGAAAGCCCATGCCGACGACCGGAGAGCCGAAAAATTCGGCGACGATTGCCCCGATCAGCGCAAGCGTGGTGCAGATCTTCAACCCGTTGAAGACGAAGGGAAGCGCCGTGGGCAGGCGCAGCTTCACGAGGCTTTGCCAGTAGCTTGCCGCATAAGTGTGCATCAGGTCGCGTTGCATCGCCTCGGACGCCTTCAGCCCCTGCACGGAATTGACCAGCATCGGGAAGAAGACCATCGCCACGACGACGGCGGCCTTGGACTGCCAGCCGAAGCCGAACCACATCACGAGGATCGGCGCGGTGCCCACGATGGGAAGGGCAGCGATGAAGTTTCCGACCGGAAGAAGCCCGCGCTGCAGGAAGGGCGAGCGGTCGATGGCGACCGCGGTCAGGAAGGCTGCCGCGCATCCGATCAGGTAACCAGACAGCGCGCCCTTCAGGATCGTCTGGCGGAAATCGGCCCAGAGCGTCTCGGTATTGGCCGCGAAGGTCGCCGCGATGGAACTGGGCGCGGGAAGGATGATGGGCGACACCTCGTAGAGACGTACCGTCGCCTCCCACAGCCCGAGCAGCGTGAAGCCGAAGATCACCGGCACGAGGAACCGCGCCCCCGCGCCCCGCGCCCGCCCCGCCAGAACGGCGTTCAGCGCCCATGCGCCAAGCCAGATCGCCAGGATCGCGCCGAGGCGCCAATCCAGCACGAAGCCCAGCGCGACCAGCCCCGCGCCCAAGCCCGGCAGGGCCCAGCCCGGCAGGGCGACGCGCGATGCGCCCGCCGCGCTCATGCGCCAAGCCCCATGCGGCGCAGCGTGATGCGTTCGATCAGCCCCAGAAGCCCGACGAGCGCCGCGGCGCAGATCGCCGCCATGAAAAGCGCCGACCAGATCTGGATCGTCTGGCCGTAGTAGCTTCCGGTCAGAAGGCGCGCGCCGAGGCCGAAGCGCGCGCCGGTCGGAAGCTCGGCCACGATCGTGCCGACCAGCGCCGCGGCGATCCCCACCTTCAGAGAGGCGAACAGGAACGGCACCGAGGCCGGAAGGCGCAGCTTCCAGAAGGTCTCGGCCGCCGTGGCCGAGTAGGTGCGCAACAGGTCGAGGTCCATCATGCCGGGGCTGCGCAGGCCCTTCACCATGCCCACGACCACCGGAAAGAAGCTGAGATAGGCCGAGATCAGGGACTTGGGGACAAGCCCCTCGAGCCCGATGGAGTTCAGGACGACGATGATCATCGGCGCGATGGCGAGGATCGGGATCGTCTGGCTTGCGATCGCCCAGGGCATCACGCTGAGGTCCATCGCCCGATTGTGGACGATGCCCACGGCCAGCAGGATGCCGGCAAGCCCGCCGATGGCGAAGCCCAGAAGCGTGGGCGCAAGCGTCTGCCAGGCATGGAAGAACAGGCTGCGCGGGTTCGGACGATACTCGCCCCGCCGCTCGCGCAGGATCGGCTCGCCGATGGTGGTGTTCCAGAGCTCGGCGGCGACCTGGTGCGGCGCGGGCAGCACCGGACGCTCCTGGGTCATGGCGTCGGCGATGATCCCGGTCGCGCTCATCTCGAGGCCCTGCCGCCCGATCTGGTCGAGGGTCCATGCGCGGTTGAGCCCGATGGCGGCGGCATACCAGACCGCGACGATCACGGCGACGACGGTCAGCACCGGCAGCACGGCGCCCGAGACTGCGCCGAGGCCGCGGCCCAACGCGCCGACGCCGCCGCCGGGCGCACTGTCGGCGGTCGCGCTCATGGTGTCGCCTCAGTCGTCATAGGCATGTCCCGCCCTCAGCCCTTCGCGCACCCGGTGGGCGATGGCGAGGAACTCCGGAGTGTCGCGAATGTCGAGCGGACGATCGGGCCCGAGATCGCTTTCGATCACGTCCGTGATCCGGCCGGGCCGCGGGCTCATCACCACGATCTTGGTCGAGAGATAGACCGCCTCGGGGATCGAATGGGTGACGAAACCGATGGTCTTTTCCGTCCGCCGCCACAGCGCGAGAAGCTGCTCGTTGAGGTGATCGCGCACGATCTCGTCCAGCGCGCCGAAGGGTTCGTCCATCAGGAGGAGGTCGGCGTCGAAGGCGAGCGCCCGAGCGATGCTGGCACGCTGCTGCATTCCGCCCGAAAGCTGCCAGGGAAATTTCTTTCCGAACCCTTCGAGATCAACGAGTTGCAGAACGTTCTTTGCGCGCCGTTCCTGCTCGGCGCGATCAAAGCCCATGATCTCGAGCGGCAGCTTCACGTTGTTCTCGATGGTTCGCCACGGATAAAGCCCCGCGGCCTGGAAGACGTAACCGTAAGCGCGCGCGCGCCGCGCCTCGTCAGGCGTCATCCCGTTGACGGTGATCGCGCCGCCGGTCG
The DNA here is from genome assembly GCF_029624655.1 of Roseicyclus salinarum. Taxonomy (GTDB): domain Bacteria; phylum Pseudomonadota; class Alphaproteobacteria; order Rhodobacterales; family Rhodobacteraceae; genus Roseibacterium; species Roseibacterium salinarum. The sequence continues at coordinate 155,499 of NZ_JARRSA010000007.1, forward strand.
GCTCCTCCAGCGCCGCGACCACGCGAAGAAACGTGGTCTTGCCGCAGCCAGAGGGGCCGATGAAGCTTACGAAATCGCCCTTCCGGATGGTCAGGTTCACGTCCCGCAGCGCCTGCACGGGCCCGTCCGCCGTCCGGAAGGTAAGGTCGAGGCCGCGCGCCTCGATCACGGGATCGGCCAGCTTCGGCGTCTCGGCCACGGTCTCCGGCGCTGTCCTCAAACGGATTGCTCCCACTCTGGCGCCCGCACTTCAGGAACGGGTCGCATGCCTCTGTTCGGTTTATCTTTTTCCGGCCTCAAACGCCACTCACCGGGATGCCGGACCGCTCGACCGGACGCGGCGCGGTCAGGTCCTTCCACTGGCTCAGTGCGCGGTTGACCGCACCGTTCGGCGGGCGCTTCACGAACTTGCCGTGGCCCTCCCGCGTCCTGATCTCGCCGTCGTGGATCGCGACATGGCCGCGGGTCAGCGTGAAGCGCGGCAGGCCCTTCACCTCCTTGCCCTCGAACACGTTGTAGTCGATCGCGGACTGCTGCGTTCCGGCCGTGATCGTCTTGGACTTCTCGGGGTCCCAGACGACGATATCGGCGTCAGCGCCAACAAGGATCGCGCCTTTTTTCGGGTATGTATTCAATATCTTGGCGATGTTCGTTGATGTAACCGCGACAAACTCGTTCAAGGTCAGCCGACCGGTGCCGACGCCATGCGTCCAGAGCATCGGCATCCGGTCCTCAAGGCCGCCCGTGCCGTTCGGGATCTTGGTGAAATCGCCGAGGCCGGTGCGCTTCTGCTCGGTCGTGAAGGCGCAATGGTCGGTCGCCACCACCGAGAGCGACCCCGACATCAGCCCCGCCCAGAGGCTGTCCTGATGCTGCTTGTTGCGGAAGGGCGGGCTCATCACGCGGCGGGCGGCGTGGTCCCAGTCGGGGTGGAAATACTCGCTCTCGTCCAGCGTCAGGTGCTGGATCAGCGGCTCGCCCCAGACGCGCTTGCCCTGCTGCTTGGCGCGCCGGATCGCCTCGTGCGCCTCCTCGCAGCTGACGTGCACGACATAAAGCGGGACGCCCGCCATGTCGGCGATCATGATCGCGCGGTTCGTGGCCTCGCCCTCCACCTGGGAGGGCCGCGAATAGGCGTGCCCCTCGGGGCCGTTATTGCCCTCGGCCAGCAGCTTTTGCTGGAGTTCCGCCACGACGTCCCCGTTCTCGGCGTGCACCATCGCCGTCGCGCCAAGCTCGGACAGGCGCCGGAACGACGCGAAAAGTTCGTCGTCGTTGACCATCAGGGCGCCCTTGTAGGCCATGAAGTGCTTGAAGGTGTTGATGCCGCGCTCGCGGACGACGCCCTCCATCTCGTCGAAGACCTGCTCGCCCCACCACGTCACGGCCATGTGGAACGAGTAGTCGCAATTTGCCCGCGTCGACTTGTTGTCCCACATCTGCAGCGCGTCGAAGAGGCCCTGGCCCGGCGAGGGCAGCGCGAAGTCGACGACCATCGTCGTGCCCCCCGCGAGCGCCGCGCGCGTGCCGCTTTCGAAATCGTCGCTCGAGTAGGTGCCCATGAAGGGCATCTCGAGATGCGTGTGGGGGTCGATCCCGCCGGGCATGACGTAGCACCCCGTCGCGTCGAGCACCTCGTCGCCCTTCAGGTCGGGGCCGATCGCGGTGATGACGCCGCCCTCCACGAGGACGTCCGCCTCGTAGGTCAGGTCCGCGGTCACGACCGTTCCGCCCTTGATCACCGTGCTCATCGTCGAACTCCCCTTGTGGTTTCACGCCTATTGCGGGCGCGTGCAGATCATCCGGCCGTCCCGCGTCAGAAGCGGCAGGTAGGTAATCTCGACCGGCCCGGCATAGCGGTACCAGTAGCATCCGTCGCTTTCGATGCGGACGTTGCGCATGTCCTGCCCGGGCGCCACGAGCGCCAGGATCTGCTCGTTGATCGTCTCGGTCTCGCCCTCCGGCGTCGGCGGCGCGCCGCAGGCCGCAAGGGCCAGCACCATGGGCAGCGCCCGGCATGTCGTTCGGATCATTCCACTATCCCCGCAGTTTCAACCACGGCATGGAATAGCACATCGGTTCCCGCTGTCGCCCACTCTGGCGATATTTCCTCGGCTTCGTTGTGCGAAAGTCCGTCGACACAGGGGCACATGACCATAGCGGTCGGCGCGACGTCGTTGATCCAGCATGCGTCATGGCCCGCGCCCGAAACGATATCCATATGGGAATACCCAAGCCTTTCAGCGGCTTGCCGGATGGCGCTCACGCAGTTCTCGTCGAAAGCGGGCGGGTCGAACTGCCCCACGATCTCGGCCTCGAAGCCCACGCCGATTTCCTCGCAAAGCTTCGGCGCACGCTCCATCAGCTCGTCGACCATGCCGTTCAGCTTGTCGAGAAGATGCGTTCGCAGGTCTACGGTGAAGACGACCTTGCCCGGAATGATGTTGCGCGAATTGGGGTAGACGTCGATGTGGCCGATCGCGCCAACCGCGTTCGGCTGGTTCTTCATGGCGATCTCGTGGACCAGCTCCGTCACGAGCGCGAGACCCCGTCCGGCATTGCGGCGCATGTTCATCGGCGTGGAACCCGTGTGGCTTTCCTTGCCCGTCACCGTGCACTGGATCCAGCGGAGGCCCTGTCCGTGGGTGACGACGCCGATGTCCTTGCCTTCCGCCTCGAGGATCGGGCCCTGCTCGATATGCAGCTCGAAGAAGGCGTGCATCTTTCGGCCGCCGACCTTCTCCTCGCCCTTCCAGCCGATCCGCTCCAGCTCGTCCCCGAAGCGTTTGCCCTGCGCGTCGACCTTGTCATACGCCCAGTCGAGGGAATGCTTGCCCGCGAAGACGCCGGAGGCCAGCATAGCGGGGGCGAAGCGCGTCCCTTCCTCGTTCGTCCAGTTGGTGACGACGATGGGGTGCTTCGTCCTGATGCCCAGATCGTTGAGCGTGCGCACGATCTCGAGCCCGCCGAGCACGCCAAGAACGCCGTCGAACTTGCCGCCCGTCGGCTGCGTGTCGAGATGCGAGCCGACATAGACCGGAAGCGCCTCGGGGTCCGTGCCCTCGCGGCGGGCGAACATGTTGCCCATCTCGTCGACGCCCATGCTCATGCCGGCGTCTTCGCACCACGCCTGGAACAGCGCGCGGCCCTCGGCATCCTCGTCGGTCAGGGTCTGGCGGTTGTTGCCGCCCGCGACCCCGGGCCCGATCTTCGCCATCTCCATGAGCGACTCCCACAGCCGCTCTCCGTTGATCTTCAGGTTCTCGCCGGGTGCGGGCATCCGTGTCGTCCCTTCGTCTTTCGGTCAGTGCAGCCGTTTCAGGATGTCGCGCAGCGTCCCGAACAGGACGTCGATATGCGACTTCTCGATGATCAGCGGCGGGGACAGCGCGATGATGTCGCCCGTGGTGCGGATCAGCACGTTGTTCTCGTAGGCGTCGAGGAAGGCGCTGAACGCGCGCTTCGTCGGCTCGCCCGCGATCGGCTCCAGCTCGATCCCCGCGATGAGGCCCATGTTGCGGATGTCGATGACGTGCGGGCAGTCGGCCAGCGAGTGGACGGCGTCCTCCCAGTAGCCGGCAAGGTCGGCCGCGCGCTCGAAGAGGCCCTCCTCCTTGTAGGTCTCGAGCGTGGCGAGGCCCGCGGCGGAGGCGATGGGGTTGCCCGAGTAGGTGTAGCCGTGAAACAGCTCGATCATGTGCTCGGGGCCCTGCATGAACGCGTCGTGGATCTCCTTCGTGGCCAGCACGGCGCCCATCGGAATGACGCCGTTCGTCAGACCCTTGGCGCAGGTGATGAGGTCGGGCATCACGTCGAAGTGGTCGGCCGCGAAGGGCGATCCAAGCCGCCCGAAGCCCGTGATGACCTCGTCGAAGATCAGGATGATGCCGTGCTTCGTGCAGATCTCGCGGAGACGCTGGAGGTAGCCCTTGGGCGGGATCAGCACGCCGGTGGAGCCCGCCATCGGCTCGACGATGACCGCCGCGACCGTCTCGGGGCCGTGCAGCGCCACGATGCGCTCCAGATCGTCGGCCAGATCGCCGCCATGCTCGGGCTGGCCGCGGGTGAAGGCGTTGCTGTGCGGCAGGTGCGTGTGCGGCAGATGGTCCACGCCCGTCAACAATGAGCCGAAGAACTTGCGATTGTTGACGATACCGCCAACCGAGATCCCGCCGAAATTGACCCCGTGATAGCCGCGCTCGCGCCCGATCAGGCGGGTCCGCGTCCCCTGCCCGATGGCGCGCTGGTAGGCGATGGCGATCTTCAGCGCCGTCTCGACGCTTTCGGAGCCGGAATTGGTGAAGAAGACATGCTCGAACGGCGCGGGCGCCATGTCGGCGAGGCGGCTGGCAAGCTCGAAGGCCTTGGGGTGACCCATCTGGAAGGCGGGCGCGTAATCGAGCTCGGCCGCCTGCGTCTGGATCGCCTCGACGATCTTCGGGCGGTTGTGGCCCGCGTTGCAGCACCAAAGGCCCGCCGTGCCGTCCAGCACCTCGCGTCCGTCCGCAGTCTTGTAGTGCATCCGGTCGGCCGACACGAACATCCGGGGCGTCTTCTTGAACTGCCGGTTCGCGGTAAAGGGCATCCAGAACGCCGAAAGATCGTTCGGGACCGGGTTGGAACGGTCGAGGGCCATGAGGTCTCACCCTGTCTTGCGGTCGGGCCGCGCGCCGCCCGTCCCGCCGGATTGCTGTTTTGACCATCTGGTCAAGATCACGCTAGCAGAGGCGCTGTGCCAGTCAACGGATTGAACGCCGAGGCAGGCCCGACCGCAAGGCAAATGATGCCGTATTGGCCCCGGACGGCGCGTCCTTGTGCGCTGCGGAAAGGCCGCTTGCCCCGGCCCGCGCCAAGGTGCCATGCTGGCGGCCATGAACGTCCAGCCGCCGCGCACGCGCATCCAGAAGAAGAACCGCAAGACCATCCTGGACGCGGCGCTCGACGTCTTCTCTGCGCATGGCTTCCGCGGCGCGACGCTTGACCAGATCGCGGCCGAGGCGGGGCTGTCCAAGCCCAACCTGCTCTATTATTTCCCGTCGAAAGAGGCGATCCACGTCGCCCTCCTGAGCGCGCTGATGGACACGTGGCTCGATCCGCTGCGCGCGCTCGACCCCGCGGGCGACCCCACGGGCGAGCTTCTCGCCTATGCGCGGCGCAAGCTTCAGATGAGCCGTGATTTCCCGAGGGAATCGCGGCTCTTCGCAAACGAGGTGCTGCAGGGTGCGCCCCGGATCGGCGAAGCGCTTGCGACCGACCTGAAGACGCTCGTGGACGAGAAGGCCGCCGTGATCCGCGGCTGGGCCGAGGCCGGGCGGATCGCGCCGGTCGACGCCCACCACCTGATCTTCTCGGTCTGGGCGCTGACGCAGCATTACGCCGATTTCGACGTGCAGGTGCGCGCCGTGCTCGGCCCCTCGCGGGACCCCCTCGACGAGGCGGAGAGGTTCCTCGAAACGCTCTTCTCGCGTCTCATCGCGCCGTGACCCGGCCAGGGCGCGCGGCCCGGTCCCCGTTCCGTCCCCGTCAGACCAGCAGCAGGCGCCCATCCGCGTCCGCCTCAAGCGGGGCGGGATCCATGATCTCGCCGACGAAAACGCCCTCGGGCCGGTCCGCGAACCCCATGAGACGCAGGCCCTCCTCCGTCTCCAGGACGCGCGAGGCGTAGCGGGCGCAGGGCTGCGCGCCGTCGAGAAACGGCAGCGGCGCAAGCCGCCACGGGCCGCGCGGATCATCGGCCACGAGGTAATGGGTGCCGGTCACGGGGCCGCCGGGCGACGCCTCGGCCGTGTCCCTCGCGTAGTCGTGCGCCGCCGTGCAGAACAGCATGCACCACCGCCCGCCGGCCCGGAAGACCTGCGGCACCTCGAGCTGGCCGAAGCCGCCGGTGAACACCGGCTCGCGCAGCGTCCACCGCTCCAGGTCGGGCGAGGTCGCCCGCGCGATCGCGCCGCCCGCGTTCGGCTCGTCGATCCCGCTGGCGCGCGCGGTCAGATACATCAGCCAGCCCTCGCCCTCGGGGTCGCGCATCACCCAAGGGTCGCGGAAGGCGCGGTGCGACCAGAGCGCCTGGCCAAGATCGGCCTCGTAGGCGTGCGCAGCGGGACCCTCGATGTCGAGGACCGGATCGGACGAGACCCGCGTCCAGTTGTGCAGGTCCTCCGACGTCGCGTGGCCGATCCGCTGAACGAGGCCGTCCTCGGCCCGGCAGATGCCGGTATAGAACAGGTGCCAGGGGCCGCTGTCATCGCGGACGACAGAACCGGTCCAGATCGCCATGTCGTCGAAGGCGGGCCCCGCGGACGGCGCGAAGCACTCGCCCAGATGCTCCCACGACACGAGGTCCCGCGACACCGCGTGTCCCACCCGCGCGTTGTGGTGGCGAAGCTCGGGGTCGCCGAGGGATTTCGGAGCCTGCAGGAAGAACGCGTGCCAGGTGTCGCCGTCGCGGGCGTACCAGCTGTCCCAGATCCAGTGCGTTTCGCTTGCGATGCCCATGATCGGCCTCCGGTTCGGGTTTGGCCCGCCGTCTCTCAGGTGGCGCGGCGGGATGCAAGCGGCCAGTGGCCGGCGGCATTCTGCCGCCCCCGCAGGCACGGAACCCGCGGCCGCTCCATGCCGTTGGGGCTGCGAAAGGGCCCCACCGTACGAGGTTGCCCGACGCAAAGGAGGAAACGTCATGAGCTATCCCTTCACGCTGACCTTGCGCGAAGTGACGCCCGTCACCCACGACACGCGCCGCTTCCGTTTCGACAGACCCGAGGGCTTCGAGTTCGAGGCCGGTCAGGCGACACATCTCGCGATGGACCGCGCCGGATGGCGCGAGCAGGACAGGCCCTTCACGATGGTCTCCGATCCCGGCGCGGAAGAGCTCGACTTCATCATCAAGATCTATCCCGACCATGACGGGGTCACGGCACGGATGGACGACCTGACACCTGGCGACCAGGTCCTGGCGGACGATCCCGAGGGCGCTATCACGGATCACGGGCCGGGCACGTTCCTGGCTGCGGGCGCGGGCATCACGCCGTTCATCCCGATCCTCGACCAGCGCGCGAAGCGCGGCGAGATCGCGGGCTGCCGGCTGATCTTCTCCAACCGGAGCGCGCGCGACATCATCCTGCGCGAGCACTGGGAGGAGATGGAGGGGCTCGACACCGTCTTTCCAACCGACCAGCCGGGCGACGGGATGCCGGACGGGCCAATCGACCGGGAGTTTCTTGACGGGCGGCTGGTGCCGGAGGGCCATGTCTACCTCTGCGGCCCCGGCGGCTTCGTGGACGCGATGCGCGACGCGGCGCGCGCGATTGGCGTGCCCGACGAGCGCATCGTCACCGAGGCCGGCTGGTAGGAACGACGCCGGGGCCCGTCGCGGCCCCGGCGCCCGTCGTCACTCCGCCGCCTTCGCCGCGGCGGGGTTGTTGGGATGCGTGGTCCAGTTGGCGTAATCGTCCGACACCGTGCGCCCGGTGCGCAGGTCGACGGTGCCCGCCTCGAGCCGTTCCATCGTGATGCAGTCCTCGACCGGGCAGACGTTCACGCAGAGGTTGCAGGCGACGCATTCCTCGTCGATCACCTCGAACACGCGGTCCTCCGACATCGAGATCGCCTGGTGCGAGGTGTCCTCGCAGGCCGCGTAGCAGCGGCCGCACTTGATGCAGGCGTCCTGGTCGATGCGCGCCTTGGTGACGTAGTTGAGGTTCAGATACTGCCAGTCGGTGACGTTGGGCACGGCCCGGCCAACCAGGTCGTCCAGCGTCATGCCCTTCTCGTCGAGGTAGTTCGACAGGCCGGACTTCAGCTCTTCCACGATCTTGAAGCCGTAGGTCATGGCCGCCGTACACACCTGTACGGTTCCCGCGCCCAGCGCCAGGAACTCGGCCGCGTCGCGCCATGTGGTGACGCCGCCGATGCCGCTGATGGGCAGGCCGTGCGTCTCGGGATCGCGGGCGATCTCGGCCACCATGTTGAGCGCGATGGGCTTCACCGCCGGGCCGCAATAGCCGCCGTGGCTGCCCTTGCCGTCGATCGAGGGCTCGGGACTGAAGTCGTCGAGGTTGACGCTGGTGATCGAGGAGATCGTGTTGATCAGGCTGACCGCGTCCGCGCCGCCGGCCTTGGCCGCGCGCGCCGGAAAGCGGATGTCGGTGATGTTCGGCGTGAGCTTGACGATCACGGGCATCCGCGTGTGCGCCTTGCACCAGCGCGCGACCATCTCGATGTATTCGGGCACCTGCCCCACGGCCGACCCCATGCCGCGCTCGGACATGCCGTGCGGGCACCCGAAGTTCAGCTCGATCCCGTCCGCGCCGGTCTCCTCGACCAGCGGCAGGATCGACCGCCAGCTTTCCTCGTCGCAGGGCACCATGAGCGAGACCACCATGGCGCGGTCGGGCCACTCGCGCTTGACCTTCTTGATCTCGCGCAGGTTCACCTCCAACGGGCGGTCGGTGATCAGCTCGATGTTGTTGAGGCCCAGAAGCCTGCGGTCGGCCCCCCAGATGGCGCCGTAGCGCGGGCCGTTCACGTTCACGACATGCGGGTCGAGGCCCAGCGTCTTCCAGACGACGCCGCCCCAACCCGCCTTGAAGGCGCGCACGACGTTGTATTCCTTGTCCGTCGGCGGCGCGGAGGCGAGCCAGAACGGGTTGGGCGACTTGATGCCCAGGAACTCGGTGGAAAGGTCTGCCATTCTTGGATCCTCCGTCAGTGCGGCCGCGTCGGGCCGGAGCCTGGGTGGCGGGATGTGGGACGGCCGCGCATCACGCGGCCTTCTGGTGAGTGTCGCAGAAATGGGCGGCGCGGCCGCCCACGGTTTTATTGCGGATCGTTCCCCTGCATCGGGCGCGCGGGAAATCCGCGACGCGGCGCGTCAGAAGGTGCACCGTGCGGTCGTGCATGGTTCGTGTCGCCGTCTCCGACAGGCCATGCGCCCCGGAAGACACTTCTGTATGGAGCAGGATCCAGTCCGACCCGTTGGTGCCGATCCCGACTGTATTCCCTTGGTCCAACGGCACCGGTTCGATCGCCCCCCGTTCGCCACCGACCCGTGCGGCGAAGACGCGCCCGCCGAAGACCTCGACGCCGATCTCCGGCGCGTCGGGTCCGAGGCCCGTCGGCGCGGCGTGCGCAGGCGGCGGCGCCTCGATGTGGCGGCGGGTCGCCTCGGCTTCGGGAAGCTCGGGCATCGGCCCCGCTATTCCGCCGCCGCCGAAGGACCGGCAAGCGCCGCATGGATGTCCTCGGCCGCGTCGCGCCCCTCGGCCACTGCCGTCACGGTCAGGTCCTCGCCGCCCGCGGCGCAGTCGCCGCCCGCCCAGACGCCCGCGACGCTGGTGCGCCCGGCGCCGGTGACCGCGATCTTTCCGCCGGCAAGTTCCAGCCCCTCGGGCGCGCCCTCCAGCGTCTGGCCGATGGCCTTCAGGACCTGGTCGGCGGCGATCTCGAAGGTCTCGCCGGTGCCGGTCAGCGTCCGCCCCTCGGAGCGGGTGTATTCCACGCGCACGCCGGTCACCGCGCCGTTGCCGAGGATCTCGACGGGCATCGCGTCGAACACGAAGCGCACGCCCTTCGACGCCGCGAGGTCCTGCTCGAAGCGGGACGCGGGCATCGCCTCACGCCCGCGGCGATAGAGGATCGTCACGTTCTCCGCGCCCAGAAGCTTTGACTGCACCGCGGCGTCGATCGCCGTCATGCCGCCGCCGATCACGACGACGTTGCGCCCCACCGGCAGGGTTCCAAGATCGCCCGCCTGCCGCAGGTCCTCGATGAAGCCGACCGCATCCACGACACCGTCGCGGGTCTCGCCGTTGGCCCGGAGCGCGTTGACCCCCTGCAGGCCCATGCCGAGGAACACGGCGTCGTAGCCCTCGCGCAGGTCGGCCAGCGTGAGGTCTGCGCCGAGGGGTCGCCCGTTCTCCATGGCGATACCGCCGATCTTCATCAGCCAATCGACCTCGGCCTCGGCGAAGCCGCCGACGGCCTTGTAGTAGGCGATGCCGTACTCGTTCAGGCCGCCGCCCTTGGGCTTCGCCTCGAAGATGGTGACGTCGTGGCCGTGCATCGCGAGCCGGTGCGCGCAGGCGAGGCCGGCGGGCCCAGCGCCAACGACCGCGACCTTGCGGCCGGTGGGCGCCGCGCGCTTGTAGGGATGCACGCCCGCCTCCATCAACGTGTCGGTGGCGTAGCGCTGAAGCCTGCCGATCTCGACCGGCTTGCCCTCGGCCATCTCGCGCACGCAGGCCTCCTCGCACAGTGTCTCGGTCGGGCAGACGCGGGCGCACATGCCGCCGAGAATGTTCTGGTCGAAGATGGTCTTGGCCGCCGCCTCGGGCGTGCCGGTCGCGATCTGCCGGATGAACAGCGGAATGTCGATGTCCGTGGGGCAGGCCGTGATGCAGGGCGCGTCGTGGCAGAAGTAGCACCGGTCCGCGGCCACCAGCGCCTCGTGATCGTCGAGACGCGGATGCAGATCCGAGAAGTTCGCCTCGAGCGACTGCGGATCGAGGCGGGACGGCGCAATGCCGGGCGTGAAGGGGCTGTTGGTCATGTCGGTCCCTGTCGGATGGCTGGCCCCGCCCTTGCCGGACGTCAGGCCGCTGTCTTTCGAGGAGGCTGGCACGGGTCCGGTTTTTTATCAAATGGTAAATTATCGGAACGCCGCTCCCGGCCCCGTCGGGCCGCGGCGGGGCGCGCAGACGGGCGGGCGTGCCGAAAAAACAGGCACCATGCCCCCGGCCCTGCCCGTTCCGGCCCGTCCGGCCGCCCGCGCGCCCGGCGACGCGGAGTGCCGCACGGACTTTTCCCTCGCCAGCCTCTGCGTTATAGGGCGCGGACCGGTCGCACATGACCGGAACGAGCAAGCGATCGGGGCGAGAGACGAATGAGCGACAAAACCCATGAAACGGACGTGGCCTTCATCAAGGCGCTTGCCGAGCTTCTGCGCGAGAACGACCTGACGGAACTGCACGTCAAGCGCGACTACGGCGAGGACGACACGCTGAACGTCCGCGTCGCCCGCCAGCTTCACGCCGCCCCCGCCCCGGCCATGGCCGCCATTCCCGGCCTCGCCGGCACTGCCCCGCCCCCTGCCGCCGCAGCCGCGCCGCACGACACCCCCGAGGATCCCGCCCAGCACGCCGGCGCCGTCACCTCGCCGATGGTCGGCACCGTCTACCTGCAGGCAGAACCCGGCGCGAAACCCTTCGTCGCGGTCGGCGACAAGGTCAGCGAGGGCCAGACCCTCCTGATCATCGAGGCGATGAAGACGATGAACCAGATCCCCAGCCCGCGCGCCGGGACCGTCAAGCGCATTCTCGTCGAGGACAAGTCGGCCGTCGAATACGGCGCGCCGCTGATGATCATCGAGTGAGGACAGGGGGTCCCATGTTCCGCAAGATCCTCATCGCCAACCGGGGCGAGATCGCGCTGCGCGTCATCCGCGCCGCCCGTGAAATGGGCGTGGCGAGCGTCGCCGTGCATTCCACCGCCGATTCCGACGCGATGCACGTCCGCATGGCCGACGAGGCGATCTGCATCGGCCCGCCGCCCTCGACCGAAAGCTATCTCAGCATGGCCGCCGTGCTGTCCGCCGCCGAGATCACCGGGGCCGAGGCGATCCACCCCGGCTACGGCTTCCTCTCCGAGAACGCCAACTTCGTGCAGGCCGTCGAGGATCACGGCATCAAGTTCATCGGCCCCTCCGCCGCGCATATCCGCATGATGGGCGACAAGATCACCGCCAAGGAGACGATGCGCGCGCTCGGCGTGCCCTGCGTTCCCGGCTCGCAGGGGGGGATCGCGCATTTCGAGGCCGCCGAGGCCATCGCGGCCGAAATCGGCTATCCGGTCATCGTGAAGGCGACGGCGGGCGGCGGCGGGCGCGGCATGAAGCTGGCGCGCAGCGCGGACGAGCTGGAAACCGCCTTCCGCACCGCGCGCTCCGAGGCCAAGGCCGCCTTCGGCAACGACGAGGTCTACATCGAGAAATACCTCGCCCGGCCGCGCCACATCGAGGTGCAGGTCTTCGGCGACGGCAAGGGCGGAGCGGTGCATCTGGGCGAACGCGACTGTTCGTTGCAACGCCGCCACCAGAAGGTGCTGGAGGAGGCCCCCGGCCCCGTGATCGACCCCGAGACCCGCGCCCGCATCGGCGAGACCTGCGCGCGCGCGGTCGCCGAGATCGGCTACGAAGGGGCGGGCACGATCGAGTTCCTCTTCGAGGATGGCGAGTTCTTCTTCATCGAGATGAACACGCGCCTGCAGGTCGAGCATCCCGTGACCGAGGCCGTGTTCGGCGTGGACCTCGTGCGCGAGCAGATCCGCGTGGCGGCGGGCGAGCCCATGTCCTTCACGCAGAACGACCTCGTGGTGAACGGCCATGCCATCGAGGTGCGGATCAATGCCGAACGCCTGCCGAACTTCAGCCCGTCGCCGGGGCGGATCACGCAGTATCACGCGCCGGGCGGCCTTGGCATCCGCATGGATTCGGCCCTTTACGACGGCTACCGGATCCCGCCCTATTACGACAGCCTGATCGCCAAGCTGATCGTGCATGGCCGGAACCGTCCCGAGGCGCTGTCGCGGCTGAACCGCGCGCTTGGCGAACTGATCGTGGACGGTGTCGATACGACGGTGCCGCTGTTTCACGCGCTGCTGCAGGAGCCCGAGATCCTTTCCGGGGACTACACGATCCACTGGCTTGAAGGCTGGCTCGCCCGTAATATGGGCTGAGTCCACCCCGGCCCGGCGATCGTGCCGGCGGAGCGCCGCGATGACGCAGGCGGGGGTGGTGACATGTCGTCCCTGCCGCCTAGGTTTCAGCCATGGCCCATGACGTATACCGCCTCTCGCCACCCCCGCTCAGCCCCGCGCTCATGCTGCGGGCCTATGCGGCCGGCATCTTCCCGATGTCCGAGGGCGCGGATGACCCGACGCTGTTCTGGGTCGACCCGCAACGCCGGGGCATCTTCCCGCTCGACCGGTTCCACGTCTCGCACTCGCTGGCGCGTCGCATCCGCAGGGGCGGGTTCGAGGTCCGCGTGGATCACGACTTTGCGGCCACGGTCATGGGCTGCGCCGACCGCGAGCCGACGTGGATCAACGCCGAGATCTTTCGCTGCTACATGGCGCTGCATGCGATGGGGCGGGCCCATTCGATCGAGGTCTGGCAGGACGGCGAGCTTGCCGGCGGCGTCTTCGGCGTCGTGCTGGGCGGCGCGTTCTTCGGCGAATCGATGTTCTCGCGCCGCGCGGACGCCTCGAAGATCGCGCTGGCGTGGCTGGTGGCACGCCTGAGGTTCGGGCGTTTCCAGCTGTTCGACACGCAGTTCGTGACCGAGCACCTGGAAAGCCTTGGCGCGGTCGAGATCCCGCGCGCGGAGTATCGCGAGATCCTGCACGCGGCCCTCGAGACCGAGGCCGACTTTCTGGCGATGCCGGACGACCTGTCCCCTCAGGAGGTGCTGGAGCACCTCAGGACCCACACGTCGTAGCGCGGATGCTCCAGCGCGCTGAGCGCGGGCGATGACGCGACCATCCAGCCATCGAAAAGCGTGTAGCCGGCCGTATCGAGGATCCGGACGTGAGCGAAGGCGTCCGCGGCGGGGTTGTCGGCCGGGTAACGGCACTCGGGCACATGGATCGCGACACGGCCGAACAGCACCGTCTGGCCCACCGACATCTCCAGGTCTGTCGGACGTCCCAGCATCCGGTCGAGCGCGCGCAACGTGATCCGGTCGCCTTGCCGCGTGGGCGGCTGGCTGACGGACGTCACCGGCCCCGACACGCCCGGAAAATTCTCGAGGAGCACGCCGCTCTGACCGCCGGGGTTGGTCTCGAGCACCACGCCGCCGTCCGTCTCGGGCAGCAGGACGCCGTCCCCGTCGAGCCATGACGGGTTGAGCGCATCCTCGCCGCCCGCGCCCGGCTGCGCCCCCTCGGGCAGCGGCGGCAAGGGTGATTGCTCGAAATTGTCGAAAGTCTGCGACGCGGCCGCGACGGGTGCGGTGGCCAGCATCGCCGCAAGCAGAACGTGACGCGGGGTCATGAGCCGTCGTCCCCCGCCGCGAAACGCATGAGAAGGGTGATCAGGCTGACCGAGCTTTGCGTGTCGAGGATCTCTCCGCCGGGTTCCAGCACGAAGGGCGAGCCGCCGGGAATGATCTCGACGAAGGTGCCGCCCAGCAGCCCCTCTGAGGCGATGGCGGCGGCGCTGTCGTCGGGGATCTCGAGGTCGCCGGCCACGCTGAACGTCGTATCGGCGCGGAAGGTGGCCGGGTTCAGCGCCATCGCCGTGACCGTCCCGATGCGCACGCCCGCCATGCGCACTTCGGTCCCGAGGCTCACCCCCTCGGCCGAGCGGAACGAGGCGGTCAGCTCGTAGCCCTCGGCCGCGCGGAACGCCCCTCCGGCGGTGGACGAGGCGTAGGCGAAAAAGCCCACGGCTGCGGCGAGAACCGCCGCGCCGACCAGGATTTCCGCGATCGTGTCGTCACGTTCGGCCATGTCGGGCCTCCCTGCGCGCGCCCCGCGGCGCCGCGGCGGCGGTCGCCGTCACTCGGGGCTCCAGGCCTCGTAGTCGCGGCGCTCCTCGGGCTCGGCGCGGCGGATCGAGCCTGCCGGCGCATAGGCGCGCGGCGTGCCGGTCAGGTTCGGCAGGTGCGGCTTTTCCCACGCCTTGCGCACGACCGGCCTTTCGGTCGGCGGCTCGTCCCATGTCCAGTGCAGCCATCCGTGCCAGTCCGGGCCGACCCGGCTCGCCTCGGCCTCGCCGTCGTAGATCACCCAGCGCCGCTTGCCGTCCTTCGAGCGGTAGAAGACGTTTCCAAACTCGTCCTCGCCCACCTTCACGCCGTTGCGGGCGGTGAAGATCTGCGTGCCGAGGGTCTGGCCGTTCCACCAGGTCACGAGGCGCTTGATGAAGTTCAGCATGGGTCGGGGCCTCCGGATGGGGCTTGCGGATGCGCATCGGGACGCACCCGAAGCCGTCGGGACCGGTAATGCCGCAAGCGGGCCCGGGCGTCCAGTGGGTTGGGCCGGGCGGGGTGTCGCGGTCCTCGGCCGGCGCCGGCGCCTCAGCCCCGGCAGGTGGCGATGGCGTCGCGATGCGCGCTCCCGACGGCGTTGCTGGCCGACATGGCCGCCGTGCGTCCCATGCCGCGGGCCGCCGCCGCCTCGGCCACGGCCGCGTCGTAGGCGTCCACCATTCTGGCCCCTGCCTCCATGGCCGCGACCGCCGCAAGCCCGATGTCGGAGTAGAGCGCGAGGTCCGCCGCCGACAGCTCGGCCGCAAGGCCCTCGGAGGCGCAGGCGCAGACCTCGGCCGTATCGCCGAACCGGACGCACTGGGCGAAGGCCCCGTCCCCTTCCTCCTGCGCGAAGGCCGGCAGGCAGAGCGAAACGAGCGCGGCGGCGGCGGCGAGAGGCTTCATGGGCGGGCTTTCCTGCTGTGGACACGAAACTCGGCCAAGCCTGCACCATAAGGCCCGAGCGGGCAACCGGAGGGACATCCGTTCGGCCACCGCCCGCCACCGGGAACGAGCATTCGCGCGGCACCGAACGCGCGCCCTCATCTTCCCTAACGGAATCGGCGCCGTTGTGGGCAAGCGGGCCTTGGCATAATGCTTCGCCAAACCTTGCTCAGGGAGGCATGACACATGACCGACGGACCGTCCTACGGCTTCGACACGCTCCAGATCCACGCGGGCGCCCGCCCCGACCCGGCCACGGGCGCGCGGCAGACGCCGATCTACCAGACGACAGCCTATGTCTTCCGTGACGCGGAACACGCCGCCGCGCTGTTCAACCTGCAGGAAGTGGGCTTCATCTACTCGCGCCTGACCAACCCCACCGTCGCCGTCCTGCAGGAGCGGATCGCGACGCTGGAGGGGGGCGTGGGCGCCGTCTGCTGCTCGTCGGGGCACGCCGCGCAGATCATGGCGCTGTTCCCGATCATGGCGCCGGGTCGCAACATCGTCGTCTCGACGCGCCTCTACGGCGGCACCGTCACCCAGTTCAGCCAGACGATCCGCCGCTTCGGCTGGTCGGCGAAATTCGTCGATTTCGACGACCTCGACGCGGTCCGCGACGCCATCGACGACGACACGCGCGCCGTCTTCTGCGAGGCGATCGCCAATCCGGGCGGCTACATCACCGACCTGCCCGCCATCTCCGCGATCGCCGACGCCGCGGGCCTGCCGCTGATCGTCGACAACACGTCGGCCACGCCCTACCTCTGCCGCCCGATCGAGCATGGCGCGACGCTGGTGGTGCATTCCACCACGAAATACCTCACCGGCAACGGCACCGTGACCGGAGGCGCCATCGTCGATTCGGGCCGGTTCGACTGGTCCGCCTCGGACAAGTTCCCCTCGCTCAGCCAGCCCGAGCCGGCCTATCACGGCCTCAAGTTCCACGAGACGTTCGGCCCGCTCGCCTTCACCTTCCACGGCATCGCCGTGGGCCTGCGCGACCTCGGCATGACGATGAACCCGCAGGCGGCGCACTACACGCTGATGGGGATCGAGACGCTGTCCTTGCGGATGGAGCGGCACGTCGAGAACGCCGTGAAGATCGCGACATGGCTCGAGAACGACCCGCGCGTCGATTACGTCACCTACGCCGGCCTGCCGTCCTCGCCCTATTACGACCGCGTCGCCACGATCTGCCCGAAGGGCGCGGGCGCGCTGTTCACCTTCGCGGTGAAGGGCGGCTACGAGGCCTGCGTGAAGCTGGTGGATTCGCTGGAGATCTTCAGCCACGTCGCCAACCTCGGAGACACGCGCAGCCTCGTGATCCACTCGGCCTCGACCACCCACCGCCAGCTCACCCCCGAGCAGCAGGAGGCGGCCGGCGCCGCCCCCAACGTGGTGCGTCTGTCGATCGGGATCGAGAACGCCGACGACCTGATCGCCGACCTCGACCAGGCGCTTTCGGCGGCGACGGCCTAGGCGATTCTCCCGCGGCGGCAGCGGTTCGGCGGCGCGGATATCAACAGGGGCGCGAGTTATCCACAGACTTCGGGCCACCCGGCAACGGGCTGGCCCGAAAGGCTTTTTCATCCCGCGATTCCACGCTAGACTGAAAACCGCCGATATGGGGGGCGCGGGCTTGGGGGCATGTTTCCCAAGACGCCCACCTCCTGTATGACAGAGCGATTGCCCGGAAGGCATCGGGCAGAAAAAGCCAGAGGTCCGCCTTGACGACACATGTGGCGCTATTTCTCTCGTCCGAAGGCATCGCGCTTGCTCACAGGCAGGGCGCGGGGCACTGGACATTCCTCGGCGATACCTCCTTCGACGCCCCGGACCTCGACGCGGCGATGGCCGATCTTCGGGCGCTGGCGGAGGCGCGCGAGGGCAAGGATTTCGCGACGCTCCTGATCCTTCCCGACGACCAGCTCCTCTACACGTCGCTGACCGCGCCCACGAACGACCCCGAGATGACGGAGAGCCGCATCGAGGAAGGACTGGAGGGCCTGACGCCCTACGCCGTGCCGGACCTCGTCTACGACTGGAGGGCCATCAGCGCGGATCGCGTGAAACTGGCCGTCGTCGCGCGCGAAACGCTGGACGAAGCGCGCGCCTTCGCGCTCGCGCACGGCTTCACCGCCGCCGGCTTCGCGGCCATGCCGCCGCAGGAACGCTTCCCCGGAACGCCGTTGTTCGACCTGTCGCCCGAGGCGCACGGGCTGAGCTTCCCCGAAGAGGGCATCGCCTTCGGTCCCGACACATGGGCCGAGGAGAAGCAGGAGGAAGCCGACAGGGAGGCCGCAGAGGCCGCTCGGGAGGCGGAGGAAAAGGGCAAGGCCGAGCCCGCCGAAGCCGCAAGTGACACGCCGGGCGACGCCCCAGCCGGGGGCGATGCGAAGGCGGCGACCGAGCAGAAGGACGAGACCGCGAAGGCCCCCGACGACGCGCCAGCGGCGAGCGAAAGCGGCACCGAGAACGACGACGCAGCGGCCCCCGACGCAGCGGCAGAGCGCGCGCAGGACGCCGCCGAGGCAACCAAGGCGGAAGACGCGGCCAAGAAGGCGCAACAGGCGAAGGCGCCAGAGACGGAAACGCCGGACGCCCAGCCTTCCGAGAGCGTCGCCGAGGCGGGCGCCGGTCCGACGCAGCACGAGGCGACCGAGGCCGCAGCGCCGGCCGGGGAACCGCCCCCCGCGGAGGAGACCACGCCCGCCGGCCCCGTGAAGGAGGCGGCGGAAACATCCAGCGGCGAAGACGCAGCCCGCGCCAAGGCTGACGAGGCCGAAAAGGCCTCCGGGCCGGACGAGCCCGCAAGGACCGACGAGGAAGAGGCTGCCGAACTCGACCCCGAGGAGGCCATCGCGGCAGCCTCGGCGCGCGGGGACGGCCCGTTGCACCCAGGCGCCGCGCTCGCGGAGGACGTTTCGGGGGACGCGGACCTGCCGTCCGGCAAGGCCGAGGACGAGGGGGACGAAACCGCCGCACAGACGCATCTCGAGGATCCGGCGCTGACCGGCCCGATCGAGCCGCTCGATAGCGGGGACGCCGCCGAGGCCGAGGCCGACGAGCTTCCCCCCGCGCCGTCGTCGGCGGTCCTCGCCGCGCGCAAGGCAAGCGCAAGCTTCGCCGGAGGCAGCGGACAGCCCGGCTTCTCCGCCCGCCGCGACCCCGTTCCGGCCCGCGAGGATCAGTCCGACGGCGAAGAGCCAGCGCCGCCGCCGTCATCCCGCACCGAAGACGCACCCGCGCCCGGCGAACGGGAAGAGCCCAGCGCCACGGCGGCACGCAATCCGCTGGCCGAGCGTCTGTCGCGCGTGCGCGAGGCAAGCCGCACGCCGCCGCACGGCAGCGCCGACGCGGCCTCGAGGGCGGAACGCGCGCTGCGCCCCGCCCCGCGCCGCGAGGACGCC
>NZ_JARRSA010000008.1 GCF_029624655.1 Roseicyclus salinarum
GGGCGCGCCACTTTCCTTGCGAGCGGTCCGGAACCGGCCGGACCGACACGCAGGGCCTGCATGGCGATCCCTCAGGGGGATGCCGCGCGCGACACGCCCTGCGCCCGCGCGGGGCGGTTCGCCAGCTGGCTTGCCAGGACCGACCCCAGGACGATGGCCGCGCCGAGGATCTGAAGCGGGCTCAGCGCCTGCCCCAGCCAGATCCACCCGAGCACGACGGCGGTGACGGGGCTCATCAGTCCCAGCATGGCGACCGAGCCGGGCTCGATCCGCGCGACGCCGCGGAACCAGATCCAGTAGGTCGCCGCCGCGCCGACAAGGCCCAGCCAGAGCAGTCCGCCGAGGTTCGCCCCCGACAGCGGCGGCAGCGCCGGTTCCAGAAACAGCGACAGCGGCAGCAGGATGAGCCCGCCCGCCGTGAGCTGCCAGGCGGTGAAGCTCAGGGCCGGAACGGACGGTTGCCATTTGCGGCTGAGCACGGTGCCGGCGGCCATGGCGGCGGCCGCGCCGAGGGCGGCTGCGATCCCGGCGGGGTCGGGCGGCGCGCCCGGCCCGAGCAACAGGAGGCCGACGCCTGCGACACCCGTGATGGCCGCAACGACCGCCGCCGCCCGGACGGGCGCGCCCAGCCACCCGCGGGCCAGCCCGATGACCATGAGCGCCTGCAACGAGGTCACGGTCGCGGCCACGCCGCCCGGAAGCTGATGCGCGGCGACGAAGAGAAGCGTCCAGAACGCCGCGAAGTTCAGCGCCCCGAGCAGCATCACGCGTCCCAGCCAGTTCCGGGGCGGCAGGCTGCGCGTGACGGCAAGAAGCAGAAGGCCCGCGGGAAGGGCCCGCAGGACGGCAAGGGTGATCGGATAGCCTTCGGGCAGGAATTCCGTCGTGACGAGGTAGGTGCTGCCCCAGACGGCGGGGGCGAGGGCGGTGAGGAGGATGTCGGCGGTGCGGGACATGGCGATGTCTCCTTGCGGGCGCGCTTACCAGAGGGGGTAAAGGGGAATGCGCGGCCGGTCCGGACGGGGCACGAGGCCGATGTCGCGCTGCATGTGGGGTGATAGCCTGCACGTTGGCCGGGGTGGCCAGCGTGCCGGGGCGCCGAGGCGCCGGAGACTGCGGAGGATCATGGGCATGCTCCGTTCACGCGACGGCGCGCAGCGCGGTGCGGATCTGCGCAGCCAGATCCTCGGCCGTGCCGTTGACGAGCCGTGCGCCTGTCTCGCGGACGACGAGCGCGGGGATCGAGCGGACCTGCAACCTTCGCGCGTGATGCCGGTCGGCCTCGACCGCCGTTCGGGTCGCGGGATCGTCGAAGATGTCCGCGAAGGCCACGGCTTCGAAGCCCGCGTCCCGTGCGGTGGCGAGGACGAGGGCCGGATCGGCCACGTTCCCGGCGCCGGACAGGTGCGCGCGCTGCAGGCGGTCGAACATGTCCCAATGCGCGTCCTGTCCTCCAAGCCGTTCCGCGGCCTTGCATCCAAGCGCGGCCGTCAGCCCGTGCGGATAGTCGAAGGGCGCGGCGCGCATCGCGTCAATGTCGATGCGAAGGGGTTCGTCGCTTGCCTGCCGGCAGGCCGACCAGTGACCGAGGATCGTTTCGCGGGCGCAGTCGGGGCTGCCCCAACGTTCCGCCATCTCGGCCGTGCTCGCCTGAAGGACGAAGGTGCGGTGGCGGATGTCGAGGTCGAACGCGGTCGCGAGCGATCGCATCCGCGAGGAGACGTTGAAGCACCAGCAGCATACGACGTCGTGGAAGAAGTCGATGGTGAGCGCGGGCATCACGCGGCCTCCCCGACGAGGTCCGCGCCGGCGAGCCGGGCGGCGATGCGCGCCACATGCGCGCCCTGGAAGCGCGCGCCGGCGAGGTCGGTCGCGCTTGGCGCGCGGGACCCGTCGGCGCCCGCGATGGTGCCTGCGCCGTAGGGGGCGCCACCGACAATTGCCTTGGCCGTGGTCTGGCCCGCGAAGGTGTAGGGCATTCCCGCGATCAGCATCCCGAAGTGCTGAAGCGGGATCTGCGTGGACAGAAGCGTCGCCTCGTGGCCGCCATGCTGCGAGCCGGTCGAGGCGAAGACCGCCGCGACCTTGCCCACGAGCGCGTTGCGCGCCCAGAGCCCGCCCGCCTGATCGAGGAAGGACTTCATCTGTCCCGCCATCATCCCGAACAGCGTGGGCGTCCCGAAGATCACGGCGTCGTAGGCCTCGAGGTCGGCGGGGGTGGCGAGCGGCGTGTCGTCATGCACGAAACCCGCCTTCCGCCGCACCTCGTCGGGCACCGTCTCGGGGACACGCCTCAGGTCGACATGGGTGCCGGGCACGCCGCGCGCGCCTTCGGCCTCGGCCTCGGCGAGCGCGCGGACGTGGCCATAGCTGGAATAGTAGAGAACGAGAACGCGGGTCATGGTGATCCTCTTGCGGTTTGAGCTTGTCGTCGCCCGTGAGGATCGCGGATGCGGCGGGCCGGAATAACCGTCCGTCCGTCACTTCATTCTTTACGCCCGTTGAAGAATGTCAGGGCCCGAGGGCCGCGCGCAGATGATCGAGGAACGCCGTCACGCGCGCGTCCATCCCGAGACGCGAGCCCGTGACGGCGAAGATCTCGGGCGCGGGAAGCTCCCACTCCGGCAGGATGCGCCTCAACTCGCCCCGTGCCTCGGGGCCGTCGGAGACGAAGTCGGGAAGCGTGCCGATGCCTTCGCCCGCGATCAGCAGGTCGCGCAGCACAAGGCTGTTGCCGACACGTATCGGCGGATCGACCTCGAGGCTCGCGGTGCCGCCCGGTCCGCTCAGGCGCCACGTCGTGAGGTGCTCGGCCAGCAGGAAGCCAATCACGCGATGGCCCGCGATGTCGTCCGGCGTCTTCGGCACGCCCGCCCGCGCGAGGTAGGCCGGCGCGGCGAAGATCCTCTGCCGCATTGTGCCGATGCGCCGCGCCACAAGCGCTGAGTCAGGCATCGCGGGCCGGATGCGGATGGAGACGTCGAAGCCACCTTCGACCATGTCGATCACCCGGTCGTCCATCGAGACGGTCAGCCTGAGGTCGGGATGGGCGCGCAGGAAGTCCGGCAGCATCGGCGCGATCACGGTCTGCCCGAAGGAGCTGGAGGCGTTGACCTTCAGATGGCCGCGAACGGTGCCCGCGCCTTCGCGGATGCGCGCCTCGACCCCCGACACGGCATCGAGGATATGGGCGGTCTCTTCGTAGTAGGTGCGGCCCGCATCGGTCAGCGACATGGAGCGCGTCGTGCGCGTCAGAAGCGCGCTGCCGAGGCTTTCCTCCAGCAGCCTGATCTCGCGGCTGAGAAGGGCGGGGGAGACGCCGAGATCCTCGGCCGCGCGGGCGAAGCTTCCGCGCTCGACGATGCGGCGGAACGCGCGCATGACGGACAGCTTGTCCATGATCTCCGGAACCTCCGTGCTTCATCCCGGCCGCTGGCGGACCTCGGGGCCGAGCGTGGCACGACCGGCATGGATCAACGGGGGCTTCGGGGCAAGCCGCAGATGCGGACCCGCCCGTCCCGCCGTTCGGGGATGCGGCTACAGCCAGCCAGCGACGACCGCCCCAGGCGACGTCCGAGGCAGGCGTCCCGATCCCGCGTTCGTCGCAGGACGTGCCGTCGCGGTCGAGGGTGTCGCGGACCCGGCGCCGCGGCCCTCGGAATTCCGAAGCGCGACGGCGACGCAGGCCCTGCGCGCGCTACCTGTGCCCGGCCCCGACCGCAGGAGACCGACCGTGACCCGCCGAAGCGCCATCGAACTGAACGACCTCGCTCTCGTGACCGATATCGGGACCTATGGCCCCGGCGACGTCGTGCCCGAGGCCCATCTTCTCGACCTCGTCCTGGCGATCGATCCGTCCCTTGTTCTGATCGCGCGGGACGGGATGGCGCATGTGTTCGACTACGACCCCCTGATCGCCGAGATCGACCGTCTCGCCCGCGACGGCCATTACCAGACGCAGGAGCGGCTCATGACGAGGATCGCGGGCGCGTGCGCGCGGCATCCCGAGATCGAGGGCGTGGAGATCAGGTTGCGGAAGTCCCCGGTCCTGGCCGGGTCGGGCAGCCTCGGCGTCCGCCTCGTGCTGGACGGCGAGGGGCTGGCGGCGCTGCGGTAGGGCGGACGCGCGGTTCGGCCGCGCGTGCCGGACGGATGTGCCCGGCACGCGCGCACCCGGTCAGAAGTCGAGTTGCAGCCCCAGCGTGATACCGTAGGTCGTGAAGAGGTTCGACCCGAGGCCATCGAAGAACACGTCCGCCGACGCGGTTATGCCGCCCTCGTTGCTGAACCTGTAGCCAACATCGACGCGTCCGCGTCCGGCCTCGGTCTCGTCGATGAAAGAGGATGCGACCGCGTCGCCGTCCACGCGCGACCAGATCCCCTGCAGGCCCCAGGTCAGAAGGTGCCCGCCCCGCTCGAGGTTCTCGCGGTGCCGGTTTTGCCAGCCGCGTCCGTCGCCTCGTAGGTCACGGTCGCCGTCACGGTCGCGTAGGTGACGACGGCATTCGCCTCGCCGGGGTCGGTGCTCACGGTGATGTCGGCAGGCACGGCTGAACGGGCTCGTCGTCGACTGGCCCGACAGGCCGATCGTGTATTGATTGTCGTTCCGCCGGACGTGCCGTCGAATTCTTACACTCGAACACTGGCAAAGATGAATGAACCGCCATGCGACACGTCGCAGGCCGCCAAGGGTTGACCCAAAGGGAGCCTTGGGGACAACCCTAAGCCCGGAAAAGAAAATCCTGAATGTCCTCAGGGGCCTTCGTGCCACAAGCCCGTGCGCCGCATCGCCCCGGATGCACCCCCGCGTTCGGCAGGCGTGGCAGACGTCACGCCGCGCGGTGCGGTCGCAGCCCGAGGATCCTGCGCGCCTCGGCCCATGTCGCAACGGGCCGGCCGTGCTTGTCGCAGATTTCGGCCGCGCGCCGCACCAGCGCCGCGTTCGACGGGGCGAGCGTGTCGCGGTCGAGGCGCACGTTGTCCTCGAGGCCCGTGCGCGCATGGCCTCCGGCGGCGATGGCCCACTCGTTCAGCACGACCTGGGTCGCGCCGATCCCCGCCGCGCACCACGGCGCGTCCTCGCCGAACAGGCGGCGCACGGTGTGGATGTAGTAGTCGAACACATCGCGATCCGCGGGCATTGCGTTCTTCACGCCCATGACGAACTGGACGTAGGGCGTGCCGGCAAGCTGGCCGCGACCGGCCATCTCGGCCGCCTTCAGGATGTGGCTCAGGTCGAACGCCTCGATCTCGGGCTTCACGTCATGGGCGCGCATCTCGGCGGCGAGCCAGTCCACGAGATCCGGCGGGTTCTCGTAGACGCGCGTGGGAAAGTTGTTGGAGCCGACGGACAGCGAGGCCATGTCGGGCCTCAAGGGCAGCATTCCGCCCCGCTCCCGGCCCGCCCCGGACCGGCCGCCGGTCGAGAACTGGACGATCATGCCGGGGCAGTATCTCTCGACGCCCTCCTTCAGGCGCGCGAACTTCTCGGGGTCGGAGGACGGGGTCTGATCGTCGTTCCGGACATGGGCGTGGACGATGGAGGCGCCGGCCTCGAACGCCTCGTGGGTGCTTTCGACCTGTTCGGAGACCGTGATCGGCACGGCGGGATTGTTGGCCTTCGTGGGCAGGGAGCCCGTGATGGCCACGCAGATGATGCAGGGGTTCGTCATGGTTTCATGCCTCCCGGCCTTGTCTTGCAGGTCGCCGATCGCAGGCCCGTCGGGCGCGCGCCTCCGTCACGCCTATCGAGTAACCGGGGATCGCCCCCGCGTCGAGCGGTCCCCGCGTGGCCATGCGCCGCCGGGCGCGGCAGGCTCGCCATCGGAACGCGCCCGCCGGAACGGAATGCGCGGCCGGATGTTCTTCCTGCGAAGCGGGTGCCGTGCGGGCGGCCCCGGCCGCCATGACCGAGCGGGAGGACGAAGATGCTGACGCGCCGCCATTTCATCGTGACAAGCGCCGCCCTGTTCTCGGGGCCCATCGCCGGCCCCGCGCTGGCCAGCGGTCCGCCAAGCGCCGCGCAGAAGGCTGCGTGGGACGCGCAGGTGACGCCGCCGAACTACGACCCGGCGACCTCGAACCCCTGGGGCCTGCATCCCCGTTTCCTGCCGACCCGCGTCGAGACGCGCGCGGGCCTTGCGCCGGGGGATCTGCACGTCGATGCGGTCGCGCGGTTCCTCTACCACATCGGCCCCGGCCGGACGGCCATGCGCTACGGCGTCGCCATCGGGCGCGGCGGTCTCTACCAGCCGGGAACCTTCAGGATCGGGCGGAAGGCGGAATGGCCAAGCTGGACGCCCACCCGCGCGATGATCGAGCGCGAGCCTGACGTCTACGCGCGCTGGGCCGACGGGATGGAGCCCGGCCCCGAGAACGCGCTCGGCTCGCGGGCGTTCTACCTCTACCAGGGCGGTCGGGACACCTACCTGCGCATTCATGGCACGCCGCAGCCGTGGTCCATCGGCACGCGCGCAAGCTCGGGCTGCGTGCGCATGGTCATGGCGCATATCAACGATCTTTACGACCGTGTGGCTGTCGGCGTGACCGCGCATCTCTACCCGGCCTGACCCGGACCCGCCGCAAGGGGGCGGACGCGCGGCCTCATCCCGCGCCCTGGATCGAGGTCACCCAGCCCGCCGACACGGTAAGCAGCGCCACGAAGGCCGCGAAGGCGGCCAGCGCCAGCACGGTTGGCCCCGAGCGCCCCGGAAAGCGCCTCGCGAGGGGCGCGAGACGCACGGAGCGCCGGATCGCCGAGACGTAGAGGGGCAGGGCGCTGACCAGCGTGGCATGGAGATAGACGCCCGAAATGTTCTCCAGAAACGCGGACCGCGCGAGCGTCGGGGCGACGACGCTCAACGCGGTCGCGGGGTCGCCGCCGAAGGACCCGAACCACCGCGCCGACAGGACGTAGATGACGCCATGAAGCGCCACGAAGACCGCGAGGCGCAAGGCGATGTCGACCGGGATCGCCAACGCCGCGTCCCGCGTCCCGTCACGCGCCTCCCGCGAGGCGTAGAGCACGAAGCCGACCCAGTTCACCGCGAAGACCACGGGCAGCCCGTTTGTCAGGACCTGCCGCAGGAACAGCCACAGTGCCGGTCCGCCCTCGAGAAGCATTCCCGCGAAGCCCGGCCTGAGCGACACGAACAGCGCCAGCAGCGGCACAAGGGCCGCGAGGCTCACGATCAGCGTGTTCCGCGCGAAGCGCAGGAACGGCATGTCGAGCGAGAACAGGTGCTGCATCAGCCTCCGGGGCGGGCGGTGGGGCCGGCCTTGGGCCAAGCCAAACACGCCCCGCCTCCTGTGTCGAGGCGCCGGCGCGCCTCAGGCCTCGGCGAGGATCGCCCTCAGCGACGCGTCATCGAGGTCTACCGGGTTCGCGGAATAGGAAGACGAGGCCTTCGCCTCCTGCGCGACCCGTGCATGGTCGGCGGCGCCGAGGCCCTGGTCGGCAAGCCCTTGCAGGCCATGCGCGGCCGACCATTCCTGGAAGGCGTCCAGGCTTTCGAACTCCTCCCCGATCCGGTCGAGCACCCAGTCGAGGCGTTCGCCGCCCGGTGTGTCTGGGCCTGCCGCGCGCCGGTTCGCCCGCAGGACGTGCGGAAGCAGCGCGCCGCAGATCGCGCCATGCGCGGCGCCCGTAAGGCCGCCGATGACGCCGGCGAAATCGTGGACGGCCCCGAGACCCGCATTCGCCAGCGCGATGCCCCCGGCAAGGCTGGTCAGCGCCATGTCGTCCCACGCCCCGTCGTCGGGCGCGTCCATGATGCGGCGCAGCGCCGACAATCCGCGCGGGATCGCGTCCCGGCAGAGCGCGTCGGTGAACGGGTTCGCGCGCCGGCTGACGAAAGGCTCGACGACCTGCGTGACGGCATCGAGGCCCGACGCGAGCGCGACGTGCCGCGGGCAGGAGGCGGCAAGGCTCGGGTCCACGATGGCGAGCGCGGGATAGAGGCGCGGGTCGCGCAGGCTGACCTTGCGGGCCGCATCGGGGATCTGGATCACGGCGTTGCGCGTGACCTCCGAACCCGTTCCCGCGGTGGTCGGTATCGCGATCACCGGCAGCGGCGCGGTGTCGAGGGGCCGGCCCTCGCCCACCACCTCGAGATAGCGCAGCGGCCCGTGCGGCGCGGGCAGCAGGGCGGCAAGCGCCTTGCCGTGGTCGATCACCGCGCCGCCGCCGATGGCCACGATCATCTCGGGCGCGAAGGGCCGCGCCGTCTCGCAGCCCGCGAGTATGCCCGGCAGGTCGGGCTCGCCCCGCGCCACGATCTCGAGGACATCGCCCCCGGCCCCGAGCGCCCGGACGAGGTCGTCGGCCGCCGCGACAGAGGCGCTGCGCACCACGAGGATGCGCCTCGCGCGCGCCAGTGCCGAGGGTGCGGCCTCGGCCAGCGTGCCGCGTCCGAAGCGGATCGCGCCGGCCGTGGCGAAACCGAAGGCGGCGACGCTCATACGCTCAGTACCGCGGTCACGGCCCGCTTCCAGCGTGTGTAGCGCTGGGCGCGCTGCGCGTCGTCCATCCGGGGCGTGAATTGACGTTCCATGGCCCAGGTCGCCGCGAATTCCTCCATGTCGGGCCATGCGCCGGCGCGCGTCCCCGCGAGCCATGCAGCGCCGAGGGCCGTCGTCTCCAGGACCTCGGGGCGGTCCACCGGGGCGCCGATGATGTCGGACAGGAACTGCATCGCGTAGTCGTTGGCCGCCATGCCGCCATCGACCCGCAGCGAGGGCTGCGCGCCCTCGCGCGCCCAGTCCGCCTGCATCGCCTCCAGCAGGTCGCGGGTCTGGTAGCCCACCGACTCCAGCGCCGCGCGCGCGAATTCGGCCGGGCCCGAATTGCGCGTCATGCCGAAGACCGCGCCGCGCGCCTCGGGGTTCCAGTAGGGCGCGCCGAGGCCCACGAAGGCGGGTACGAGGATCAGGTCCTGCGAAGTCTCCGCCGTCTCGGCGAGGCCCTGCGTCTCGGCTGCGGCCCGGATCACCTTCAGTCCGTCCCGCAGCCACTGGACCACGGCGCCGGCAATGAAGATCGACCCCTCGAGCGCATAGGTCGGCCGCCCGTCGAGCTGGTAGGCGATCGTCGTGAGAAGCTTGTTGGTCGAGGCCACGGGCGTGTCGCCGGTGTTGAGAACGGCGAAGCAGCCGGTTCCGTAGGTCGATTTCAACATGCCGGGCGTGAAGCAGGCCTGCCCGATGGTGGCGGCCTGCTGATCCCCCGCGACGCCGAGGATCGGGATCTCCCGCCCGAAGAGGTCGGCGCGGGTCATGCCGAAATCGGCGGCGCAGTCGAGCACTTCGGGCAGCATCTCGACGGGGATGTCGAAGAGGTCGCAGATCGTCCGGCTCCAGCGGCCCTTGTGGATGTCGTAAAGCATGGTGCGCGCGGCATTCGTCGCATCGGTCACGTGACGCCCGCCGGTGAGGTTCCAGATCAGCCAGCTGTCGACGGTGCCGAACGCAAGCTCGCCGCGGCGCGCGCGGTCGCGGGCGCCTTCGACATTGTCGAGCAGCCACTTGACCTTGGTCGCCGAGAAATAGGGGTCGGCCAGAAGGCCGGTCCGCGCGGTGATCATCGGCTCGTGGCCGTCCTCGCGCAGCTTCGCGCAGAAATCGGCGGTGCGACGGTCCTGCCAGACGATCGCGTTGTGGATCGGGCGGCCCGTGGCGCGGTCCCAGACCAGCGTCGTCTCGCGCTGGTTGGTGATGCCGATCGCGGCGATGTCGGCGGCATGGAGCCCGGCCTTCTCGATCGCCGCCCTCGCGGTGGCGGCCGTGGTGGCCCAGAGGTCCGAGGGATCGTGCTCGACCCAGCCCGAGGCCGGGTAGTGCTGCGGGAATTCCTCCTGCGCGACGGCGGCGATGCGCATGGTTCCGTCGAAGACGATGCCGCGACTGGATGTCGTGCCCTGATCGAGCGCCAGAATGTAGCCCATGACCTTTCTCCTCCAGGCAGGATGCGATGTTGGGTGCGCGGCCGTCCCGCCCGACCGGGCGGCAGTCATGAAAACGGGCGGAGCCGGCCTGCAGCTGCTCCGCCCGTGGAGTGCCGGGGCCGCGTCAGGCGGCCCCGGAGCGTCGGATCATTCCGTCCAGCGGCGGATCAGCTCGTCGTAGGCGACGGTCATGGGCTCGCCACGCTCGTCGTCCAGACGCGGCCAGCATGGATGTGCGTCTTTCCGTCGACGATCTTAGATACGCCGTCCAGCACCAGCGACATGGCCCATCCTCCCTTCGTTCGTCCCCTCTTGCGCCCCGGTGGCGGCGAGGGGCGCTTGTTCGTGCATCCAGTCGTCGAGCGTTCTTGCCTGTGCCTCGCTCAGCCGCAGGCCCAGCTTGCCCCGGCGCCACAGGACGTCCTGCGCCGTGCGCGCGTATTCGCGCCGCATCAGCCAGTCGACCTCGGCCTCGGTCAGCGTCGCGCCGAAGTCGCGCCCCAGATCGGCGGCCTCGCGCGCCGTGCCCAGCACCTCGCGCGCCTCGGTCCCGTAGGCCCGCACGAGGCGCAGCGCCCAGAAGTCGGTCAGGAACGCATAGTCCCGCTTCAGCTCGTCCACGAGGGCGCCGACACGGTCATGGGCGAAATCGCCGCCTGGCAGCGGCACGCCGGCCGTCCAGGCGCCCTTCCCCAGCGTCAGCTGCCCGCCGATCTTCTCGAGCGCGGATTCCGCGAGCCGCCGGTATGTCGTGATCTTGCCGCCGAAGACGTTGAGCACGGGCGCCCCGGACGAGCGGTCGACCTTCAGCGTGTAGTCGCGCGTCGCCGCCGTGGCCGAACTTGCCCCGTCGTCATAGAGCGGGCGCACGCCCGAATAGCTCCAGACGACGTCCTCGGGCGTGACCGGCCGCTTGAAGTAGGCGCTGGCGAAATTGCACAGGTAGTCGCGCTCCGCGTCCGTGCAGACGGGCGCGCGAGCCGGGTCCTCGTGCTCGGCGTCGGTCGTCCCGATCAGGGTGAAGTCGTATTCGTACGGAATCGCGAAGATGATGCGGCCGTCCGTGCCCTGGAAGAAGTAGCACTTGTCGTGGTCGAACAGGCGCTTCGTCACGATGTGGCTGCCCCGCACGAGGCGCACGTTCTCGCGGCTGTTGAGCCTAAGCTTGCCGTGGATCACGTCCCCGACCCAGGGGCCGGCGGCGTTCACGAGCATCTTGGCGCGGATCGTCCGCGCCTCGCCGTCGCGCATGATCGTCACCGACCACATGCCGTCCTGCGCCTCGGCCGAGACGACCTCGCTGCGGGTCAGGATCGTGGCGCCGCGCGCCTCGGCGTCGCGGGCGTTCAGCACCACGAGGCGGCTGTCCTCGACCCAGCAGTCGGAATATTCGTAGGCCTTCTCGAAGCGGTCCTGAAGCGGCGCGCCCTCGGGCGTGCCGACAAGCCTGCGCGTCGATGTCGGCGGCAGGATCTTCCGACCGCCGAGGTGGTCGTAGAGAAACAGGCCGAGCCTGATCAGCCAGGCGGGACGACGCCCCTTCATCCAAGGCATCGCGAAGGACAGAAGCTTCGAGGTCGGCGTGTCGCTCTCGAAGCGCATGTCCTTGTGGTAGGGCAGCACGAAGCGCATCGGCCAGCTGATGTGGGGCATCGCGCGCAGCAGCGTCTCGCGCTCGATCAGGGCCTCGCGCACCAGCCTGAATTCGAAATACTCGAGGTAGCGCAGGCCGCCGTGAAACAGCTTGGTGGAGGCCGACGACGTCGCCCCGGCAAGGTCGCCCTTCTCGGCCAGAACGACCGAAAGCCCCCGTCCGGCCGCGTCACGGGCGATGCCGCAACCGTTGATCCCGCCGCCGATCACGAGCAGGTCGAACGGCGCATCGCCGGCATGAAGCTGGTTGTCCTGCAACGCCATACGCCCTCCCAAGCGCCATGGTCATCTCCTCGGCGTCGACCCTAGTCAAAGCGAACAAGATCGCGCAACAGGATAATCATCGCGAACCCGATATGTTCGCTTTTCGCGCAAAGCGAATGACTCAAAGCGCTTTGTTTCATATATGTTCCATATTGCGTGATCGGACGGGCGAAGGCTAGCATCAAAACGAAACCAACATGGCTGGCGGGTCTGCGAATCGTCGACCGTGGCCGGAACGACCGGATGTCCCAAAGCCTTCGCATTCCCGAAATCCTGAACATCGCGCGCCGCGACGGGCGCGTGTCGGTCGAAGGCCTGGCGGAGCATTTCGGCGTCACCCTCCAGACCATCCGCCGCGACCTCGCCGAGATGGCCGCGCAGGGCAAGCTGGAGCGCGTGCACGGCGGGGCGGTGCTTCAGTCGAACATCACGAACATCGGCTACGAGGACCGGCGCGGCTTGAACGACGAGGCCAAGACGGCCATCGCCCTGCGCATCGTGCGCGACATTCCCAACGGCTGTTCGCTCTTTCTCAACATCGGGACCACGACCGAGGCGGTGGCCCACGCCCTGATGAAGCACCGCGACATCATGGTTCTGACCAACAACATCAACGTGGCCAACATCCTGGTCGAGAACCCGGCCTGCGAAATCATCGTCGCGGGCGGGCTCCTGCGCCGGTCGGACGGCGGGCTCGTGGGGACGGTGACGACGCAGGCGATCCAGCAGTTCAAGTTCGATCTCGCGGTGATCAGCTGCTCCGCGCTCGACGTCGACGGCGACATGCTCGATTACGACATCCAGGAGGTCGGCGTGAGTCAGACGATCCTGCGGCAGGCGCGCCGGAGCTTCCTCGTCGCGGACAGGTCGAAGTTCCAGCGGCGCGCCCCGGCGCGCATCGGCTCCCTGTCGCAGATCGACAGGTTCTACACCGACGCCGCCCCGCCCCCCTCGCTGGCGGCCGACTGCCATGACTGGGGCACGGAAATCGTGGTCTGCCGCGGCTGAAACCGGCGGCCCCGGCAAGGCGCGCACGCCGGGCGAAGCCTCAGGCGCGTGTCTTCCGGGCCTCGGAGCTGGCCAGTTGTTCGTAGAGCTGGGCCTGGTTTTCCACCATGCGGTCGGTGATGAGCCGGGTCAGCATCAACCCGAACTCCGGATGCTCCTGGTAGATCCTGAGCACCGTCGGCCGGTCGATCGCGCAGAGCGTCGCGCGTCCCGCGGCGCGCACCGTCGCCGTGCGCAGCTTGCCGTCAGAGAACAGCCCGATCTCGCCGAAGATCTCGCCCGCATCGAGGAACTTGCCGAATTCGACGATCTCCACGCGGCCCTCCTGAACGTAATAGAGCGTGTCGGCCTCGTCGCCCCGGCGGAAGACGACCGCCCCGTCCGCGACGTGCATCTCGGTCATGAAGGGCAGCAGCACCTCGGCCGAGCTTGGCCCCTGCGTGGCCTTCCGGACGCGCCGGATCAGCGCGACCTGCTCGCCGAGGCGGAACAGGTTCATCGGCAACAGCGCGCTGTGCAGCAGCAGGATGGGAAACAGCTGTCCGCCGACTCCGTAGACGATGAAGGCGATGTTCGAGACGACCGCGGCCACCCGCAGCCAGACCAGGGTCTTCATGCAGAACGTGATGAAGACGAGGACCGAGGCCAGGTAGCCTACGAGCTCGATGGGGTCTGGAAGCATGTCCATGATGCCGTCAAATCCCGTTCTGCTGGATCGGCAGGTCGCCGCGGGCAATTGGCACGGGTCAGGCTCCCGTCAAGGCATCCGGTGCGCGACCGGACTTGCGGGCCACTCCGATGCGGCCGCCTTCGATCGTATGGAGTATCGTCGGACGGCCCCCCTTGAGGCACACACGCGCTTGACGCTGGTCAACGAACTCGTCACCGATCCGGCCGATCACAGTGTGGCTCACGCTGATCTTCCCGGTCTTGCCTGCCTCCTCGATACGCCGGGCGATGTTCACGGTCATTCCCCGCACGTCGTGGATGAAGCGCAGCTCGCCCACCACGCCCGCAACCAGCGGTCCGCTGTGGATTGCGACCCGCGCCTGCAGATCACGGCTGGTCTGGCGACCAGCCTGCCTTGTCTCGAACAGGAACTCCTGCACCCCGTCAACTGCAATCGCGCCGTGATCCCAGACGTTGCGGCCGGTGGTCTCCACATGCCGCGTCAGCGCGCCGAAGCCCGACAGGGCGACCGCAACCAGCACCCGGAGCCCCGCCATGAAATGGAGCCGCACCGCCCGAACCATGTCGTCGATGCGAAGCCGTTCATGCAGGCGGTCGCCGAACAGCGCGATGCAGCCCGCGACGACGCCGATCACCATCGCCACGCGCAGGCCGACGAGACCGCCAGCCGCCGTCACGACGACAAGGACGGCAAGGCCGCCGTTCATGCCGTGGAATATGCTCGCCTCGCGGTCGATCGCCCAGGCAAGGTCAAGTCCCGTCAGAACGCCGCCCGCCCCGCTGACGACGGTGTTCAGCGACAACTCCAGCACCGCGTCCGTCATTCCCAGCGCGCTGCCGCCGCCCACGGCATGGACGACGTCCGACCCCGCCCCGAACATCAGCCCGTAGCCGAGGACGCAGAACAGGATCACCGAAAGCGCGAAGTCCGGGATGTTCTTCATGGCGACGCTGATGTTGTCCTTGGCGCGGATGATCCCGGCTTCGATGCACGCGAACCTCGCCCGCATCACGAAGACGAGGATCGAGCACAGCAGCACCCAAGCAAGATCGACCTGGCCCATCCGGTGGTTGTCCCTTCGATGCCCATGGCAAGTCCGATAACGGCCGGGACTTGCGAAAACCCGCGTCACGACCGCGCAAACTCTTCAACGCATGGATTATGGGACGAAAAGTATGCCAAGCTGACCCAAGGTAACAACCGCTAAACGCAACAGGCGCATCCGGGGCGCATCCGGAGCTTGGCGGGCATGGTGCGCGAGCTGGGGCGCAAGGTCGCGCGGCGCCGGCTCAGACCCTCAGATCCGGCACGATGCTGTTGGCCAGGACGAAGTCGGCGTTCGGCATGTCGTTGCCGTCGCGGCGGCGGATGGCGTCCTGTTCGGAAAGCCCCTGATCCCGCCAGCGCTGCAGAAGCCGCCGGGCGATGACGTCGCGCCCGGGGTCCACGAAGACCGTGAAGGACCACAGCGGCAGAAGCCCGTCCCACGGCGGCACGTCGCACAGCAGGTAGTTGCCCTCGAACAGGACGTAATCCGTGTCGGGCGACAGTTCGGCCGCGCCCGCGATGCTGATGTCCCGGTCGCGGTCGAACACGGGGTAGTAGACGCGCTCGCCCGCCCCGATCCTGCGCACGAGGTTGGCGAAGCCGTCGCCGTCGAAGGTCTGCGGGGCGCCCTTGCGGGCCAGAAGGCCCTTTTCCGAAAGCACCCGGTTGTCGAGGTGGAAGCCGTCCATCGGCACCACCGCCGCGGTCTCGCCCCTGTGGCGCAACTCGGCGTACAGGTCGTGGGCCAGCGTCGACTTGCCCGCGCCAGGCGGCCCGGCGATGGCGACCAGCCGCCGCCTGCCGTCCGCCGCCGCGAGACCGTCGAGGGCGCGCGCGAGCTCAGGCCGCGACGACATCTTCGGGCTTCACCGCCCCCGTCATCAGTGCCACGGCGTCCGACATCGCGATCTGCCGGGGATCGGCGATGCACAGGCGCTGGCCGAGGCGATGGATGTGGATGCGGTCGGCCAGTTCGAAGACGTGGGGCATGTTGTGGCTGATCAGGATGATCGGGATGCCGCGCGCCTTCACGTCCTGGATCAGCTCCAGCACCCTGCGGCTTTCCTTGACGCCGAGGGCCGCCGTCGGTTCGTCGAGGATGATCACCTTCGAGCCAAAGGCCGCGGCACGCGCGACGGCCACGCCCTGACGCTGCCCGCCCGACAGGGTCTCGACCGCCTGGTTGATGTTCTGGATGGTCATGAGCCCCAGTTCCGAAAGCCTGTCGCGGGCGAACTTCTCCATCGCCGCGCGGTCGAGCTGGCGCAGGATGGTGCCGCGGATGCCGGGCTTTCGCAGTTCGCGGCCCATGAACATGTTGTCCGCGATCGACAGGGCGGGAGACATCGCGAGGGTCTGGTAGACCGTCTCGATGCCGGCCTCGCGCGCCTCGATGGGCGAGCTGAAGCGGTAGGGCTTGCCGTCGAGGAACATCTCGCCCTCGTCGACCTGGATCGCGCCGGAGAGCGCCTTGATCATGACCGACTTGCCGGCGCCGTTGTCGCCGATGACGGCGAGGATCTCGCCCGGCATGAGGTCGAAGTCGCAATGGTTGAGCGCCGTCACCTTGCCGAAACGCTTCACCATGCCGCGCGCCTTGAGAATGGGCTGTGTCATGCGGAAATCCTCCGGATCCACTGGTCGACCGCGACGGCCGCGATGATGAGGATGCCGATCAGCAGGTTCGTCCATTGCGGATCGGCCCCCGCCAGCCGCAGCCCGAGGGTGAACACCCCCACGATGAGCGCCCCGAAGAGCGCGCCTAGGATCGAGCCGCGCCCGCCGAAAAGCGAGATCCCCCCGATCACCACGGCGGTGATGCTTTCGATGTTGGCCATCTGGCCCGAGGTGGGCGACACCGATCCGATCCGCCCGATCAGCGCCCAGCCGGCGAAGGCGCAGATCAGCCCGGCCAGGACGTAGACCGAGATCAGCGTTCCGCGCACGTTGACGCCCGCGAGGCCCGCGGCCTCGGGGTCGTCGCCGACGGCATAGACGTGGCGGCCCCACGCGGTGTGGCGCAGCGCGTAGGCCAGCACGAAGGCAAGCGCCAGCATGAAGATGACGCCGTAGGTGAAGATCGCGCCACCGAGCTCCACCCGCGTTCCGAAGAACTGCAACAACGGCGCGTCCGCCTGTATGTCCTGGCTTCGGATGGTCTCGTTGCGCGAATATAGGAAGTTCGTCGCCAGCACGATCTGCCACATGCCGAGCGTCACGATAAAGGGCGGCAGTCTGACGTAGGCCACGAGGATGCCGCTGATGAGCCCGCAGGTCGCGCCGCAGATCAGCCCGCAGAAGACCGCGACTTCGGCCGGCAGGCCGTAGCGGAAGGTGAACTGTCCCATCACGACCGACGACAGGACCATGACCGCGCCGACCGACAAATCGATGCCCGCCGTCAGGATGACGATCGACTGCGCCAGCGCCACGATCCCGACGATCTGCACCTGCTGCAGGATCAGCGTCAGCGCGAAGGGCGACAGGAAGCGCTCGCCCAGCGTGATCCCGAACACGATGACCGCGCCGATCAGCACCAGAAGCGGCACCAGCGATGGGGTCAGGTGCAGACGGTTCTGGACCCGGTAGGCGAAGGTCGGGGCCGGCTGCTGGAATTCGGCGAGCGTGGTGTCGCGGCTTGCGGCGGCTTCGTAGTTGTCGGTCATGTGCGGGCGCCCGGTTCGAATGCTGGAACGAAGGTCCCGCCCTCCGACAGACCGGAGGGCGGGATCGCGGTTATGACATCTTGCGTGCCGGAGCGATCAGCCCCAGCAGAGCTCGAGGCCCTCTTCGGACGAGATCGAGGGCACGCCCTCGACCGGCTCGTCGGTGATCAGCGAAACGCCGGTGTTGAAGAAGTCGAGGCCGGGCGAGGTCTCGGGCAGGGTGCCGTCGGCCGCATACTGCACGATGGCCTCGATGCCGAGACGCGCCATGTCCAGCGGATACTGCTGCGACGTCGCGCCGATCACGCCTTCGGCGACGTTCTGCACGCCGGGGCAGCCGCCGTCGACCGACACGATCAGGACGTCGTTCTCGCGGCCGATGGCCCGGATCGCCTCGTAGGCGCCGGCGGCGGCGGGCTCGTTGATCGTGTAGACGACGTTGATCATCGGATCGATGGCCAGCAGGTTCTCCATGCCCTCGCGGCCGCCCTGCTCGGCGCCGCTCGAGACGTCGTGGCCGACGATGCGCGGATCGTCCTCGTCACCCCAGCGGTTGGGATCGCCAAGGTCGATGCCGAAGCCCTCGAGGAAGCCCTGGTTGCGCAGGACGCCGACCGTCGGCTGGCTCTCGTTGATGTTCAGCAGGCCGATGCGCGCGTCTGCGGCGGCATCGCCAAGCTGGCCCGCGGCCCATGCGCCGATCAGGCGCCCGGCCTCGTAGTTGTCCGTCGCGAAGGTCGCGTCGGCGGCATCGGCCGGCGACAGCGGCGTGTCGAGCGCGATCACGATAAGGCCCGCCTCGCGCGCCTGCGTCACTGCGGGCGTGATGGAGGACGTGTCGGACGCCGTCAGCAGGATGCCCGAGGCGCCGCTTGCGATGCAGGTCTCGATCGCTGCGACCTGCGTTTCGTGATCTCCGTCGAACTGCCCGGCGAAGGTCATCAGCTCGACGCCGAGCTCTTCCGCGGCCGCGGTCGCGCCTTCGCGCATCTTGACGAAGAACGGATTGGTGTCGGTCTTGGTGATCAGGCACGCCGAGACGTCGCCGTGGGCATCGGCAAGGGCCGTGCCGCCGGTCGTCAGCGCCAGCGCCCCGCCCATGAGTGCGAGTTTGGCGAATTTCATGGTTGTTTCCTCCTCTGAGTGCGGCCCTCCCGGCCGGACCATCGCACTGTCCACCTAGGGGACGGGACTGTCAATATATAACTTCCAGAGAGTTATTTATTGACAGCGCGATCCCTTCCGCGCGATTTTTCCTGCAGAAACGGGTTATGCGGGATGCCAATGACCAAGCTTGATCGCCGCGACGTCAAAAGCCCTGCCCAGCATGGTGCGAACCAGCAGGGCATGCGCGAGCGCAACGAGAGGCTGGCCCTCACTCTCCTGCGCCGTTCGCCCGGACTGGCGAAGGCCGAGCTTGCGCGGCGCACCGGCCTTTCGGCGCAAACCGTCTCGAGGCTGATCGGGGCGCTCGAGGCGGACGGCCTGATCCTGCGCGGGGACCCGCAGCGGGGGCGCGTCGGACAGCCGTCGATCCCGCTCGCTCTCGATCCTGAGGGCGCGTTCTTCCTGGGGCTGAAGGTGGGACGCCGCTCGGTCGAGCTGGTGGCCACCGATTTCCTCGGCCGGATCGTGGATCGTGAGAAGCGTATCTACGAATACCCCGCCTTCGACGACGTCCTGCAATTCTCGCGGCAGGCCATCGACACGATTCGCGCGCGTCTCGGGCCGGATCGGTCCGGGCGCATCTCGGGCCTCGGCATCGCGATGCCCTTTCACCTCTGGGGCTGGGCGCAGCGCATCGGGGTGTCGCCCGACCGCATGGCCGACTGGAAGGTCCGCGACCTCGAGGCCGAGCTAGCGAAGCATGTCGCGCTTCCGATCTTCCTGCAAAACGACGCCACCGCCGCCTGCAGCGCCGAACTGGTGTTCGGAGGGGTTGCTCTTCCGGCCAATTTCGCAAGCTTCTACGTCGCCTTCTTCATCGGCGGCGGCCTCGTGCTGCGTGGCTCGCTGTTCACCGGGCCGCATGGCAACGCGGCCGGCCTCGGTCCGCTTACCGTGCCGGACCGGAACGGCACGGTGCGCCACCTCATCGACCTCGCCTCGCTGTCCACGCTGGAGGCGAGCCTGATCGCGCAAGGCATCGACCCACAGCAGATCTGGATCGAGCCCGAAGGCTGGGACATCCCCGAGGACGTGATCGAGGATTGGTTGGCCGAAGCCGCCCACGCGCTGGCGCAGGCGGTCCGTTCGGCGCAGACGATCCTCGACCTCGACGCATTCCTGATCGACGGCTGGCTTCCCGCGCGCCTGCGGGCCGATCTTGTGACGCGGATACGCGCCGAGCTGGAAAGTCTCGACATGACGGGCATCTACACGCCCGAGATCCTCGTGGGCACGACCGGCGCGGACGCCCGGTCGCTTGGCGCGGCCAGCCTGCCACTCAGCGCCCGTTTCCTCGTCGAGGCCTCCAAGCAGTAGATCGCCGAAGCCGTCCGCGCGCGCGGGCTTGCGGCGGGCCTGCAATTGCGCGTCGTCAATGCGGTGGGCGCAGCGCCCGCTAGGGTGGCCTTCGAGGACCGAACCCACCTGCCGGAGCCCGCATGGAGACCGTAACCGTCGAGATCGCATCGGGACGGGTGAGGGGCGAAAGCTCGGGCGGGATGATCGTGTTCCGGGGCATTCCCTACGCCGCGCCGCCGGTGGGCGAGGCCCGCCTCCGCCCGCCGCGCCCGGTGCGGCGCTGGGAGGGGACGCGCGACGCGCTCGCGTTCGGCCCGAAGCCGCCGCAGACCGACTACCCCGATTTCGTCCGGATGCTCCTTCCGGAATTCGTCGGGCCGGGGGACGACTGCCTGACGCTGAACGTATTCACCTCGGGCCTCGAGCCTGCGCGACGGCCCGTCATGGTCTGGGTGCCCGGCGGCCTGTTCGAGTTCCACGGCACCGGCGCATCGCCGCTCTACGACGGCAGCGCTTTCGCCGAGGACGGCATCGTCTGCGTCACGATCAACTACCGCGTCGGGGCCGAGGGGTTCCTCCATCTCGGCGACGGGCAGTCGAACATCGGCCTTCTCGACCAGATCGCCGCGCTGGCGTGGGTCCGCGACAACATCGCGGCCTTCGGCGGCGATCCCGGCTGCGTCACGGTGTTCGGCGAATCCGCGGGCGCGCTGGCCATCGGGACGCTTCTCGCGATGCCGCGGGCGAAGGGGCTTTTCCGGCGCGCGATCATCCAGAGCGGCGGGGGCCATCACGTCAGCGCGCCCGAGACGGCGCTGCGCATCGGCAGGCGGCTCGCCGGGAAGATGGGCGTCGCGCCGACGCGCGAGGCCATCGCCGCCGCCCCACGCGAGGCGCTTCTCGCCGCGCAGGCCGAGCTCCGGCAGGACCTCGAGGCCGCGCCTGATCCGGCCGTCTGGGGCGAGGCCGCCCTGACCATGCTGCCCTGGCAGCCGGTCCTCGACGGCGACACGCTGCCCCGGCGCCCGGTGGACGCGGTTCGGGACGGCAGCGCCTCGGAGATCGACCTGATGGTGGGCACGAACCTTGACGAGACGCGCCTGTTCCTCGCCGAAGGGGACGCGCTTGGACGGATCACGGACGAGGCCGCGGCGGGCATGGCCGCCGCCTACGGCCTGCCGCCTCAGGAGGCGCTCGCGGCTTACCGCCGGCTTCTGCCCGGCGCGTCGCCGGGCGACCTGTTCTCTGCGCTGCAGACGGATTGGTACTGGCGCCTCCCCGCGCTGCGCCTCTCCGAGGCCCATGCGGGCGGCGGCCCCGGCCGCACCTACTTCTACGAATTCGGCTGGCGCGGGTCGCCGGCGTTCGGCGGCAGGCTCGGGGCCGCGCACTCGATGGAAATCCCCTTCGTCTTCAAGTCCTTCGGCCCGGCGACGGAGGCGGTTCTGGGCCCCGAGCCGCCGCAGGGCCTCGCGGATGCGATGCACCGTGCGTGGACGGCCTTCGCGTGGTCGGGCGATCCGGGATGGCCGGAGTTCGACCCTCTCGCGCGGTCGACCATGCATTTCGACGAGACGCCGCGCGTCCTGGACGATCCCATGGGCGGGATCCGGCGGATCTGGCACGGGATCAGGTAGGCGCGGCGGCGCGCGGGCCGAGGCACGCGGCTAGGCCGGATCCGCCGCGCCCAGCTTCCACCGCCAAGGTCTCCCCGGGGGCGCTCAGCCGGTTCGCGACGGACCCGCCCGACGGGACTCCACGCAGGTCCGGTCCGTAGAGTGGCCGCTCCGCGCCCAAGGACGCTCCCGCGGCCGTCCGTCTCCGTTCCCGCTCCTCCTGCCGGGCCTCGATCATGAGCCGTTCGCCCCGCCGCGTCATTGACGGGTCGCAACGGTTCAGATCGACCGCCCCTCCCAATCGGTGCAATCCCGTCCGATGGCCTCCAGCCCGGACGCGAGGTAATCGGCGAGCATAGGCGTGCCGAGAAGGTAGCGGTGCGTCTCGCCCGTCCTTTCCTCGCTCGCCAGCGCGCGCAGCGCGTCAAGGTCCTCGTCGTCGCCGCGTCCGAGCCACATCAGCGCGACGAGGTCGGTCTGCGCGTCCTCCGACAGGTCCGAGACAAGCGTCTCGAACTCCAGCGCGGCGGGATCCGACCCCCGGTCCTCGAAGATGTCCGCCTCCAGCTCGTCCGGGTCGGCGCGCTCGTCGTCGTAAAGCGTGCTCTCCGACTTGCCCTGCAGATCTCGGGCAAGCTCGATGATGGCGCATACCGTATCGAGCGGCACCGACAGCTCGATCTCCGCCCCGGGCGCGTTCGCGTTTTCGTCTGCCATGGTCGTGTCCCCCCGGGCCTGTCTGGGTCGCCCTCGGATGACGGCATGGTTCCGCGCCGCCAGCGTCGGCGCATTGACGGCTGTCATCGGATCTTGACCGCCGTCAATGACGTGCCGGCCGCGCGGCGGACAGAAGAGGGCATCCATGGTCCGGCCGGGAGCGCCAGCAATGAACGCAAGAAGCCTTTGCCTCGTCATCTTCGACGCCTCCGAGGCGCGGTGGCTGGTGCCGCGCGCCTCGGAACTCGCCGCAGGGCTCGATGCGCATCTGACGGCGATCCACCCCTTCACGCCGATCCTCTTCGCCAATGCCGTGGGATCGGAGCCGATGCTTTTCTCCAGCATGATCGAATGGGAAGAAACCGAATCCGCACGCATCCGCGCCCTCCTCGAGGAGACGTTGCGCCGCGACGGCATCCAGGGGGAATACCGCGCGCAAGCCGGGCTTCACGGGACCGATGCCTTCCTGCTTGCGGGCGGCCGCGGCGCGGACCTGGTAATCGTGGGCACGAACGGCACCGAGGCCCGCTCTCCCGACGACCGCGTGACGGTCCATCGCATGATCCGCGATCTCGGCCGTCCCGTCCTCGTGCTGCCCGAGGAGGCGGGCGGCCTTCGCGGCCCGGCCAGCCGCATCGTCATCGGCTGGACCGAGACGCGGGAGGCGGCGCGCGCCGCCCATGACGCGAGGCTTCTCGCCGCGCCGGGCGCGGAGATCGAACTGGTTTCGGTGCTCCGCCGCGCCGAGGAGGCGGCGCCGGGCATCTCGTCGCGCGAGGATCTCGCCGCCGCGCTGGACCGGCACGGGTTCCGGGTCACGCTGAGCGACCGCAGCGGCACGGCGGACGACCGGGCCGAGACCCTCCTGCGCGCCGCCCGCGAGGCGGGTGCCGACCTTCTGGTCACCGGCGCCTTCGGGCATTCGCAGGTCTACGACATGCTCATCGGCGCCGTGACGCGCGACCTGCTGGAGAACGCGAAGCTGCCCGTGCTCCTGTCACGCTGAGGCCGGACCCGCGGCGGTCGGGGGCACGAACCCGGCGCGCGCGGCGTCCCGGCGGGTCCCGCCGAACACTGGAAACCGTCATGCAGCAACGGCAGACACCCGGCCGGTTCCACGACTCCACCCTCAGCCTCATGGCGGCGGTGTTCCTGTTGGAGATCGGAAGCGGCCTGCAAGGCGTGCTCCTGCCAGTGCGGGCCGAGATCGTCGGCTTCGAGACCGAGGCGATCGGGCTTCTGGGGACGATGTATTACGCGGGCTTCGTGCTGGGGTGCCTGCGGTTGCCCGGCACGGTCAGGCGCATCGGGCACGTCCGGTGCTACGCGTCGCTTTCGGCGGCGGCCGCGAGCCTCGCGCTCGTCCATGCGCTGACCGCGGCGCCGGTCGTGTGGATGGGCCTGAGGCTTCTGGCGGGCTTCTGCTTCGCGGGTCTTTTCATGGTCGCGGAAAGCTGGATCAACGACCGGGCCACGCCGCAGACGCGGGGCAGCATCCTCGGGCAATACATGCTTGCGACGTGGATCGGCGTGATCGTGGGCAAACTGGTCTACCCGCTCGCGGCCCCAGACACGTTCGAGCTCTTCGCGCTCGCCTCCATCGCGATCGCCCTGTCCATGATCCCGCTCACCGTCACGAACGGCGCCGTGCCAACGATCCCGCGCCCCGCGCGGCTGGGGCTGCGGGATGTCTACGCGACCGCGCCGCTGGCCGTCATCGGCTGTCTCGCGGCCGGACTTGCCAACAGCGCATTCTGGACCTTCGCGCCCCTCTATGCGCGCAACGAGATCGGCCCGGGCGCCCCGGTGGCGCTGTTCGTGGCCGTCTGCGTCCTTGGCGGGGCGCTGGCGCAATGGCCGCTCGGCCGGTTCTCGGACCGGATCGACCGGCGCTGGGTGATCGGCGGGCTTTCCGTCTCGGCCGCGGCGGCGGGCTCGGGCCTCGCCGTCGCGCCCTCGCTTTCGATGCCGCAGGTCTACGCCCTCGGGGCCACGTTCGGCGCGTCGGCGCTGACGCTCTATTCCATCTGCATCGCCTACGCCAACGACCGCGCGCAGCCCGAGGGATACGTCGACGTGAGCAGCCATCTTCTGATGGTCTTCGGCGCAGGTGCGATCGCGGGGCCGTTCCTGTGCGGTCTCCTGATCTCGGCCGTCGACTACGGGGGCCTCTTCCTGTTCGCGGCCGCCATCGAGCTTGGGCTCGCCTGTCTCGTGGCGGTGGTCGGCCTGAAACGGTCCCCGGCGCCAGCGGCCGAGCGCGTGGCATTCGCGGTCCAGCCGCCAGTCAGTCACGGGACGCAGGCCGTCATACCGCTCCAGCAGGGGCCGGAAGAAGAAGGCGCCGGGGGCAGGGCGTGACCGGGGCCGCGCGCGTTCAACTGCTGCGCGGATCGTCCCATTCGAGCCGCAGCGGCCCCTGCGGCGTCTCCGCCACCCGTCCGCCGAAGCGGCCCGCCTCGCGGTCCATCCGCCACGCGAGCCGGCCGCGTGCCTCGTCGTTGGCGCGCTGCAGGCGGAACCGGCGGAGCTCCGCGAGAAGCGAGGCCGCGCGGGCCGCCGCCTCGCCCGGCGGGGTCCGGGCCAAGCCCGGCCGGTCCGGACCCTCGGCCCATGACGGCGGCACGCCGCTGTCGCCAAGCGCGAGGCCCACCAGCAGGAGCCGCCCGCCATCCGCGAGCGGCAGCTCGCGCGGGGCGAAGGCCCGGGCCTGGTTCCGGCCCGCCCCGCAGACGGCGATCCCGGCAGCCTCGAGTGTGGTGAGCGTCTCTGCCAGCCCGTCCGCACCCCAGTCGAGCGCATGGTTGTTGGCCAGCGACACCGCGTCGATCCGCGCGGCCCCAAGCAGCGCCACGTTGCCGGGGTGCATCCGGTAATGGGTCCCCCTGGAAGGATCGTGCGCGCCGTGCGAGGTGATCGCGGTCTGGAGGTTCACCAGCCGCAGGTCGACCTCCCGCCGGGCGATGTCCTCCAGAAGATCGCCCCAGACGTAGTCCGGCCCGACCGCGCGCGGGATCGCTCCGCTCACCCGCTCGGAGAGCGCGACGTAGCCGCGGGCGGACGTCATGCAGTCCTCGAAAAGCGCCGGGTCGCAGGACTGCGGGAGGATCTGGTCGATGCCCCGGCCCGTCATGACGTCGCCGCCGAGAAACAGCCGCAGACGGTCGCCGGGGCGCGTCACCGCGCGCACCCGCACGGCGCGCCGCGCAAGGCCGCGGCCCTGATCGTCACGGAATGCCCGATGCTCACACGGCATGCCTGCCACGATGGCCCGGCCGCCGTGATGATCGCGGTCAATCCCGAGCGCGCGCCCCCCAAGCCTTGGGCGCGGATCGAGAAGGCGCCCTGAGCGGTCGGCGAACTGCATCCCTCGCCAAGGGTGTCGACGCGGCGTCCGGCCCGATTATCTTTGGTTCCCGAAGACAAGCCGGAGCGCACCATGTCCCTCGACGACGCCAGGACCTTCAAGCCCGACCCGACCCGACAGGAGGGTGAGGCGCGGCTTGCGGCGTTCATCCCGGGCATGGGCAGGCGCTACGCGAACGGTCGCAACTTCGACCGCGGACCGGGGCGGCATGGCGACGTCTCGCAGCTTTCGCCCTATCTGCGCAGGCGGCTGGTCCTCGAGAGCGAGGCCGTGGCCGCGGCGCTCGGGACCCATGGGCCCGAGGCGTCCGAGAAGTTCGTGCAGGAGGTCGTCTGGCGCGGCTATTTCAAGGGCTGGCTGGAGCGGCGGCCGCAGGTCTGGACCGCATTCCGCGACGGCCTCGCGCGCGATCTCGACGCGATGGAGCGCGACCGCCGGCTGAGGCGCGCGGTCGAGGCCGCCGAGGCCGGGGCGACCGGAATCGAATGCTTCGACGCGTGGGCGGCCGAGCTGGTCGAGACGGGCTACCTGCACAATCATGCCCGGATGTGGTTCGCCTCGATCTGGATCTT
This sequence comes from Roseicyclus salinarum, assembly GCF_029624655.1. Classification (GTDB taxonomy): domain Bacteria; phylum Pseudomonadota; class Alphaproteobacteria; order Rhodobacterales; family Rhodobacteraceae; genus Roseibacterium; species Roseibacterium salinarum. The sequence goes on from NZ_JARRSA010000008.1 coordinate 26,009, forward strand.
CACGCTCGAGCTTCCGTGGCGTCTGGGGGCCGATTTCTTCTACAGGCATCTGCTGGACGGCGATCCGGCCTCGAACACGCTGGGCTGGCGCTGGGTGGCGGGCCTGCACACGCGCGGCAGGCCCTACCATGCGCAGGCGTGGAACATCGCCAAGTTCACCGAGCGCCGCTTCGAGCCGCGCGACGCCGATCTCGCCGAGGTGGTCGGCGGCCTCGAGGCCGAGGAGCCCGAGGGCCTGCCGCCCGTCCAGCCCCTGCGCGCGCCGCGCCCGCCCGATCCCGCCGCGCCGTCCGTCCTTCTGATCACCGAGGAGGATTGCAGGCCCGAGGACTTCGATCCCGGCCGCCATGACATCAGGGGCGCGGCGCGGCTTTCGGCAAGCCACCTGCGCTCGCCCCGCCCGGTCTCCGAGGCCGTCGCGGCCTTCGAGGCGGGCGCGCTCGAGGATGCCGCGAGGCGTTCGGGCCTCGAAACCGAGCCGATGCGGGCCGGCGTTCCCTCGGACCTCGCGCGCTGGGCGGTCCGGGCGGGGGCCACGCAGATCCTGACGCCCTACGTCCCCGAGGGCCCCTTGCGCGACTGGCTGGCCGAGGCCGGACCCGCGCTGGGGGAGGCGGGCGTCACGCTGTGCGAATGGCGGCGCGACTGGGACGCGCTGATCTGGCCCCATGCCACGGCGGGGTTCTTCAAGGTGAAGAAGAAGATCCCCGACATCCTCCAAGACGCGGGCCTGTCGTGACACGTGTCCTGATCGTCGGCGCGGGACTGGCAGGGATCGCCTGCGCCCGCCGCCTGCGCGCGGCGGGCATTGGCGTGACTCTGATCGACAAGGGCCGCGGCATCGGCGGCCGGATGGCGTCGCGGCGGGTGGAATTGGGAACAGGCCGGGTTTATTTCGATCACGGTGCGCAATACCTGCCCGACGCGCCGGAGATCGACGCGATGGCCGCCGCCGCGCCGGAGGCGGTGGCGTCGTGGGACGTCGGTGACGGGCAGACGTGCCGTGTCGGCGTGCCGCGCATGTCGGCCCTGCCGGGCGCGCTGGCGGCCGGTCTCGACGTCCGCCAGCAGATCCGCGTCACGGGGCTTGTCCATGACGGCGCAGGCTTCGCTGTCGAGACGGACGGCGGGGCCTATTCGGCCACACATGTGGTGCTGACCGTGCCCGCACCGCAGGTCGCTGCGCTGGTCGGCGCGGCGAGCGCGGTGGCGCAAGCGGCCGCCGCGGCCGAGATGCGGCCCTGCCTCACGCTGATGGCGGCCTTTCCGCGGTCCTCGCCCGCGCCCTTCGTCACGCGGCGCGACGCGGGCCGCCCGCTTGCGTGGATCGCGCAGGACGCAACCAAGCCGGGACGCACGGCTGCCCTGCGCACATGGGTCGCGCAGGCCGGCCCGGACTGGAGCGCGGCGCGCATCGACATGGACCGGGCGCGGGCCCGCGACGCGATGCTCGGCCTGCTCTGCGAGGAGATCGGCGCGGACCCCGCCGACGCGCTTCATGCCGACGTGCAGGGCTGGCGCTACGGACTTGTCGCGACGCCGCTCGGCCACCCGTTCGTCCGCGACGGTGCGCTCTATGCGGGAGGCGACTGGTGCCTCGGCGCAAGGGCGTCGGACGCGTGGCGCTCGGGCGAGGCGATTGCGGACGACATGCTCGCGCGCGGACTGGCACGGGCCGGGGCGTGATGGCGCAGGCCCCGGCCCGTGCCGGCCGCCCGACACCGCTGGACACGCCGGGACGCGAGGCTACCCTCGCCGTCTGCGGCACGGGAGCATTGCCTTGAACATCACGATACTCGACGGCGGCATGGGGCAGGAACTTGTGCGCCGGGCGGGGCGTGCGACCCCGCTCTGGGCGATGCAGGCCCTTCTCGACCAGCCCGGCCTCGTGGCGGAGGTGCACCGCGACTTCTTCGCAGCGGGCGCTGAGGTCGCGACCGCGAACACCTACGCGGTCCTGCCCGACCGGCTGGAGACCTTCGGGCTGTCGGACCGTCTGGAGGAGCTGATCGGGGCGGCCTGCGCGATCGCGGCGCGGGCGCGCGACGAGGCGGGCGGCGGCATCGTGGCGGGCTCGCTCGGGCCGCTCGGTTTCTCCTACCAGCCGCAGAACGCGCCCCCCGCCGACGAGGCGGCCGAGGTCTACGACCGCGTGGCCCGGCTGCAGGCCCGGACCGTCGATGTCCTGCTCCTCGAGACGATGTCCTCGGTCGATCAGGCCTGCGGCGCCTTGATGGGGGCCGCGGGGGCGGGCAAGCCCGTCTGGCTGGCGCTGAGCGTGGACGATGCGGACGGCACGCGCCTGCGCTCGGGCGAGGCACTGGACGCGGTCGTGCCGCTTCTGCGCGCCTTCGGCCCCGAGCGCGTCCTGTTGAACTGCTCGCGTCCCGAGGCGGTGTCGCAGGGTCTGCCGATCCTTGCGGGGCTGCACCCGCATGTCGGCGCCTACGCAAACGGTTTCGCCGCGATCGACCCGCGCTTCGACCGGATCGGCGCGACCACGGATCTACTGAGCGCGCGCAAGGACATCACGCCCGCGGTCTATGCGGAGTTCGCCCTTGCGTGGGTGGCGGCGGGCGCGCGCACTGTCGGCGGCTGCTGCGAGGTGGGCCCGGCCCATATCGCCGAACTTGCCCGGCATGTCGCCGAACGGGACGTTCCCGCAGGCTGACGCGCGGCGGCCGCCGGGGCGCCGCTCAGGCGAAGCGCGCCCTCGTGCGGTTGGCGAAGGCCACCAGCGACAGCATCACCGGAACCTCCACCAGCACGCCCACGACCGTCGCCAGCGCCGCGCCGGAATTCAGGCCGAACAGGCTGATGGCGACGGCCACGGCCAGCTCGAAGAAGTTCGACGTGCCGATCAGCGCGCAGGGCGCGGCGATGCGGTGCGGCACCCGAAGGGCATAGGCCGCCGCGTAGGCCAGCGCGAAGATGCCGTAGGACTGGAGCAGGATCGGCACCGCGATCAGGACGATCACCAGCGGCCGGTCGAGGATGACCTGCCCCTGAAGGCCGAACAGGATCACGACGGTCGCGATCAGGCCCACCACGGACCATGGCTTCACACGGTCGCGGAACGCCTCGATCCGCGCCACGGTCTTCAGCCGGGACCTTGTCCATAGCCCCGCGAGCAGCGGCAGCGCCACGAACAGGACGACCGACAGCACCAGCGTCTCCCATGGCACGACGATGTCGGTGACGCCGAGGAGGAAGGCCACGATGGGCGCGAATGCGAAGACCATCACGACGTCGTTCACGGAGACCTGCAGCAAGGTGTAGCTTTCGTCGCCACGCGTCAGTTGCGACCAGACGAAGACCATCGCCGTGCAGGGCGCGGCGCCCAGCAGGATGAGGCCCGCGATGTATTGCTGCGCGTCCTGCGGCGTGATCAGGTCGGCGAAGACCACCTCGAAGAACAGGACGCCGAGGGCGGCCATGGTGAAGGGCTTGATCAGCCAGTTCACCACCAGCGTGATGGCCAGCCCCTTGGGCTGCTTCAGGACGCCGCGCAGGCTGCCGGGATCGACGCCCACCATCATCGGGTAGACCATTGCCCAGATCAGGACCGCGACCACCAGGTTCACGCGCGCCACCTCGGCCGCCGCGATCGCGTCGACCAGCGCGGGAACGGCGGCGCCCAGAACGATGCCGCCGGCCATCGCCAGCGCGATCCAGACCGAGAGGTAGCGTTCGAAGATGCTCATGCCGGTGTCACCTGTGCTTCGTCCGCCTCCAGCCTGCCCGAGGCGAGCGCCGAGGCGGCGACCATCGCCGTCGCCGTCCCGAGCATCAGGGCGAGGCCGCCGGCCTGGTAGGTCAGACCCGAGAGGACGGTGCCCGCGAGACGCCCGCCGGCATTCGCCATGTAATAGAAACCGACGTCCATCGTCACCCGCTCGGCCCTCGTGAACGCGAGGATCAGGTAGGAATGGAGCGACGAGTTGACCGCGAAGATCGCACCGAAGACGAGCAGTCCGGCCACCAGCGTCGCGGTCAGCCACGGCTGCGGCCCGGACGGCACGAGGGCGGCGAGCGTCAGGGCGGCTGGCACCGCGGCCAGCGCCCAGGCCCAGCGGCGCGCCGCGCCGACCAGCTCGGCCTCGGGGCGGGTCGCGGCGCGCAGGATCCGCGGCGCGAAGGCCTGCACCGCGCCGTAGAGGATGATCCACGCCGCCATGAACGTGCCGATCATGAAGAACGCCGCGCGGTTGCCTTCGGTCGTGCCGTCCGAGAGGACGGCGTAGAAATAGATCGGGATGCCCACGACGAACCACACGTCACGCGCCCCGAACAGGAACACCCGCGCGGCGCTGAGCCGGTTCACGTTCGCCGACTTCGAGAAGACCTCGGAGAATTTCGCGCCCTTGCGCCCCTTCGGAAGACCCGCAGGCATCGCCACCAGCACCGCCGCGAGGATCATGGCGAGGACGGCCGCCATCGACAGGACGGCGGTCGTGAAACCCGCCGTCGCCAGAAGCCCCGCGCCAAGCAGGAAGCCCAGGCCCTTCACCGCGTTCTTCGACCCCGTCAGCAGCGCGACCCAGCGAAAGAGGCCGCCCTTCGCGGTCGGCGCGAGCACCTTGACGGCCGATTTCGCGGACATCTTGGCAAGGTCCTTGGCGACGCCCGACGCGCCCTGCACGAGCATGACGAAGGCCACCGACAGCCCGACCGTCCAGCCGGGGTCCAGCTGCGCCAGCGCGACCAGCGCCGCCACCTGGATCGCAAGCCCGGCGTGAAGCGTCGCCGTCAGCCCGAAGCGCGCGGCGATCCAGCCCGCGCAAAGGTTCGTGGCCATCCCCGCGATCTCGTAGAGGACGAACAGATAGGCAAGCTGCACCGGCGTGAAGCCGAGCGTGTGGAAGTGCAGCAGGACCAGCATCCTCAGCGCGCCGTCGGTCAGCATGAACGCCCAGTAGGCGGCGGTCACGGCGGCATAGGCCGCAAGACCCTCGGGACGCGGGGACGCGCTCACGGCGACGCCCCGACCATCAGCGCCACATCCACGAGGCGGTGGGCATAGCCCATCTCGTTGTCGTACCAGGCGTAGACCTTCAGCTGGGTCCCGTTGACGACCATCGTCGAGGGGGCGTCCACGATCGCGGACCGCGTGTCGTCGGTATAGTCGGCCGAGACGAGCGGGCGCTCTTCGTAGCCGAGGATGCCCTTCAGCGGGCCTTCGGCGGCCGCCCTGAACAGGGCGTTGACCTCCTCGACGCTGGTGGCGCGCTCCAGCTCGAAGACGCAGTCGGTGAGCGAGGCGTTCAGAAGCGGCACCCGAACGGCGTGGCCGTTCAACCGGCCTGCGAGCTCGGGATAGATCAGCGTGATCGCCGTGGCGCTGCCCGTCGTCGTGGGGATAAGCGAGTTCAGCGCCGAGCGCGCGCGGCGCAGGTCCTTCGCCGGGCGGTCCACGATGGTCTGCGTGTTCGTCACGTCATGGATCGTGGTGATCGAGCCGTGGCGGATGCCGATGGCCTCGTGCACGACCTTCACCACCGGGGCGAGGCAGTTCGTGGTGCACGATGCCGCCGTGACGATGCGGTGCCGGGCGGGGTCGTAGACGTCGTGGTTTACGCCGTAGACGATGTTCGCGGCCCCGCCGTCCTTGACCGGGGCCGAGACCACGACCTTCCTGACGCCCGCCTCGAAGTACGGGGCGAGCGCGGCCTCGGACTTGAAGGCGCCGGTGCAGTCGATGACCACGTCCACGCCCTCGAGCGGAAGCGACGCGAGGTCCCGCGCCCCCGCGAAGCGAATGCGGCGGCCGTCGATGGTCACGCTATCCGCGTCATGTGTGATGTCCGCGTCCCAACGTCCGTGCACGGTATCGAATTCAAGGAGATGCGCGTGCATCGCCGGGCCGCCCACGGCGTCGTTGATCCAGGCGATCCGAGCCCCGCGCTCGAGCAGAGGCTTCAGCGCAAGCTTGCCGATCCGGCCAAGTCCGTTCAGCGCGTAGACGGTCATGCGGGCTCTCCCCTGGTGGCGCGGCCGATGTCGTCCACCGCCTGTTGCAGCGAAATCCGGTCAAGCGCGTCGAGCGGCAGGGCCGCGAAGGACAGGATGCGGTTGCGCATCGCGCCGTAGGCCTGCCGGAAGGCCAGGGCCTTCTCGGCGTCGGTGCCTTCGGCTTTCACCGGGTCGGGCAATCCCCAATGCGCGCTGACGGGCTGTCCGGTCCATGTCGGACATTCCTCGTTCGCGGCCTGGTTGCAGACCGTGAACACGAAGTCGAACGCGGGCGCGCCGGGCGTCTGGAACTCCGCCACCGTCTTGGTGCGCAGCGCCGAGGTGTCGTGGCCCTGCCGTTCCAGCACCGCGAGGGCGAAGGGGTTCACCTCGGGCGCGGGGCGGGTGCCCGCCGAGAAGGCCTCGAACCGCGCGCCCGCCTCCGTGCGCAGGATGGCCTCGGCAAAGATCGAGCGGGCGGAGTTGCCGGTGCAGATGAACAGGACCCTGAACTTCCCGCGCGGCGCGATGCGCGGCTCCGGCCTGCGGGGCGTGGCAAGGGGCGAACACAGCTCGGGCCGGCCGCGGCAGCAGTCGTTGAGGAGGTAGTCGAAGGTGCGTCGCACCTCCGGCATCGCGATGGAGTATCGCAGCGAGGTGCCCGCCCGCTCCTGCGTGACGAGCCCTGCCTGCATCAGCGCGGAGAGGTAGGCCGAGAGCGTGGAGGCCTTGATGCCGAGCGCATCGGACAACTCCCCGGCGGGAACGCGGTCTGGAAACCGGCGCATCAGCAGGCGGAAGACCGCCAGTCTCTGCGGATGGCCAAGCGCGACGAGGCGGGAGGGAATCTCATTTTCCATATTTCACGAATATACGAATAATGTCGGATGGAAAAGGGTTTTTCGCATCCCCAGCGATACGGGAAGCGCGCAAGAAGGTGTGCGGCGTGGTGCCCGCCTCCCGCCGGGCGTGGCGGTGCCCGGACTTGAAACGGGGGCCCGCTTGGATAAGTGTCCCCTCATGACGATTGCCTGCGCCATAAACGGCCCGCGTCCCGTCCTGCGGCCCGCCCCCCTTGCCGTCTGGGCGCGCCGCGCGATCGACCGTCTGCCTGCGCGTGGCGGCGTGCTGGCAGCCGCGATCGTCCTGATGGCGACCGTCACCGTCCGCGCCGAAGAGCACATACAGGACTGGATACCGGACGCGCTCACGTTCCCCGAAGACACCGAGGTGATCTCGGACCGCGTCATCGGATCGACCGTGCGGATGTTCTCGATCGCGACCGGGGCGGATGTCGATGCGCTTTTCGCGGACTGGCAGGACAGCCTCGAGACCAGCGGCTACCCGGTGTCGGCGGGTGGCCCCGAGCTCCTTGAGCGGTCGATCGAATTCTCCGGTCCCGGCATCGCGAACGCGAAGATCATCCTCGCCCCCGCGACGGAGGACGGCCGGAGCCTGATCGAGTTCGACGCGACGCTCGACTGATCGCCTCGCCGCCGCGAACGCCGCCGTCTATCGGGCCCGCTCGGGCAGAAGGCCCTCCGAGGCGATGCCGCGTTTCTCGGCGCTCGCCCGCACCGCCTCGCGAAGCGTCGCGCTGCGCTTCAGAAGGCGGCGGAACCGCGCCTCGTCGAGGACCAGCAGCGTCGAAGGCGCGATCGCGCGCACCTCGGCCCGGCGCGGCCGCCGCATGAGGATCGCGAGCTGCCCGAACATCTCGCCCCGGCCCAACCGCCACGTCTGGCCCGCGCTTTCCAGCTCCACCGCGCCCGAGGCGATGAAGAACACGCTGGAGGCGGGGGCATCCCTGTCGATGACCAACTCGCCCGCATTGACGTAGCGGGTCTGAAGCGTGCGCCCCAGCCGCCTCAGGGCGGAGGCGTCGAGATCGGCGAACAGCGGGAACTGGCGCACCAGCTCGGCCCGCTGAATCGCGATGTCGAGGCGCGGGCGACCCTCGGCGATGGCGCGGCGCAGGGCGATGTCCTGCATCAGCGCGGTGTGAACCTCGGCGCCGATCAGGCCATCCTCGCGCATCGCGGCGTATTCGCGCTCCTCCAGCCGCAGGGCGGTGCGCCGGATGAAGCGCCGCTCCAGCTCCTCGGCATAGCCCGGATACTGCAGCCGGAGCCCCTCCAGCGCGGTCTCCAGCGCCTCGACCCTCCGCGCGAGCAGGTCGCGCAGAAGCTCGGCCACGCGCCGCCCGTGGATGCGCCTTATGCGTCCATCGATGAAGGCGCCGAGGTCACGCAGGATCAACCGCTGCGACAGCAGAAGCTCGAACCGGTCCGCCGTCATCCTCGCAAGCGGCGCGGACAGGCCGAGCCGCCGTTGCAGGACGACCGCCGCCTGGAAGGGGCTGCCATAGGCGATGCTGCGCCGCGCCGCGCGCTGATAGCCGCTGCGCCCGTTCGACCGCGCGCCCTCGATCAGGCGGTCGGCGTCCGACAGGATCCGCTCCGCCATCCTCGCCGAGATCGTCCGGTCGCGCACGCGGGCGAGGATCTGGTCGCGTTCGTGACCCGCCAGGGCGATCAGGCCCAGTGTGATGCGATCGCGGTCGAGGATGTCGGCGCTGGCCTCGGCCGTCTTGACCGCGGCGTCCAGCCGCTCGCCGAAGTCCTTGGCCTCGGAGCGGACGATGTCGTGGGTCAGCTCGTAGTTCTCGTTGGTGCGGGCGAGGTCCTCGCGCACCGTCTGCAGGGACACCGCCACCACCTGCCGCGACAGCGCCTCGTCGATGGGCGACAGGCGGTCGAGGCCAAGCCGCGCGATGACCCAGCGCAGCGTGGTGCCCTGCACGATCAGCGTGAACAGCGTGAAGCCGGTGGCGAGGATGCCGACGATGCGCTTGGTTTCGGCGGGAACCCTGAAGCTTTCGGTCACGGCCAGCGCCAGCGCGAGCGTGACGGCGCCGCGCAGCCCGCCCCACAGGATCGCGGCGCGGTACGGCGTCTCGACCGGAGGCGACAGGCGCAGCGCCGTCAGCAGCGGCAGAAGCCCGAAGAGCATCACGGCGCGCGCGGCGACCGCGGCCACGATCACCACGACGATCAGGCCGAAATCGCCCGGCCGCGCGCCTTCCAGCAGACGCGGGATCAGCAGCGCCGCCAGGATGAAGATCAGCGCCCCGGCCCAGTAGGCCAGCAGGTCCCAGACCTCGCGCAGATTGGCCCATGCCTGCGGCGGAAGGCGTCCGGGCCCGCCGAGGTTCAGCGTCAGGCCCGCCGCGACCACGGCGATGACGCCCGACGCCCCCACCAGCTGCTCGGCGCCGATGTAGGCGAGGTAGGGCAGGGCGACCGAGATCGAGATCTGCGCCCGTTCGTGCCGCGAGAACATGGCCATGACCCAGACCGCGAGCCGGGCCGAAAGCCAGCCGGTCAGCGCACCCCCGGCCACGAGGACGGGAAAGCGCGCGATCGCCTCGCCAAGGTCGGGATCCGGCACGCCCAGCATCACGAAGCCCATGAACAGGCCGAAGAGCGCGATGGCGGCGGCGTCGTTGAGAAGGCTCTCGCCCTCGATGATGCGCGCCAGCCTGCGCGGCGCCGAGATCGAGCGGAAGATCGAGACCACGGCCGAGGGATCCGTGGTCGAGACGATGGCGCCGATCAGAAGACAGGCGACGAGGGGCAGGGCGCTGGCCCATGACAGCGCGACGCCGACGGCCATCGTCGCCACGAAGACCGCGACGATGGCCAGCACGAGGATCGGCACCCAGTCGTCGAGCATCCGGCGCAGGTTCATCCCGAGCGTCGCCTGAAACAGGAGCGTCGGAAGGAAGACGTAGAGAAACACGTTGGAGCGGATCGGAAGCCCGAGGATCGCCTCGGCCACGGGGTTCAGCGCGTCGGTCAGTTCGGTGCGCAGGAAGAAGATCGCGCCGACCCCGATCAGGACTCCGAGGACGGCGAGGATCACGCTGTGCGGCAGCCGCAGCCGCGCCGCGAGCGGCTCGGCCGCGCCGATCACGAGGAACAGGCAGGCGATCACGGTGGTCAGAAGAACGATGTCCATGACCCGGTCATAGCATCCGCGCGGTGCCGCGCGCATGTCGAATACGCTGCCCGAAAGCTCCCTGCGCGCCGCGCGGGGGCATGGGGCGCCGGATGGCCCCTCAGGCCTTGGCGGCGCCGTCCTGCGAGGAGGCCGCGTCGAGCTCGCGGGCGAGGCGCGATTCCTCCTCGGCCTTGGGCGTCGAGAACCGCGCCAGCAGGAGGTAGGCCACCGGCGTGAGGTAGAGCGTCGAGACCGTGGCGAGGCCGAGGCCGCCCACGATCACCCAGCCAAGCGCCTCGCGCGCCTCGGCGCCCGCGCCGAAGGACAGGATCAGGGGCACGCCGCCTAGCACCGTTGAGATCATCGTCATCATCACCGGGCGCAGGCGGATCGTGCTGGCGTTCAGGATCGCCTCGCCGATCTCTTCGCCCCGATCGCGGAGCTGGTTGGCGAATTCCACGATCAGGATGCCGTTCTTGGCCATGATCCCGATCAGCATCACGAGGCCGATCTGGCTGTAGATGTTGAGGCTGAGGCCGGTCAGCACCAGCGCGAAGACCGCGCAGGCCAGCCCCAGGGGCACCGTCGCCATGACGACGACCGCCGAGACGAAGCTTTCGAATTGGGCCGACAGGACGAGGAACACGACGAGGATTGCGAAGCCGAAGGTCAGAAGCAGGCCCGACGACGTCTCGTCGAGCGTCGCGGCCTCGGCGAGGGGGACGATGCGGTTCTGCGGCGCGAGGATCTCGTCCGCGATCTCCTCGACCTGCTGGAGCGCCGAGCCAAGCGGCAGGGCGGGGGTGAGGCCCGCCGAGATCTCGACCGACCGGTTCTGGCCCTCGCGTTCCAGCTCGGGCGCGACGGCGCGTTCCTGCCGCGTCACGAAGGTCGACATGGGGATCATCTCTCCGTCGCCGGCCTGCACGAAGACGTTTTCGAGGTCGCCGGGATCGTTCACCGGGTCGGACGTCGAAAGCATCTGGATGTCGTAGCTGGTGTCGTTGACGAAGACGCTTCCCACGCTGCGCCCGTCCAGGACGGCGCGCAACGCCTCCCCCAGGCCCGCGATCTCGATGCCCAGATCCGACGCGCGGGTCCGGTCGATCTCGATGAAGAGCTGCGGCTGCGTCGTTTCGTATTCCAGCCGGACCTGTCCGAAGGCCGGGTTTTCCTGCATGCGGGCGACCAGCGCGCCGGCCACCTCCTCGAGCTGGGCGTAGTCGTTTCCGGTCACGGCGAAGGTCAGCCCCCGCCCGGCGCCCCGTATGCCCAGCGAATTGGGCTGGATGGCGAAGGCGCGCACGCCCACGACGCCGCGCAAGGCGCCGTTGATCTGGCCCACGATCTCCTGCTGGCTGCGCTCGCGCGCGTCCCACGCTGCCAGGGTCATCACCATGAAGCCGCGCGAATTCGATCCGATGCCCGAGATCGAGAACAGGTTGGTGATCTCGCCGCTGTCGCGCAGCGGCTGCATCAGCGCCTCGATCTCGCGCATCTTCGACACGGTGTAGTCGAGGGACACGCCCTGCGGCGCGGAGACCGACAAAAGCGCCACGGCCCGGTCCTCGGGCGGGGTCAGCTCCTGCCGGAGGCCCGTCCCCATCATCGCCGCCGTCGCCGCGAAAAGCCCCGCAACGAGGACGACGACGAAGGGATTGGCAAGCGCGCCGCGCAGCGTCCAGGCATAGAAGGCGGCCAGCTTGTCGCCCAGCCAGCCGAAGAACCCGCCCGAGCCGCGTCCGGTGTCCTCGGCCGTCAGCAGGCGGCTTGCCAGAACCGGGCAGAGCGACAGGGCGACCACCGACGACAGCGCGACGGCCATGGCCAGCGTGAAGCCGAATTCCCGGAACAGCCCCCCCGCCTGACCCGGCAGGAACGACAGCGGCACGAAGACGGCGGCAAGCGTTGCGGTGGTCGTGACGACGGCAAAGAAGACCTGCTGCGTGCCCAGAACGGCGGCCGCCCTCGGGCCCATCCCCTCGGACCTGCGCCGCACGATGTTCTCCAGCACGACGATGGCGTCGTCCACGACCATGCCCGTGGCCAGCACCAGCGCCAGCAGCGTCAGGATGTTGACCGAGAAGCCGACGAGGTAGATCGCGGCCAGCGTCCCGATGAGGGCCACGGGCATCGTCAGCGCGGGGATCATCGTGGCGCGGAGGTCGCGCAGGAACAGGAAGATCACGACGACCACGATCGCGACCGCGAGGGCGAGCGTTTTCAGAACCTCCTCGATCGAGCCGCGGATGAAGATCGCGTCGTCGGAGGTGACGAAGATGTTGACGTCGTCGGGCAGCGACTGCTGCAGCTCGGCCACCGCGGCGCGCACGCCGTCCGAGATCGCCAGCGTGTTGCTCGTGGCCTGCCGCAGGACGCCGAGGCCGAGGCCGGTCTCGCCGTTGGCGCGCAGCACCGTCTCGTCGGGCGCGGGGCCCAGCGACACGCGGGCCACGTCGCGCACGCGCACGTTCTCGCGGATCACGAGGTCCTCGAACGCGTCCGGGGAGGCCACGGTGGCGGTCGTGCGCACGTTGATCGACTGGCGGTCCCCGCTGAGGTCGCCCGCCGGCGCGTCGTAGGCGACGTCGGCCAGCGTCCGGCGCAGGTCGGCCAGCGTCAGGCCCCGGCTCGCAAGCTCCATCAGGTCGATGTCGATGCGGAAGATCGGCTCGCGGTCGCCGTAGACCTGCAGGTCGGCGACCCCGTCGATCGAGATCAGGCGGTCGGACACTTCCTCGTCCACCAGCCGCGTCAGGTCCTGCGCGCTGCGCGTGGCCGACGTGACGGCGATGCGCACCACGGGCTGCGCGTCGGCGTCCGCCTTCACGATGCGCGGCGTTTCCGCGTCGTCGGGAAGCGCGTTCGCGATGCGCGCCACCGCGTCGCGGGTGTCGGTGGCGGCCACGTCGATGTCTGCGTCCTCGGCGAATTCCAGCGTCACGCGGCTGCGCCCGAAGCGGGAATTGGACGAGATCGACCTGACGCCCGCGACGCGTCCCACCGCGCCCTCGATCCGGCTCGTCACTTCCTGATCGACGGTCTCGGGCGCGGCGCCGGGGAACTGGGTGGTCACGGTGATGACGGGGCGGTCGACGTTGGGCAGCTCGCGCACCTCGACGCCCAGAAGGCTCGCCAGCCCCGCGATCACGATCAGCGCGCTCAGCACGAGGGCGAGGATGGGGCGGCGCACGAACAGCGCGGTTCCCGAGGCCGAGGCCGCCTTGGCCGTTTTCTGCGTCATGCCCGGCCCCGCCTTCAGATGTCGCTGGACGCCGCGACGGCGGCGGTGTCGCCCTCGGCCGCCGACGCGCCGGTGACGATCTCGATCGCGCCGCCCGAACGCAGGGTCTGCACCCCCTCGATCACGACGAGGTCGCCCGCGCTCAATGCCGCCTCGACGAGGACGCTGTCGCTGTTGCGCTGGCGGATCACGACCGGGACACGCACCGCCTCTCCGTCCCGGGCGGCCCAGACGAACGCGCCGTCGCCGGACCACTGGATCGCCAGCGGATCGACGGACGGCAGGCTGTCGCCGGGAAACGACAGCGCCACCTCGAAGGCCTGTCCCGCACGCAGCGTGTCGTCCGCGTTCTCGACCCGGCCCTGGACGCGCAGGGTGCGGCTCGCGCGTTCCACCACGTTGTCGAGGGCCACGATCTCGCCCTGCAGCACCTCGTCCGGCCGCGCGAGCGGGATCACCTCCAGCGGCATCCCCACGGACAGTTGGGCGATGTGGCGCTCGGGGACGCGAAAGTCGATCTGGATGGTCGAGCGGTCGGTGATGACGGCGATGGCGTCCTGCGCGCCGATGCGGTCGCCCTCCTCGACCTCGAGCAGGCCGACCCATCCCGAGATGGGCGCGACGATGCGGCGCTGCGCGAGGTCGAACTCGGCCTGCGCCACCTCCAGCTCTGCCGAGCGGAACGCGAGCTCGGCCGAGCGCAGCTGCACCGCCGACACCGCGCCGGACGCGCTGAGCTGTTGCAGGCGCTCCACGTCGCCCTCGGTGTCGGCAACGCTCAGACGCGCGCGCTCCAGCGCGATCCGCTCGGCGTCGTCGTCGAGAAGCGCGATCACCGCGCCCTCCTCGACGTAGCGTCCCGGCATCACGGACAGCTCGCGGATCAGGCCCGTCGCCTCCGAGCGCACCGTGACGGACCGCGCCGCGCGCCCGTCGCCGATGGCCGAGACGCGGGCGTTGACCTGCCCGGTCGCGACCTCGGCCACGACCACCTGCGAAGCGCCGCCTCCGAACCGGCGTCCGCCGCCTTCGTCGCCGGCGCCGGCGGGGGCGTCTATGCCCATAATGTCGTAGATGCCCGCCCGTTCCAGGTAGGGGGCGGCGGAAGGAACATAGAACGCCCAGATGGCGACAGCGGCGGCGACGGCCAGAAGTCCGAGGAAGGTCTGCCTGAGGAAGTTCATGTGCCTGTCCGATGCGGTGGCGGCGCGCAAACGCGGGCCATTGCTGCGTTAAACTAGCATTGCGGCGGCAATGCCCAACAAAGAATTCGTGAGGTCCATGGGCGCCGGACCGGGCGGTTGCCCGGCGGCGGCGCATGGCAAGGATGGAAAGCCGCGCCGTCGATCTATCTGATGGGCGAAATGAAGGGGAGTGGCGTCATGGATCGATGGCTGGGGCTTCTGCGCTCGGTGGTGATCTACCATAACCCCGCGACGCTGCGTGCGTGGCGGCGGTTCTATCGCGGGATCCTCGGGGAAGGCACGCTGGCCTTCGACGTGGGTGCGCATGTCGGCACGCGGGCGCGGGCCATGCGCGCGGCCGGTGCGACCGTCGTGGCGCTGGAGCCGCAGGCGATGTTCGCGGGGTTCCTGCGCCGCACGATGCCGCGCGACGTGGTCCTGATCGAGGCCGCCGCCGGCCGCTCCGAGGCCGTGGCCGAGATGGCGGTCTCGTCCCGCCACCCCACGGTATCGTCGCTTCAGGCCGAATTCGTCTCGGGCGCGGCCTCGGCGCCGGGCTTCGATCATGTCCGCTGGGAAAGCCGCCAGAGCGTGCGCGTGGTGACGCTGGATGGGCTGATCGCGCGCTTCGGGACGCCCGATTACGTCAAGATCGACGTGGAGGGCTACGAGCTGGAGGTGCTGGGCGGGCTGTCGGTGCCGGTCCCAATGGTCTCGGTCGAGTATCTGCCGGGGTTTCCGCAACTGACGCGCGATGTCGTTCGGCGGCTGGCGGAGCTTGGGTCCTACCGCTTCAACGTCATCGTGGGCGAGGACGCGCGCTTCCTCTGGTCCGACTGGCGCGACGGGGACGAGGCGCTGTCGTGGCTGGCCGCGCTTCCGCCCGATGCGAAGTCCGGCGACCTCTTCGCGCGGCTTTCCTGAGCTCGCGCGGACTGCCGCGAGGGGGCCGCGCGGGCGTTGCCGCGCGGCCAAAACTCGTCTCGGCCTCAGCCCATCAGCTGCCCGGCCTCGGGCACCCAGCGGAACTCGGCGCCGTCCGAGGAGGCAGTATCGACGTAGCCCACGGCCGGAAACGGCATGTGGTAGCCGATGGCGGGGATCCTGTCGGCGGCGATCATGCCCAGGACGTTGCGCCGGCTTGCGGCCGCCTGCGCCTTGTCCGCGTCGAAGCGCACCTCCCAGTCGGGGCGGGCCAGCGACCAGACCGGGTGGTTGGCGAGGTCGGCGAAGATCACGAGGCCCTGTCCCTCGCTTTCGAGGCGGAAGACCATGTGGCCGGGCGTGTGGCCGAAGGCGGCCATGCCGGTGATGCCGGGAACCACGTCGTCGCCATCCCCCAGGAAGCTGGTCATGTCGGCCATCGGGCGCACGTTGGCGTCGAACCCCTCGTTGCCGGCTGCGGCCCAGTGGTCCCATTCGACCTGGCCGGCCGCGTAGCGCGCGTTGGCGAAGGTCGGCGCGCCCTCGTTCATCATGCCGCCGATATGATCGCCGTGCATGTGCGTCAGGACGACGACATCGACCTGATCGGCCGTGTAGCCCGCGCTTTCCAGCGCGCCGACGGTCGCGGCGGCGTTCAGGCCGGTGTCGAACAGGACCAGCTCTGCGCCGGTGTTGACGAGCGTGGGCGTGAAGAAGAACTGGGAGGTCTCGCTCGAGAGGAAGTTCTCGCGGCTGACCTCGGCGAAGGTCTCGGCCGACACGTTCATGCCGAAGATGCCCTGTGGCTCGTCGCGCGGGGTCGTGCCCGCAAGGATCGTCGTGACCTCGAAGCCGCCGATCATGAAGCGGCGGTGACGCGCGAAGCTTGCCCCCATCATCTGCGCCTCGGCGCGGGCCGATCCGGCCGCAAGCCCCGTGAGGGGCAAGGCGGCTCCGGCGGACAGAAGGTTGCGGCGTGTGAGCTGCGTCATCTCTTACTCCCGTTGGATTAAAACCGGGACAAAGGTAAGGCTGCTGTGGCGGGCGCCCGTCACGCCTGCGTGATCGGGCGTGCTCCGGCGAACAGGACGCCTGCGAAAATGCGCGGAGCCGCGCAACGGGTGCGGGGGCCGGGCCAAACGTGCCGCCTCGGCGAATCACTGTCTTCACAGGGCGAATCACCCGTGGTAGCCTTGGCGGATAACGCCGGTTAACGGCGATGTCTTGCAACCTGAGGCGGGGCAATGGGTACGTGCGATCGGGGGGCGTTCATGATTTCATGGGCGCAGACCCTGCTGGAGGGATCACCGGCAGAACCAGAAACAGAACTGGCGGAAGGGATGAGCTGGAGCTGGCATGGCCGCGCGCTCGCCCTCGAGACGCGCGGCCCCGCGTCCGCCCCGACCGCCAGCCGGGATCACGACGAACTGCGCGCCCGTGCGGCGCGGGCCGTGCGCAGCCTGCTGCAGCGACCCGCGACCTGCCCCGCCGGCCTTCCCCAGGACCGGCCCTTGCCGGAAGACGGCGGCCCGACCCTGACGGGCGGTTTCGTGGTGTCGGACGGCGCGCGCTTTCACACGGTCGTGCCGATCGCGGTGGAGGAGGGAGCGCCGCCCGTCCTGCTTTTCCCCGACAGCCTGCCGCGCGCGCGGCAGCGTCACACCGTCGTCGCCTGTTCCGACCGCCCGCCCGCCCGCGCCGTCCGCGAGCGTCCGGCGGTCATCTGCTTCACGCCGGGCACGCGCCTGAGCACCCTTCGCGGCGAGGTCGCGATCGAGGACCTCGACGCCGGCGATCGCCTGCTGACGCGCGACGACGGCCCGCAGAAGGTGCTGTGGCGCGGGCACCGGCGCATGTCGGGCGCGCGGCTTTTCGCGTTGCCCGACCAGAGGCCGGTGCGGCTGAGGGCCGGGTCGCTGGGCGTAAACCGTCCCGGCGGCGACCTTGTCGTCAGCCCTGAACACCGCGTCCTCGTCACCGGCCGCGCCCCGCGTGAGCTGTGGGGCGAGGCCGAGGTCTTCGTGCGCGCGGGCGACCTTGTCGGGGGGGCCGGCGTCACGGTCGACCATTCGCTGCGCGAGACGGTCTACATCCACCTGATGCTCGAGCGCCACCAGGTGATCCGGGCCAACGGCCTCGAGGTCGAAAGCTTCCATCCCGGCTTCATGGGTCTCGACACGCTCTCGCACGAGCAGCGCGAGGCGCTGGCGGGCGCGCGGCCCGATCTCGCCGCCGACCCGTTCTCCTACGGCGCGCCGGCGCGGCGGATGCTCGACCGCGCCGAGGCCGCGATCCTGTTCGGCGGCCCCGCCGCGCCGCCCCGCGCCGCCTGAGGCCGGGCCCGACGCGCCATTGACAGCGGGGCGACATCGTGTAGAAGCCGCCCATCCCGGCGGTCTGCGCCGGTTTTTCATTTGGTGTTGGCGGACCCCGCAAGGGGAAGCCTGTCGCCCCGAAGCGGTCCCGAGGGACCGGGGAGGGGAAAGGACAACGCCCTCTTGACCACGCTGAAGAGGAGATCAGACGGTGACCAAACGCACCTCTGCCAAGTACAAGATCGACCGCCGCATGGGCGAGAACATCTGGGGCCGCCCCAAGTCGCCCGTGAACAAGCGCGAATACGGCCCCGGCCAGCACGGCCAGCGCCGCAAGGGCAAGCTCAGCGACTTCGGCCTGCAGCTTCGCGCCAAGCAGAAGCTCAAGGGCTATTACGGCGACCTGACGGAAAAGCAGTTCCGCCGCATCTACGCCGACGCCGAGCGTCAGCGCGGCGATACCGGTGAGCTTCTCATCGGCCTGCTGGAGCGCCGTCTCGACGCGGTGGTCTACCGCGCCAAGTTCGTTCCGACCGTCTTCGCAGCCCGCCAGTTCGTCAATCACGGCCACGTGCTGGTGAACGGCAAGCGCGTCAACATCCCCTCCTACCGGGTGAAGGAAGGCGACGTGATCGAGGTGCGCGAGAAGTCCAAGCAACTCGCCATCGTGCTCGAGGCCGTCCAGCTGGCCGAGCGTGACGTCCCCGACTACCTCGAGGTCGACCACTCCAAGATGACCGCGACCTTCGTGCGCACGCCCGGCCTGTCGGACGTGCCCTACGCGGTGCAGATGGAACCGAACCTCGTCATCGAATACTACGCGCAGAACTGACGCGAGCCGCGCCGTCACGGCGCAGCGTTCCGACTTCGAAAGGCCGCGCACCTCGCGCGGCCTTTTGGCGTTTCGGGCCGGGATCAACGCGAGGTCGCCACCCGTCCGTCCGCAGGAACTCGCGCCGGAGCTTCCGAGGGTTCGGGAACCCTCGGTCGCACCCGACGATCGCCCCGAGGACGCCTGGCCGCGCCCGGCCCCGGGGCGGCGCGTGCCCCGCCCAAGGTTCACATGCGCGGCGCGGTGGTCTACTGAGGGCCTTCAGCTGACTTGAAGGAACCCGCGTCTTGACCACGACCCACCCAGTCTACGGCCGCATCGACGGCCCAATCGTGATCATCGGCTTCGGATCGATCGGCAAGGGAACATGGCCCCTGATCGAGCGGCACTTCGACTACGACGCCGAGAAGCTCGTCGTGATCGAGCCCGACCCGGCCAAGGCGAACTTCCTGCGCCAGCACCGGATCGCCCACGTGCAGGAAAGGCTGACGCCCGAGAACCACCGCGAGGTCTTGGGCCGGTTGCTGGAACCGGGCAAGGGTTTTTGCGTGAACCTTTCGGTCGATACATCCTCGCTCGACCTGATGAGGTTCTGCCGCGAGCTGGGCGTGCCCTACATCGACACCGTGGTGGAGCCATGGGCGGGCTACTATTTCGGCACGACAGATAACGCCGCGCGCACCAACTACGCGCTGCGGCAGGCGGTGCGCGACGAGAAGGCGCGAAATCCGGGCGGCTCGACGGCGGTGTCGTGCTGCGGCGCGAACCCCGGCATGGTGTCGTGGTTCGTGAAGGAGGCGCTTCTGACGCTGGCGCGCGACACCGGCCGCGAGGTGCCGTCGCCCGCGGACCGCGAGGGTTGGGCGCGTCTGATGCAGGGTCTGGGCGTCAAGGGCGTCCACATCGCCGAGCGCGACACGCAGGCCCGGCGCCAGCCGCGTCCGCGCGGTGTCTTCGTCAACACGTGGTCGGTCGAGGGCTTCATCGCCGAGGGCTTCCAGCCCGCCGAGCTGGGCTGGGGCACGCACGAGCCCTGGTTCCCCGAGAATGGCCACCGCCACGCGACAGGATGCCAGGCGGGCATCTGGCTGGAGCGGCCGGGCGCGATCACGCGCGTGCATACCTGGTGCCCGACGCCGGGTCCGCAGTTCGGGTTCCTCGTGACCCACAACGAGGCGATCTCGGTGTCGGACTACTACACCGTGGGGCAGGGCGCGGAGCCCGACTACCGTCCGACCTGCCACTATGCCTATCACCCCTGCGACGACGCGGTGCTGTCGCTGCACGAGATGTTCGGCTCGGGGAGACAGCAGGAGAAGCACCACATCCTGGGCGAGGACGAGATCGTCGAGGGGATCGACGAGCTGGGCGTGCTTCTTTACGGCCACGAGAAGAACGCGCTCTGGTACGGCTCGCGGCTGTCGAACGCCGAGGCGATGGAGCTGGCGCCGTTCCAGAACGCCACGGGCCTTCAGGTGACGTCGGCGGTTCTGGCCGGCATGGTCTGGGCGCTGGAGAACCCGGGCGCGGGCATCGTGGAGACCGACGAGATGGACCACGCGCGGTGCCTCGAGGTGCAGCGGCCCTACCTCGGTCCGGTCGAGGCGCACTACACGGACTGGACCCCGCTGCAGGACCGGTGGGAGCACTTCCCCGAGGACATCGACCCCGAGGAGCCCTGGGCCTTCCGCAACGTGCTGGCGAGCTGAGGCCGCCCGGGCCGCGCGACCCGGGGCGGCGGCGCGCGCCGGGGGCGCCGCCCCCGGACCCCCGGGCGTATTTGGGGAAAGATGAAGGGCAGGCCTGTGCGGATCCGCACGTTCGGTGCGATGGACGCCGCGCGGAAAGCGTCGTATGGGCAAGCGGATGGCACTTGGCGACACCCTGAGGACGATCCCCCTCGCGGAGGCGGAACGGCTGCCGCTCTGGCGGCGGCCGGTGGCGCTTCTGGCGCTGATGGCGTTCGGGATGCCGATCGCCTTCGCCACCTGGTCGGCGCTTCTGAACAACTTCGTCATCGAGATGGCGGGCTTCGACGGAGCCGACATCGGCTGGCTTCACACCGTGCGCGAGATCCCGGGCTTCCTCGCCGTCGGGGTCATCTTGCTGATCATGTTCATCCGCGAGCAGGTGCTGGCGCTGGTGTCGCTGGTCCTTCTGGGGGTGGCGACGGCGCTCACGGCGCAGTTCCCGTCGCTGGGCGGGCTTCTGTTCGTGACGCTGCTGAGTTCTATCGGATTCCACTATTACGAGACGGTGAACCAGTCGCTCCAGCTGCAGTGGATCGACAAGAAGCGCGCGCCGCAGACGCTGGGATGGCTCTTGTCGGTGGGCTCGGGCGCGACGCTTCTGGCCTACCTGCTGATCGTCCTGACGTGGCGCGCCTACGATCTGAGCTACGACCTCGTCTACTGGGTGGCGGGCGGCGCGACGGCGGCCATCGCGCTGGCCTGCTTCGCCGTCTTCCCCCAGTTCGAGAGCCCGAACCCGCAGACCCGCAGGATGGTGCTGCGGCGGCGCTACTGGCTTTACTACGCGCTGCAGTTCATGTCGGGCGCCCGCCGGCAGATCTTCGTGGTCTTCGCGGGCTTCATGATGGTGGAGCGCTACGGCTTCGAGGTGCACCAGATCACCGCGCTGTTCATGGGGACGCTTCTGGCGAACATGATCGCGGCGCCGCTTCTGGGCAGGGTCGTCGCGCGGTTCGGCGAAAGGCTCGCGCTGATCGTCGAATATGCCGGGCTCGGGGCGATCTTCGTGCTCTATGCCGGCCTCTACGTCTACGACTGGGGCGCGGGGATGGCGGCGGCGCTTTACGTGCTGAACCACATCTTCTTCGCGCTGGCGCTGGCGATAAAGACCTATTTCCAGAAGATCGCGATGCCGGGCGACATCGCGCCGACCGCCGCCGTCGCCTTCACGATCAACCATGTCGCGGCCGTGTTCCTGCCTGCGGGGCTGGGCTATCTGTGGCTGACCTCGCCGGTGTCGGTGTTCCTGCTGGCGGCGGGGATGGCGGCGGTCTCGCTGGCGCTGTCGTGCCTGGTCCCACGCCACCCCGAGCCCGGCCGCGAGACGGTGCTGGCGCGGGTCGGCGTCGCGCCCACCCCTGCGGAGTGATCCCCCGATGCCGACCTGGACCGCCCTGACGACACTGCGAGAGAGGGACAGCGCCGAGGCGCTGGGCGAGGCGCTTGAGGAGATCGACCTCGCGCCCGTGGGCGTCGGCGTCTTCGAGATGGAGGACGGCTCGGGGCTTTGGGAGGTGGGAGCCTACTTCACCGAGGCGCCCGACGAGATCGCGCTGGCGCTTCTGGCCGCGGCCTACGGCGCCCAGCCCTTTGCGGTGTCGCTGCTGCCCGAGACGGACTGGGTCGCGCATGTCCGCCGCGAGCTTCACCCCGTCGAGGCCGGACGCTTCTTCCTCTACGGGTCCCACGACGCGGACAAGGTTCCGGAGGGATGCGTGCCGCTTCTGATCGAGGCGGCGATGGCCTTCGGCACGGGGCACCACGGCACGACAAAGGGTTGCCTCGAAGCCTACGACCTGGTTCTGGCCGAGGGCATGGTGCCGCAGCGCGTCGCCGATATCGGGGCCGGCACCGCGGTCCTTGCGATCGCGGCGGCGCTGACGTCGCCGAACCCGGTCCTCGCTTCCGACATCGATCCCGTGGCCGTCGAGGTGGCCGAGGCCAACGCCGCGGCGAATGGCGTGTCGGGACGGGTGCGCTGCATCGAGGCGGCGGGGTTCGACCATCCCGAGATCGCGGCAGGAGCCCCCTACGACCTGATCTTCGCCAACATCCTGAAGGGGCCGCTTCTGGACCTCGCGGCGCCCATGAAGGCCCATGTCGCGCCCGGGGGCCGCATCATCCTTTCGGGGATCCTGAACGAGCAGGCCGACGAGGTGATCGCCGCCTACGCGGGCGAGGGCCTGCGCTGTCTGCGGCGGGCCGAGATCGGCGAATGGACGACCCTCACAATTTCAACATAATTTTGTCCAAATGCGCCGCGAACTGTGGTAAAAGAGTGTTCGGTGGGGGCGCCTGGTTTGAAGTAGGTTGCCCTAATGGCACAGGATCATACGTCTTTTTCGGATCGCTTGCAGCGAATCGAAGGCGCGCGGCGTGGCGGTAATTTCGGCCGTCGTCGCACTCGTGTCGAAGAGCCTTTCGTGGTCGTGCACCCGGACGGCTTCGCCCGACCCTTCGCAACCCGGTCCAGGAGGCTCCGCTTCGGGTTCCCGATCAAGGGCCTCATTCTCGCGACCGTCGTCACCATCCTGGTCAAGGCCTACCTGATCTGGACGCTCGGCGACGACGTCTACGGCGCGGCCGTGTCGCAGCTTCTGGCCGGAAACCAGTTCGAGCGGGCGGCGGGCCTCGTCCTTGCGCCCGACCAGGTCTCGGTCCTTGTCGTGGACCTTTTCCAGTACGTGTACCGCCTGCTTGGCGTGGTCGCGACCGCCCTTATGGAGGGCACGCTTCCCGACCTCGCCTGAACGTCGCAATTTCCGCGATCGGCTTGTGTTTTCATGAAGAAAAGGGCGCTCCGGGGTTTCCCGCGAGCGCCCTCATTCATTCCGGAGGCCTGTGCCTTCGCTGCGCGGCGTCTCAGTGACGGCCCTGCGCGATGTCCTCGATGTCGCCGCGGGTCAGGCCCAGATCGTCAAGCTCACGGTCCGAAAGCTGCCAAAGCGCCCTGCGGGTCACGCGGGCGTCGTTCCAGGCGACGATCCGGCCGACGACGGCGGCAAGGAGGCGGGTGGCGCGAAACCCTGCGCCAAGGGGGCGGTTGGTCATGACGGCCATTGATGCAATCCTTCCAGGCGTCGGTGGCGGTGGTCGAGTGGGTGGTGTCGGTGGTGGCGGTGTCGCGCAACGTCGTGTTGCCCGTGAGGCGCACTTAGTCGTGCGGCGGGTCGCGCACAAATGTCATTTTTGCATGGGTTCCTTGCTTCGGCGGCATAGCTCGTGGTCCGTGTAACTTTATGAAAATAAGGCGAAAATCCGCTCATCAGAGGTCGCTTTCAGGCGCTCGGATGACGCATTTCGCCGACCTCGAAGCCGGTAGGCGTCTGCGGGCGGGCATCGGCGTGCGTCCGGTGCCGGACTTGGCAGATGTTCGCGTTTCGTGCTAATGACGCGAAAACGCCGCTGCGGACCGGCGGACGGGCAGAGAACGCCGCGCGGGCGGCCGGGACGGGCAGGGACATGCGCATCATCGGGATCGATCCGGGCCTCAGGTGTCTCGGCTGGGGCATCATCGACGCCGAGGCGGGGCGCCTGCGCCATGTCGCCAACGGCCAGTGCCGCTCAGAGGGGGAAGATCTCGCCGGCCGCCTTCTGTCGCTCTTCCGCCAGTTGACCGGGGTGATCGCCGATCACGCACCGCAATCGGCCGCGGTCGAGATGACCTTCGTGAACCGCGACGGGGCGGGCACGCTGAAGCTGGGGCAGGCGCGCGGCGTGGCGATGCTGGTGCCGGCGGTGGCGGGCATCCCGGTGGCGGAATATGCGCCGAACGCGGTCAAGAAGGCCGTCGTGGGCGCGGGCCATGCCGAGAAGCGGCAGATCGACCACATGGTGCGGATGCAGCTGCCCGGCTGCGATCCCGCGGGCCCGGATGCCGCCGACGCGCTGGCGATCGCGCTGTGCCACGCATTCCACGCCCGCGCGACCGACCGGCTGGCGCGCGCCATGGCCGCGGGGAGCGCGGCGCGATGATCGGCAAGCTGTCCGGCCGCCTCGACTACGCGGGACCCGACCATGTGATGATCGACGTGGGCGGTGTGGGGTATGTCGTCCATTGTTCCGACCGCACCCGGATGTCGCTGCCGCCGGCGGGCGAGGCCGTCTCGCTATATACCGAGCTTCTGGTGCGCGAGGATCTTCTGCAGCTTTTCGGCTTTCTCAGCCCCTACGAGCGCGAGTGGCACCGGCTTCTGGTGTCGGTGCAGGGGGTGGGTGCGAAGGCTTCGATGGCGATCCTCGGCACGCTGGGACCCGAGGGCGTCGCGCGGGCCGTGGCGCTTGCGGACTGGGGCGCGGTGCGCGCCGCGCCGGGCGTCGGGCCGAAGCTTGCGCAGCGCGTGGTGAACGAGCTGAAGGACAAGGCGCCTGCCGCGATGGCGCTGGCGGGCGCGGGTGCCGGACCCCGTGTCGGTCCCGACGAGGGGGGTGCGTCCGCGGCCGCGCCGACGCCGGCCGCGCCCATGCGCGGCGCCGCCGAGGCCGAGGCGCTTTCGGCGCTTCAGAACCTCGGCTACGCGCCGGGCGACGCCGCGCGCGCCGTGGCCGAGGCCGCGGGAGCCACCCCCGAGGCCGACACGCCCGCGCTGATCCGCGCGGCGCTGCGGCTGCTTGCTCCGCGTGACTGAGCTGCGGCTGGCCGCGCCGGCGCCGCCGCGCCATAAGGGGCGTGCGCAGAAGGAACCGAGATGACCGATCCCGACCCCACGCTCAGGCCCGACCGCCTGCCCGAGGACACCGACCGCGCCCTGCGGCCGCAAACCCTCGACGACTTCATCGGCCAGGAAGAGGCGCGCGCGAACCTTCGGGTTTTCACCGAAAGCGCCAAGCGCAGGGGCGAGGCGATGGACCACGTCCTGTTCCACGGGCCGCCCGGACTGGGCAAGACGACGCTGGCGCAGATCATGGCGCGCGAACTGGGCGTGAACTTCCGCATGACGAGCGGGCCGGTGCTGGCCAAGGCGGGCGATCTCGCCGCGATCCTGACCAACCTCGACGCGCGCGACGTCCTGTTCATCGACGAGATCCACCGCCTGAACCCGGTGGTGGAAGAGGTCCTTTATCCCGCGCTCGAGGATTTCGAGCTGGACCTCGTGATCGGCGAGGGGCCGGCCGCGCGCACCGTTCGCATCGAGTTGCAGCCCTTTACGCTGATCGGCGCGACGACGCGGCTGGGCCTTCTGACGACGCCGCTGCGGGACCGGTTCGGCATTCCCACGCGGCTGAATTTCTACACCGTGGACGAGCTTGACCATATCGTGGGGCGGGGCGCGCGCCTTGCCGGGATCGAGGCCGAGCCCGAGGGCACGCGCGAGATCGCCGGGCGCGCGCGGGGCACCCCGCGGATCGCCGGGCGGCTTCTGCGCCGGGTGATCGACTTCGCGCTGGTCGAGGGCGACGGGCGGCTCACGCGCATGGTCGCCGACGGCGCCCTGACGCGGCTGGGCGTGGACAAGCTGGGCCTCGACGCGGCGGACCGGCGCTATCTGACGCTGATCGCCGAGAATTACGGCGGCGGGCCCGTCGGGATCGAGACGATCGCCGCGGCCCTCGCCGAGCCCCGCGACGCGCTGGAGGAGGTGATCGAGCCCTATCTCCTTCAACAGGGGTTGATCGCGCGCACGCCGCGGGGCCGAATGCTCGCGCAGAAGGGTTGGGCGCATCTGGGCCTGCCGGCGCCGGGGCAACCCGAGCAGGGCGGCCTGTTCTGACACGGCGCGCGACCGGTCCGGCAGGGCGGGCCCATGCGGCTGGCCGGCCTGTCTCCGCGCCAAGGTGCCCTTGACCGTCGTGCCGCCGCGGGCCAGATGAGCGGCCCATGACCGATAGCTCCCTCGCCCCGCTCGACGCCGACCAGATCGCAGCACTTTTCACGCGTGCCGACGGACAGGTCCTGTTCGCGCGCTGGGGCCGGCCGATCGCGCCCGTCGTCTTCGGCGTCGAGGACGCCACGGTTTCCGTCCTGAAGGGGGCGATCGAGGCGGTGGTCGCGCTGGCCGGCCACACGATGACCGAGACGGATCCCGAACTTGGCGCGAACCTGATGGTCTTCTTCATCCGCGACTGGGAAGAACTGGCGCAGACGCCGGGCCTCGACCGGCTCTTGCCCGATCTGCCCGACACGGTGGCGCGGCTGCGGAAGGCCGACGCGAACCAGTATCGCGCGTTCCGGTTCGACGCGCAGGGCGGGATCAAGGCGGCCTTCGTCTTCGTGCGCATGGACGACGACCTCGCGGCCGTCTCCGCCGAGACGATCGCGCTGAGCCAGGCGGTGCAGACGATCCTGCTGTGGTCGGACACCGCGTTTCTTGGCTCCTCGCCGCTGGCGGTCCTGTCCGAGGGCGGTCCCGCGATCCTCAAGCCGCAGATCGCCGACCTCATCCGCGCGGCCTACGACCCGGTGCTTCCCGTCGCGGCCACCGACCGCGCGCACGCGCTGCGCCTCGCTGCGCGCCTGCCGCGCCCGCAGTAGCGCCTTGACGCCCGGCGGGGGCGCCCCGATGGTCCAGTCATGACCCTCCATCGCCATCCCGTCCGCGTCTACTACGAGGACACCGACCTCGCCGGCATCGTCTATTACGCGAACTACCTTCGGTTTCTCGAACGGGGCCGCTCGGAGATGGTGCGGACGGCGGGCATCAGCCAGCTCGACATGAAGGCGCGCGGCTTCGTCTTCGCGGTGCGCAGGGTCGAGGCGGACTACCTCGGGCCCGCCCGCTTCGAGGATGAGCTGATCGTCGAGACGCGGGCATCAGTCCTCAAGGGCGCGAGCTTCGACATGGCCCAGCGGGTCCTGCGCGGCGACGAGGTGCTTCTCGAGGCGCTGGTGCGGATCGTGGTGCTGAACGATCAGGGCCGCGCCACGCGGCTTCCGGCGGATATTCGCGCAAAACTCGCGGCGATCACGTCAGATGTCTGCATGTGACGGAGAAGTGTTCGCCAAGCCCATTGGAAGCTGATATTCTTCCGCATAATGAGGCGCGACGAACAAGCGCCCGTCACCGAGGCCGGGCCAGAGGACTGCAGTAAAAGTATGGAAACCGAAACGCTCGCGTTGGCGCAGGAGGCGGATTACACCGTCATTGCGCTTTTCTTCCGTGCGTCGTTCATCGTGCAGCTCGTGATGATCGCCCTGATCGTCGCGTCCGTGTATGTCTGGGCGATCACCTTCTCGAAATACGCCATGTACCGCAGGGCCCGCGCCAACGCGCAGGCCTTCGACGCCGCGTTCTGGTCGGGCGAGCCGCTGGACGAGCTCTACGATCAGGTGGCGGCCGCGCCGTCCAGCGCGTCCGAGCGCGTGTTCGTGGCCGGCATGACGGAATGGCGGCGGTCGCTGCGCGACGACGGCGTGCTGATCCCCGGCGTGCAGCAGCGCGTCGACCGTTCGATGGACGTGGCGATCGCGCGCGAGAGCGAGCGGCTGACCAAGGGACTGAACTTCCTCGCGACCACCGGCGCCACGGCGCCCTTCGTGGGGCTTTTCGGCACGGTCTGGGGCATCATGCGCTCCTTCCAGGAGATCGCGATCTCGGGCAACACCTCGCTCGCCGTGGTCGCGCCCGGCATCGCCGAGGCGCTTCTGGCGACGGGGCTGGGCCTTCTGGCGGCAATCCCGGCCGTCATATTCTACAACAAGCTGTCGAGCGACTCCGACAGCCTCGTGGCAAATTATGAAGGCTTCGCCGACGAGTTCTCGACGCTTCTGTCGCGGCAGCTGGACTGATGGGGGCTTCCGTCGCTCAGAAGGGCGGCCCGCGCCGCCGCAGGGGGCGGGGGACGCGCGGCGCCCGGCCGATGTCGGAGATTAACGTCACGCCCTTCGTGGACGTGATGCTGTGTCTTCTGATCATCTTCATGGTGGCCGCGCCCCTGATGACGGTCGGCGTTCCCATCGACCTGCCCGACACCTCGGCCGAGGCGCTGCCCTCGGAGGAGGAAGAACCGCTTACCGTGACGCTCGCGCCCGACGGGCGGATCCTCGTGCAGACCTCGGAAGTGCCCGCCGACCAGCTGGTCGCGCGGCTTCAGGCCGTGGCGGCCGAGCGTGACAGCACGCGCATCTTCCTGCGCGCGGACGGATCCATTCCCTACGAGCGCGTGATGACCGTGATGGGCGCGCTGAACGCCGGGGGGTTCCGCGAGATCGGGCTCGTCACCGACTCGGGCGGGCCGCGGCTCGACGGATCGGACCCCGACAGGCCCGGAGAGTGAGGGCGGGATGCGCCGGTCGCTCTACGCATCCACGGCGATCCATGCCGCGATCCTGCTTTGGGTCGCGGTGGGCGACTTCCTTTGGCGCGACAGTCCCGAGACGGAATTCCAGGTGACCGGCGTCACCATCCTGTCGGTCGCCGAGTTCGAGGCGATGACATCGGGGGTGGAAACGACGCCCGCGGTGATGGAAACGCCCGTCGCGCCGCCGCCGGTCGAGGAAAGCGCGGCGCCCGCGCCGCCCTCGGCCGAGGAGGCGCCGCCGCCGGCCGAGCGTCCCGAGCCGACGCCCGAGCCCGAGGCCGACGCCCGGCCCGAGCCGGTTCCGCCCGCTCCGCAGGCCGAGGTCACGGACCAGATCGCCGCACTTCCGACGCCCGCGGGCGCGCCCGACCTGCCCCCGTCAGAACGCCCCACGCCGCGCGAGGCGCCGCGCGTCGCCCCGGTTCCCGCGCCCGCGCCCGAGCCAGACATGGAGACCGCGCCAGAAGTGCTGGATCAGCCGGTCAGCCCCGAGATCAGCGATGCGCCCGCGGAAGAGGCGCCGCAGACCGCGCCCGAGGAAGCCAGCACCGAGATCGTGACCGAGGCCGAGACGCCGTCTGGCGGGCCGGTCACGGCGTCGATGCGCCCGCCGGCCCGGCCCGCCCGGCCGGCCCCGGCAGAGACCGCCGCCGCGACGCCCGATCCGGCGCCCGAGCCCGAACCCGAACCCGCGCCCGAGAACGATGTCGCCGACGCCATCGCCAGCGCCGTCGCCGAAGCGGTCACGGCCGCGCCCCCTGCCGCGCCTTCCGGGCCGCCGCTGGGTCAGGGTGCGCGCGACGGCTTCCGCATCGCGGTGCAGGCGTGCTGGAACGTGGGCGCGCTGTCCACCGAGGCACTGCAGACCACGGTTGTCGTCGCCTTCGACATGGCCCGCGACGGCCGCCCCGAGGCGGGGTCCCTGCGTCTTCTGGAGTTCACGGGCGGATCCGAGGCGGCGGCCCAGCAGGCCTACGAGGCGGCGCGCCGCGCGATCATCCGTTGCGGCGCAAATGGATACGATCTGCCCGACGAGAGTTACGATTACTGGAGACAGGTGGAACTTGTCTTCAACCCCGAGGGGATGCGCCTGCGATGATCCGCGTGCCGCGCCCCGTCCACCTATCGACCGACGCCGCGCCCGCGGCAGGAGGCTAGCTGTGCTGAAACGTGTCGCAATCCTGATCGCCGCCGCCTTCGCGGTCGTCCCAATGCCGGCGAGCGCGCAGTCGCCCGGCCCGCTGCGCCTGGAGATCACCGAGGGCGTGATCGAGCCGCTGCCCTTCGCGTTGCCGACCTTCATCGCGGCCGACGGACCGGCGGGCGAGGTCGCGCAGGACATCACCCGCGTCATCGCCGCCGACCTGCGCGGCACCGGGCTGTTCCGGCAGATCCCGCCCGACGCCTACATCTCGAACGTCACCAGCTTCGACAGCCCGATCCAGTATGCCGACTGGCAGGCGATCAACGCGCAGGCCCTGATCACCGGCGAGGTAGAGACCCGCGGCGACCAGATCGTCGTGCGCTTCCGGCTGTTCGACGTCTTCTCGAACGCGCCCCTCGGCGAGGGCCTGCAATTCGTGGGCGACGCCGACAGCTGGCGGCGCATGGCCCACACCGTCGCCGACGAGGTCTACGAGCGGATCACGGGCGAGGCGGGCTATTTCGACACGCGCGTCGTCTTCATCCACGAGGAGGGTCCGAAGAACGCCCGCCTCAAGCGCCTCGCGATCATGGATTACGACGGCGCGAACGTGCAGTTCCTGACGGACTCGCGCGCGCTGGTGCTTGCGCCGCGCTTCAGCCCGCAGGGCGACCGCGTCCTCTACACCAGCTACGAGAGCGGCTTTCCGCAGGTCTACCTGATGGACGTGGCCACCGTGACCCGCCGGCCGCTAGAGGCGATCCCGGCGGGCAACATGACCTTCGCGCCGCGCTTCTCCCCCGATGGCGGCCGCGTGGTCTTTTCGCTGGAGCAGGGCGGGAACACCGACATCTACGTGCTCGATCTGGCCACCGGCGAGCGCACGCAGCTGACCAACGCGCCCTCGATCGAGACGGCGCCGAGCTTTTCGCCGGACGGCCGCCAGATCGTCTTCGAAAGCGACCGCACCGGGAACCAGCAGATCTACGTCATGCCCGCCAGCGGCGGAGAGGCGACGCGGATCAGCCGCGGCACGGGCCGGTACGGCACCCCCGTCTGGAGCCCGCGCGGCGACTACATCGCCTTCACCAAGCAGGAGGCAGGCCGCTTCCACATCGGCGTGATGCGCACGGACGGCTCGGAGGAACGCCTGCTGACGGCCTCATTCCTCGACGAGGGTCCGACATGGGCGCCGAATGGCCGCGTGATCATGTTCACCCGCGAGACGGCGGGCACGGATGGCGCGCCGGCGGTCTATTCCGTCGACCTGACGGGCCGGAACCTGCAGCGGGTGGCGACGCCCGGCATGGCCTCGGACCCGGCGTGGTCGCCGCTGCAATGAGCCCCGCGCGGGCCGTGGACGTGGCGGCGCTCCGCGTGATAGCTTCCTTCAAAACCTGAACCCGAGGATACCGAGCGAATGTTCAACTCCAGCATCTCGAAGACCGGCGTGATCGTGCTGTGCGCCGCGCTGGCCCTGACCGGCTGTTCCCGCGGCATGATGGCGGGCGCGGGCGGCGCCGGGGCCGGCCTCGACGGCGCGGCCTCCGATCCCACCAGCCCGGCCTACTTCAACACCGTCGTCGGCGACCGCGTCCTGTTCCTTGTCGACCAGTCCACGCTCACGCCCGCCGCGATGGCGACGCTGGACCAGCAGGCCCGCTGGCTGATGTCGAACCCCGAATACACCGCCCTCATCGAAGGCCACGCCGACGAGCAGGGCACGCGGGAATACAACCTCGCGCTGGGCGCGCGCCGCGCCTCGGCCGTGCGCGACTACCTCGTGAGCGAAGGCGTCCCCGGCACCCGCCTGAGGACGATCAGCTACGGCAAGGAACGCCCGATCGAGATCTGCTCGGACGAGACCTGCTACATGCAGAACCGCCGCGCGGTCACGGTCATCTCGGCCGGTCCGGGGGTCTGATCCCATGCGCCGTCTCGCTTCGCTGGCGCTGTGCGCGGCGCTCGTGCTTCCGGGCGCCGCGTCCGCGCAGGACCGCACCCAGACGCTTGCCGACATCCGGCAGGAGCTGTCGGTCCTGTTCGTCGAGCTGCAACGGCTGGGCCGCGAGCTGAACACGACGGGCGGCGCGGGCGGCAGCGGCGCGAGCGGCTCGGCGCTTCAGCGCATGGACGCGATCGAGGCGGAGCTTCGGCGGCTGACCGCGCTGACCGAAGAGCTTCAGATCCGCATCGACCGCGTGGTGCGCGACGGCACGACCCGTGTCGGCGACCTCGAGTTCCGGCTTTGCGAGCTGGAGTCCGACTGCGATATCGCGACCCTCGGCGAGACGTCCAACCTCGGCGGCGTGGAGCCTTCGGGCGCGGCCCCGGTCCTGCCTCAGGGACCCGTCGCCGGCGACGGCGCCCCGCAGCTCGCCGTGGCCGAACAGGACGATTTCGACCGTGCGCGCGAGGCCTTCGAGGCCGGCGATTATGCCTCCGCCGCGTCGCTTCTCGAGGCCTTCACCCAGACCTATCCGGGCGGCCCCCTGAGCGCCGAGGCGCATTATCTGCGCGGCGAGGCCGAGGGGCAGCAGGGGTCGTGGAGCCGCGCGGCGCGCGCCTACCTCGACAGCTTCAGCGCCGCGCCCGACGGCGAGCGCGCGCCCTGGGCGCTGACCAAGCTCGGCCTTTCGCTGGGACGGCTGGGCCAGCTCGAGGAGGCCTGCGTGACACTTGACGAGGTGGGCTTGCGCTATCCCGGCAGCCCCGCCGTGCAGGAGGCCGAGGCCGGTCGCTTCAACCTCGGCTGTTCGTGAACGAAGCCGCCCTGCCGGACCGCTTCGCGGCCCGCATGGGCCAGCTTCTGGGCCCCGGATTTCCCGGCAGGATCGCGCTCGCCGTCTCGGGTGGGGGCGATTCCATGGCGATGCTGGCGCTTTGCCACGGCTGGGCGCGTCACATGGGCATCGCGATGGAGGTCGTGACGGTCGATCACGGCCTCCGCGAGGGGAGCGCGGACGAGGCCGCGATGGTGGCGCGGGAATGCGCCGCGCTCGGCCATCCGCACCGGACGCTTCGCTGGCATTGGGACGGGCAGGGCAACCTGCAGGACGCGGCGCGGCGCGCCCGCCTTGGGCTGATCGGCGACTGGGCGGGCGACGCGGTGGACCATGTCCTGTTCGCTCACTCCCGCGACGACGTGGCCGAGACGCTCCTGATGCGGCTCGAGCGCGGTTCGGGCGTCGACGGACTGTCCGCCATGGCGCCCCTGCGCCGCGTAAGCGTGGGCGGCGGCAGCTTCTGGCAGGTCCGCCCGCTGCTCGACGAACGGAGGTCCGACCTGCGCCGCCATGCCGAAACGCTCGGGATGCCGATCGCCGACGATCCCTCGAACGCGGACCCCCGTTTCGGCCGGGTCCGCGTCCGCAAGGCGATGGAGGCGCTGGGGCTGGATGTCGATGCTCTGGCCGAGACGGCCGCGCGGATGACCCGCGCGCGCGCCGCGCTCGAGGCGCGCACGGACGACGTCGCGTCGCGCATCGCGCGCGAGGGAACGGCCCTCGGACTTCCCACGGGGATCGTCGAGATCGACCGTGACGGCCTCTCGCAGGTCGAGCGGGAGACGCAGCTGAGGCTGCTTGCCCGCGCCATCGGCTGGGTGGGCGGCGCGGAATACCGCCCCCGCGCCTCGGCGCTGGAGGAGGTGCTCGACCGCGCGCTCGGGGGGGCGGGCGCGACGCTTCAGGGCGCGCAGGTCATCGTGCTGCGCGACGTGCT
This sequence comes from Roseicyclus salinarum, assembly GCF_029624655.1. Taxonomy (GTDB): domain Bacteria; phylum Pseudomonadota; class Alphaproteobacteria; order Rhodobacterales; family Rhodobacteraceae; genus Roseibacterium; species Roseibacterium salinarum. The sequence goes on from NZ_JARRSA010000008.1 coordinate 59,318, forward strand.
GTGCGTCCTGCGCGAGGCGCGGGCGGTCGCGGGCCATGACTGCGTCGCGGGGCGCGGGGCCTGGGACGGGCGCTGGCACCTCCGGGGTGCGCTGATCGAGGGGTTGAGCGTGCGCGCGCTGGGCGAGGGCGGCTGGCGGCAGGTCGGCGAAAGGCCCCAGGGCGCGCCGCCCCATGCCCTCGCCCTTTCGCTTCCGGCGGTCTTCGAAGGCGACCGCCTCGTGGCGTGCCGGCATCTCGGCCACGGGCCCGCACACGAAATCCGGCTCGTGCCGCCCCGAGGCCCTTTCGTCGCAGGGCCGAATCCGCATTGAAGTCGCGGCCCTCATGTCTATCTTTACAGGCAACGCAGGCGTCGTGGCGCCCGCTCACGGTTTTTGAGGAGACTTCCCTTGGGCAACGCGAGAAACGTCGCATTCTGGGTCATCCTGTTCCTGCTGATCCTGGCGCTGTTCAACCTGTTCTCAGGCGGTCAGTCGCAGATGAGCCAGCGTTCGGTGGCCTACTCGGACTTCATCCAGCAGGTCGAGAACGGCGAGGTGATGACCGCCACGCTCGACGGCGAGCGGGTGGAGTTCTCGACGTCCAGCGGCTCATTCTCGACGGTCGCGCCCTCTGACGCGAACACGACCGAGGCGCTTCTCCAGAACGACGTCCGCATCGAGGCTCAGCCGCAGGAGCAGTCGGGCTTCCTGAGCGTTCTTTCGCTCTGGCTGCCGGTGCTGGTGCTGATCGGCATCTGGATCTTCTTCATGAACCGGATGCAGGGTGGCGGCCGCGGCGGCGCGATGGGCTTCGGCAAGTCCAAGGCGAAGCTTCTGACCGAGAAGCATGGCCGCGTCACATTCGACGACGTCGCCGGCATCGACGAGGCCAAGGAAGAGCTCGAGGAGATCGTCGAGTTCCTGCGCAATCCGCAGAAGTTCTCGCGCCTTGGCGGCAAGATCCCCAAGGGCGCGCTGCTCGTCGGCCCGCCCGGCACCGGCAAGACGCTGCTCGCGCGCGCCATCGCGGGCGAAGCGGGTGTGCCTTTCTTCACGATCTCGGGCTCGGACTTCGTCGAGATGTTCGTGGGCGTCGGCGCGAGCCGGGTCCGCGACATGTTCGAGCAGGCCAAGAAGAACGCGCCCTGCATCGTCTTCATCGACGAGATCGACGCCGTGGGCCGGTCGCGTGGCGTGGGCTATGGCGGCGGCAACGACGAGCGCGAGCAGACGCTGAACCAGCTTCTGGTCGAGATGGACGGCTTCGAGGCGAACGAGGGCATCATCATCGTCGCGGCCACCAACCGCCCCGACGTGCTTGACCCCGCGCTGCTGCGTCCCGGCCGCTTCGACCGGCAGGTGCAGGTCCCGAACCCCGACATCCGCGGCCGCGAGCGCATCCTGGGCGTCCATTCGCGCAAGGTGCCGCTTGGCCCCGACGTGGACCTGCGGATCATCGCGCGGGGAACGCCGGGCTTTTCGGGCGCGGACCTCGCCAACCTCGTGAACGAGGCGGCGCTGATGGCCGCGCGCGTCAATCGCCGCTTCGTGACGATGGACGACTTCGAGAACGCCAAGGACAAGGTCATGATGGGCTCCGAGCGGCGCTCCATGGTCATGACCGAGGAGGAGAAGAAGCTGACGGCCTACCACGAGGCGGGCCACGCCGTCGTCGGCCTCAACGTCCCGCAGCACGATCCCATCCACAAGGCGACGATCATTCCGCGCGGCCGGGCGCTTGGCCTCGTGCTGTCGCTGCCCGAACGTGACCAGCTTTCGGTGTCCTTCACCAAGTACACCTCGAAGATCGCAATGGCCATGGGTGGCCGCGTCGCCGAGGAACTCGTCTTCGGCAAGGAGAACGTGACATCCGGTGCGGCGTCGGACATCCAGCAGGTGTCCAAGATCGCACGGGCGATGGTCACGCAATTCGGCTACGCCGAAGAGCTTGGCTACATCGACTACGCCAACGAACAGCAGAGCTATCTCGGGGCCTATGGCGGCGGCACGAACCACTCCGAGGAGATGCAGAAGCGCATCGACGCCGAGGTGAAGCGCCTCGTCGACACCGGCTACGAGACGGCCAAGCGCATCCTGACCGAGAAGCGCGAGGACCTCGAGAGGCTGGCGCAGGGTCTTCTGGAATACGAGACGTTGACCGGCGTCGAGATCATGAAGGTGATCAACGGCGAGCCGCTCAACCGGGGCGACGACAGCGACGACGCCTCCAAGCCCGGCGGCCCCTCGCTGACCGCGGTTCCGAAGACGCGCAAGCCCAAGTCGGACCCCGACACCGGCGGCATGGAGCCCGAGCCCTCCGCCTGAGGCGACCGGCACGACAACAGGAACAAGGCCCCGCTTCGGCGGGGCTTTTTCTTGCCCTGCGCCGCGCTTGACGGTTTCATGAACGCGACCGTGCCGCAGGAGGCTGCCGATGGATCTTTCCGTTCTGGGCGACATCGCCGACGTCATCGCGGCGCTCGCGATCATCCTTTCGCTGGTGTTCGTCGGCTACGAACTTCACCAGAACCGGACGCAGGCCGAACTGTCGAACTGGCGCGAGATCCTGCAGACGCTGGTCGACTACAAGGGGCTGACGAACGACCCCGAATTCGCCGAATTCGTGACCCGCGCCCACGCCGACTACGGCGACCTGAGCGAGGCCGAAAGGCTGCGCTTCGGCATGTATCTGGAGCAGGGGGTGCACATCATCGGCAACTTCCTGAAACACAATCAGGCGTTGCCCAAGAAGCTGGAAGGCCTCGAGGCGGCGGTCGCGAGCATGTTCATCGACATGCTGACCACGCCTGGCGGTGCGGCGTGGTGGGCCGAAAGCCGGTCGCGCGGGCGCTTCATGCCGGCGACCTACCGGACGGTGGACGACATCCTCGAGAAGGGCCGCCCGCCCGCCCGGTAGCTGCGCCGTCAGTCGCGGGTGTAGTGCTTGCGGGCCTCGCTCATGCCCTTCTCGAGGCTCTTCCACGCATCCTGGAAGTGCTTCTGCATGTCCTGCATCGCCGACATGTTGGCGCTGTTGATCTTCTCGAGATTGGCCTGCGCTTCCTGCCGCTGCTTCTCCATCGCTTCGAGATGGGACTTGAACTGCTTCTGCCCCTCGGCCGTCATCTTCTCGGCCTCGGCCTGCATCTTCTTCAGCTCGGCATTCCACTTGTCGAGTTGCGCCTTGGCTTCCTTGACGAAATCATCCTGTGCGCTCATGGCTGCTCCTTCGCATTGCACTGTTGCGTTCGGGGCCACTCTAGCACGTCGCGGTTGCAAAGGTGGCGACGAAAGCGCGCGGGGCGGCTCGCGCTTGCGGGCACGGGCGGCCTGAGGTCAATTGCGCCCGACCCGAAGCGCGAACGGAGACGACGCAATGCCCGCCCTGATCCCAACCGACCATGTCGCCGAAGTGACCTGGCTCGGCCTGAACGCCGACCGGAAGGCGAAGCTTTGCAGCGGGCCGGTCGAGGCGCTGCGCCTGACATTCGCGGGGCCCGAGGGAGAAAGCCACGCGGGCCTTACCCGCCCCTCCGACAGCCGGGTCGTCGCGCAGTATGCCAAGGGGACGGAAATCCGGAACGTGCGCCAGATCTCGATCCTGTCCGACGAGGACATCGCCGCGATCGCGGCGGCGATGGGCCTTGCGCGGCTCGACCCCGCGTGGTTCGGCGCGACGATGATCCTGCGCGGCATTCCCGATTTCACGCTGATCCCGCCTTCCTCGCGCCTGCAGGACGAGACCAGCGGCGCGACGCTGACGGTGGACATGGAGAACCTGCCCTGCCACCTCGTCTCGCGCGAGATCGAGGCCGTGCATCCCGGCTTCGGCAATGCGTTCAAGGCGGCGGCCCGGCATCGGCGCGGCGTCACCGCCTGGGTCGAGCGCGAAGGCGGGATCGCCCTTGGCGCGCGCTTGCGCCTTCACGTCCCCGCACAGCCGGCCTGGCCGCATTCCGCGACGCGCGCATAGGCCGCGCAGGCCGGGGACCGGCATAGGGGCGTACCCCGCCCCTTCGCGCGTCAGACGAGGCTGACGAAGGCGATGGCGGCTGACATTCCCATGACGACACCCCAGAAGACGAGCAGACCTGCGGCGGTCTTTACCATTGCGCTATCCTTCCATCCCCGTGACGTGCCCAGTGGCCTGCCTTGCAGTGGCCTGCCTTTCCGTGGCCTGACGTGTGACCCGGCACCGTGTCGGATGTCCCACGGAATTCTTAACGGTAGCTTTCGAGCGCGGCGGGAGTTCCCCTTCTCCACCGAAATTCCTGTGGACGACCCGGTCTGCGTGAAGTTGACGCGTTTGACGGGAAGTCGGGGGGAAGTGTCGCAATCGATCCTGTCGCCGCGCGCTGCGGCCGGTATAGGCCAATGGACAAGCACGACCTCGCGGAGGGGAGCCGCAGACCATGGCCTTCAAGACCGACATCGAAATCGCACGCGCTGCGCGGAAGAGACCGATCCAGGAGATTGGCGCGAAGCTGGGAATTCCGGCCGACGCGCTCCTGCCCTACGGCCACGACAAGGCCAAGGTCGGCCAGGACTTCATCGCGGGCCTCGCCGGCCGTCCCGACGGCAAGCTGATCCTCGTGACGGCGATCAACCCGACCCCCGCCGGCGAAGGCAAGACCACGACGACCGTCGGGCTTGGCGACGGCCTGAACCGGATCGGCAAGAAGGCCGCGATCTGCATCCGCGAGGCCTCGCTCGGTCCGAACTTCGGGATGAAGGGCGGGGCGGCCGGGGGCGGCCATGCGCAGGTCGTGCCGATGGAGGACATGAACCTTCATTTCACCGGCGACTTCCACGCGATCACGGCAGCGCACAACCTGCTGTCGGCAATGATCGACAACCACATCTACTGGGGCAACACGCTGGAGATCGACCAGCGGCGCGTGGCCTGGCGGCGGGTGCTCGACATGAACGACCGTGCGCTGCGCGATGTCGTGACCTCGCTCGGGGGCGTTGCCAACGGCTTTCCGCGCCAGACTGGCTTCGACATCACGGTGGCCTCGGAGGTCATGGCGATCCTCTGCCTCGCCTCCGACCTCAAGGACCTCGAGCGGAGGCTGGGGGACATGATCGTGGCCTACCGGCGCGACCGATCGCCGATCTTCTGCCGCGACATCAAGGCCGACGGCGCGATGACCGTGCTTCTGAAGGACGCGATGCAGCCCAACCTCGTGCAGACGCTGGAGAACAATCCCGCCTTCGTCCATGGAGGGCCCTTTGCCAACATCGCGCATGGCTGCAACTCGGTCATCGCCACGAGGACGGCGCTGAAGCTTGCCGACTACGTCGTGACCGAGGCAGGCTTCGGCGCCGACCTCGGCGCGGAGAAGTTCATGAACATCAAGTGCCGCAAGGCGGGCCTCGCGCCCGACGCGGTGGTGATCGTGGCGACCGTGCGTGCGATGAAGATGAACGGGGGCGTCGCCAAGGCCGACCTCGGCGCGGAGAATGTGAATGCGGTGAAGGCGGGTTGCGCCAACCTTGGCCGGCACGTTGAGAACGTGAAGAAGTTCGGCGTTCCGGTGGTGGTGGGCATCAACCACTTCGCGGGCGACACCGAGGCCGAGATCGCGGCGGTGAAGGACTACGTCGCGGGCCTGGGGGCGGAGGCGATCCTGTGCAGGCACTGGGCCGAAGGCGGCGCAGGCATCGAGGAGCTGGCGCACAAGGTCGTGGAACTGGCCGAATCCGGCGTGGCGGATTTCAAGCCGCTCTACGAGGACGCGATGGGCCTGTTCGACAAGATCGAGACGGTGGCGAAGTCGATCTATCACGCGGGTGAGGTCTCGGCCGACCGGAAGGTGCGCGACCAGCTGAAGGAGTGGGAGGACCAGGGCTATGGCGGACTTCCGGTCTGCATGGCCAAGACGCAGTATTCCTTCTCGACCGATCCCAACCTGCGCGGCGCGCCCGAGGGCCACACGCTGCCCGTGCGCGAGGTGCGGCTGTCGGCGGGCGCGGGATTCGTCGTGGCGATCTGCGGAGAGATCATGACCATGCCGGGCTTGCCGAAGGTGCCGGCATCGGAGACGATCCGCCTGAACGGGGAAGGCCTTATCGAAGGCCTGTTCTGAGACATGGCGCGGCGCTTGGCGGCGCGCCTTCGGGCCGCCGTCGAAGCAGCGTATTTGAAGAAAGATGAAGGAGCCGGGAATGGCCGCGACAATCATCGACGGCAAGGCCTTTGCCGCGAAGGTACGTGGGCGGGTCGCCGAACAGGTGGCGGCGCTGAAGGCCGCCCACGGCATCGTGCCGGGGCTGGCCGTCGTGCTGGTGGGAGAGGATCCCGCGAGCGAGGTCTACGTGCGCAACAAGGGCCGGCAGACCGCCGAGGCCGGGATGGCGAGCTTCGAGCACCGCCTTGCCGCGTCGACGCCCGAGGCGGAGATCCTCGCGCTGGTCGCGCGGCTGAACGCCGATCCGGCGGTTCACGGCATCCTCGTGCAGCTTCCGTTGCCCGGCCATTGCGACGCGGCCAAGGTGATCAACGCGATCGCGCCGGAGAAGGACGTGGACGGGTTCCACGTCTCGAACGTGGGCCTGCTTGCGACGGGCCAGAAGGCGCTCGTGCCCTGCACGCCCCTTGGCTGCCTGATGATGCTGCGCGAGCATCACGGCGATCTTTCGGGGCTCGAGGCGGTGGTCGTCGGTCGATCGAACATCGTCGGCAAGCCCATGGCGCAGCTTCTTCTGGGCGACAGCTGCACGGTGACGCTGGCGCATAGCCGCACCCGCGACCTTGGCGAGGTGTGCCGCCGGGCGGATATCCTGGTGGCGGCGGTCGGCCGGCCGGAGATGATCGGCGGCGACTGGGTGAAGCCGGGCGCGACGGTGATCGACGTCGGCATCAACCGCGTTCCCCATCCCGAGGACGCCACGAGGACGCGGCTTGTGGGCGACGTGCATTTCGCCAGTGCCGCCGAGGTGGCGGGCGCGATCACGCCGGTGCCGGGCGGCGTCGGGCCGATGACGATCGCCTGTCTCCTCGCCAATACGCTGACGGCCTGCTGCCGGGTGAACGGGCTGCCCGAACCCGAGGGGCTGACCGCCTGAGGAGCGTCGTGCGGGCTGTCAGGCGGGGATCATCGTGCCCTGAAGCAGCGCGACGTCCCTGCGCAGGCCGTCCCGATCCTCGGCCATGACGGTGGCGCGGACGATGACGAGCCTTCGGCCGGGCTTCACCACCTCGCCTACCGCGACGAGGCGGGCGCCGGCGGCGGGAGCGACGAGGTTGATCTTCATTTCCACGGTCAGCACTTCGCTGCCCTCGGGCATCACGCTGAGCGCGGAATATCCCGCCGCGCTGTCGCCGAGCGCGAAGCTGGCCCCGGCATGGGCGAAGCCGTGCTGCTGGCCGACGCGCGGGGCGATCGGCATGGACAGGACGACGCGGCCGGGCGCCAGCGTCTCGATCCGCGCCTCCAGCGTGCCCATCAGGCCCTGTCGCGCGAAACTGTCGCGGATGGCTGTTGCGCGGGCGGGGCTGAGCGGGGTCTCGCGGTCCATGGCTGCATGGGGCGCGGACGCCCTTGCGATGTCAACCTCGACGGCAACGCTTGCTTCGGCTTCATTGTTCTCTAGAAATAATGTTGCAGGGGTAACGAGTTGATCTGACATGGATTGGTCTGTGCGCATTCCGTTTTCGAGGCGGCATGGCACCTGGCTCGTTTTCGGGGCCGGGTGGGCGGTGTCGTCCGTCCTGTGCGCGCTCGTCGGTCCGGCGGGCACCTTCAGCGCCATGTCGTTCGAGCATCGGCTGGTCTATTGGGGCGGGCTCATCGCCGTCGGTCTCGCGATGGGCCTGGTCATCGGAAAGCTGGTCCCGAGGGTCGTGAGGCTTGGCGCGCCGGGTACGGACCTCGTGGGGGCGGCGGCCTTGTCGCTGACGCTTGGCCCGTCCGTCTGCGTGTTCAACGACCTGCTGCTGGGCCCTCACGTGATCACGTCCATGACCTTGCTGCATCATGTCGCCGCCGTCTTCGCCGCCTCGCTTCTGGTGGTGGTCGTGCGCCATCATGCGCGCATGCATGCCCTGCGTGCCGGACCGGCGGGCGGGGAGGAGGGCGATGCGGGCGGCCAGGGCGGCGTCACGGCCGGGGCCGAGATCCTCAGCGAGGCGGCGGAGTGGATCGGCGGCGACCTGCGCTGGGTCAGCGCCGACGATCACTACCTGCGCGTCCATACCACGCAGGGCAGCAGCCGCATCCTGATGCGCTTCGGCGATGCCCTTCGCGAACTCGCCACGCTGCCCGGCCTCAGGGTGCACCGGTCGCACTGGGTCGCGCTCGACGCGGTGAGCGAGGTCCGCCCCGCGGGGAAGCGGTATGTGGCCGTGCTGCAGGACGGCACCGAGGTTCCGGTCAGCCGGTCCTATCTGCGCGACGTGCGCGCGGCGGGACTTCTTGGCGACGACGAGGCATAGGCACCGCGACCGGAGGCTGTCCCAGCAGGATGGCGCGCGCGTCGTCCAGCATCAGCGCCTGAAGCTCGGGCGCGTCGCAGTGCAGCCCTCCCGTATAGGTGCCGTAGGCCGGCATCACGATCCGCGCGCGGTCGACGAGGAAACAGCGCCGCACGATGCCCCGCCCGCGCCCGGCTAGCCGGGCCTTCGGATGGTAATGCCCCGACAACTCGCCCTGCGCACCCGTGTCGGCGATATGCCGGAAGCTGAGCGGGCCGTGGCGCAGGATGGCGAGGTGCGTCCCGCCGAGGCCGATGGGGCCGGGGTCGTGGTTGCCCTCGATCCAGATCCAGCGCCGCCCGGCCATGAGCGGCGCAAGGTGGGCCGCGGTCGCGTCGTCGAGCGCATCGGCCGCGGCGGCATCGTCGAAACTGTCGCCGAGGCAGACGACCGTCCGCGCGCCGGTGGCGGCGATGTCAGAGGCGAGGCGGGTGAGCGTGTCGATCCCCTCGTAGGGCGGCAGCATCGGCCCGCCGCGGCGCGCGGCACGCTCGGATTTGCCCAGGTGCAGGTCCGACACGACGAGCAGGCTCTCGGCCGGCCAATGCAGCGCGCCGGACGGAAGCGCGTCGAGGGTCTCGCCGCGGAAGGTGAAGGCAAGGGCCTGGAGGCTGCTGGCGTTCATGTTCCGTTCACTGCCACGCCGGTGCGCCGGTTGCAACAGGCTCAGACGGGCTCCAGCCCCGCTGTCTGCATGAGGCGCGCGGCCTCCTCCTCCATCAGGCGCTGGCTTGCGAGGCCCTCGACCGGCACGCGGCCGGGTTCGAGGAAAAGCGGCGCGGCCAGCGGCGTGACCCGCGCGAGGCGGACGTGGTCGATCCTGTCGCCGATGCGCGACAGCATCTCCTCGATCCTGCCGAAGTCCACGAGGCCCCGCATCGCCTCGGCGCGCGTGATCTCCAGCATGACATGACCGGGATCGTACTTGCGCAGCGTGTCGTACAGGATGTCGGTGGAGAACGCGGTCTGCCGCCCGGTCTTGCGCTTGCCGCCCGGCATCGACCGGTCGATCAGCCCCGCGATGACGGCCGACCCCTTGAAGGTCCGTTTCATCACCGCGTTGTCGGCGAGCCATGTCTCCATCGTCTCGACGAGGTTTTCTCGGGTGAAGAGCGGCTCGGCATCCTCGACCGCGTCGAGGCCCCAGATCAGCGTCGCGTAGTCGGTCGCGACGAAGCCCATCGGGTTCAGGCCCTGCGCCTCCATCCGCTGCGTCAGAAGGAGGCCGAGGGTCTGCTGCGCGTTCTTGCCGGCGAAGCCGTAGGCCACCAGGTGCTCGCGCCCGTCATGGGGGAAGCTTTCGACCAGCAGCCGGTCGCGTTCGGGCAGCCGGCTCACCTCGCGCTGAAGGTGCAGCCACTGGCGGGTGTGGCCGGGCAGGTCCGGCCAGTCCTCGGCGCGGAACATCGTCAGGATGCGGTCGGAAAGCTGCGTGGAGGTGGCGAACTTGGTGCCCATGAAGGTCGCGATCTTGGGTTTCTGCCACGGCGTGCGCGTGACCTCGACCACCATCTCGCGCATCCCCTCGTAGCGCACGATCTCGCCGCCGATGAGGAAGGTGTCGCCCTTGCGGAGCATCGAGGCGAAGTATTCCTCGACCTCGCCCAGCGGCCTGCCGCCGCGCGACTTGTGAAGCCGCACGGCCATCTTGTCGGCGTCAACGATGGTGCCGATGTTCATGCGAATCTTCTGCGCCGTGCGCGGGTCGCGAAGCTGCCAGAGGCCATCGGCGCGCCGCATCAGCCTTTGCCACTGGTCATAGGCCCTGAGCGCGTAGCCCCCGGTGGCCACGAAGTCGAGGCAGCGGTCGAAGGTCTCGCGGTCCAGATCGGCATAGGCGCCGGTGGTGCGGATCTCGGCATGGAGCGTGTCGGCGTCGAAGGGACCGGCGGCGGCGCGGATCAGGATGTGCTGGCAAAGCACGTCGAGGGGGCCCGGCCCGCGCGGATCGCCGTCGAGGTCGTGTTCGCGCACGGCGGCAAGTGCGGCGACGCATTCGATGACCTCGAAGCGGTTGGCTGGCACGATGAGGGCCTTTGAGGGCGCGTTGTAGCGGTGGTTCGCGCGTCCGATGCGCTGCACCAGCCGCTTGACGTTCTTGGGCGCGCCGACCTGGATCACGAGGTCCACATCGCCCCAGTCGATCCCGAGGTCGAGCGTGCCGGTGCAGACGATGGCGCGCAGCTTGCCCTCGGTCATCGCGCGCTCCACGCGCTCGCGCTGCTCGCGGGCGAGCGCGCCGTGGTGGATGCCGATGGGAAGCTGGTCCTCGTTGGCGAGCCACAGGTGGTGAAAGAAGATCTCGGCCTGCGCGCGGGTGTTGTGGAAGATCAGCGTGGTGCGGTGCTTCTTCACTTCCTCCAGCACGCGCGGGATCGCGTAGCGCCCGCCGCCGCCGGACCAGGGCGGCGGTTCCGGCGTCGTCAGCATGGCGATGTCGGGGTCGGGCCCCGGATCCGCCATGAGCACGTCGCACGGATCGGGATGGCGCGCGAGAAGGCGGGCGATGGCCTCGGGGTCCTCGACGGTGGCCGACAGGCCCACGCGGCGCAGGCCGGGCGCGAGCGCTGAGAGGCGCGACAGCGCCAGCATCAACTGGTCGCCGCGCTTGGATTCGGCGAGCGCATGGATCTCGTCCACGATGACACGTTTCAACCCGGCGAACGTGCGGCCCGCATCCTCGTAGGAGGTCAGGAGGGCGAGGCTTTCGGGCGTCGTCAGGAGGATGTGGGGCGGGTCCGCGCGCTGGCGCCGCTTGCGGCTCGAGGGGGTGTCGCCTGTTCGGTCCTCGACCCGGACAGGCAGGCCCATCTCCTCGATCGGGCCGGTGAGATTGCGCCTGATGTCGGCGGCCAGCGCCTTGAGGGGCGAGATGTAGAGCGTGTGGAGGCCCGTGTGCGCGCCATCCGCAAGCTCGGCCAGCGTGGGCAGGAAGCCTGCCATCGTCTTGCCCCCGCCCGTGGGCGCGATGAGCAGCTGGCAGGGCCTGTCCGCCGCGTCGAGCATGGCGCGCTGGTGGGGATGGATCGCCCAGCCGCGCGCCTCGAACCAGCCGTCGATTTCGGGGGGAAGAAGGGTCATGCGCCGCATATAGGGCGGCGGGACCGGCGCAGCCATGGGAAGATGGCGGCCGAAGCGCGGTGCGGGCGCCGCCCGCGCCGCACCGCGCCGTGTCAGTGCACGATCTTCTCCTCGCGGACGTAGAGGTTCTCCCAGGCGCGGTCGATCAGGTCGGGGCGCAGCTGGTAGGGGATGCCCTCGAAGTCGCAGATCGCCTTGATCTGGTCGAGCAGGAAGGGCGCGTGGTAGTTCGCGTAGACGTTCTCGACCGCCGGATACTTCTTCTTGAGAAGGTGGATCAGCGATTCCTCGTTGAGGGGGACGCCCTTCTTGCGGGCGACCATCGCGAAGATCTTCAGGAATTCGCTCTGGTTCGGGCCATCGATCTTCACCTTGAAGAAGATCCGTCGCAGCGCGGCCTGGTCGAAGATCTCGTTGGGGTGGAAGTTGGTCGAGAACACCACGAGCGTGTCGAAGGGCACCTCGAACTTCTCGCCCGATTGCAGGGCGAGGATGTCGTATCCCGCCTCCATCGGGACGATCCAGCGGTTGATCAGGGCCTGCGGCGGCTCTTCCTGGCGGCCAAGGTCGTCGACGATGAAGACGCCGCCCGTGGACTTCAGCTGAAGCGAGGCCTGGTAGGTGCGGCTGACGGCGTTGTAGTTGAGGTCGAGCATCCTGAGCATCAGCTCGCCCCCCGTCATCACGGTCGGGCGGGTGCACAGCAGGTAGCGCGTGTCATGGCGGGCGGTCGCCTTGCGCAGCGCGCTGACGCCCCCGGCCTCCGGCCCCTCGACCTTCGTGTGCACGATGGGGTCGAACATGGTGATGACCTGTCCCGCGTAGCTCAGCGCATGGGGGATGTAGATGTGGTCGCCCATCGCGGCGCGGATACCTTCGGCGATGGAGGACTTGCCGTTGCCGGGCGGGCCGTACATCAGGACCGAACGCCCCGAGGACACCGCCGGCCCGAGCTGGTCGATCAGGCCCGCGGGCAGGATCAGGTGACCCATCGACCCTTCGAGGATGTCGCGCGTGATGCGGACGTTCCTGATCGACTGGCGTTCCACCTGGACGCGGTAATCCTCGAGCGGGACCGGCATCGCGCCGTAGTATTCCGACTGCGACAGCGCATCGAGGGCGCGGGCCTTGCCGCTGTCGGTGAGCTGATAGCCCATCTCGTTGCCGGAAGTCGCGTGCAGCGTTCCGGTGGCCTGCATCAGCCCCATCTCGCGCAGCATGTCGATGAGCTCCTGCGCGAGCGGCGCGGGAAGGCTGACGGCGGCTGCGATCTCGGAGGCGTTCTCGACGTTCTTGCGGAAGACCGTCTTCAGCAGGATGTCCCGCATCATGACGATCGTGAGGCCCGTATCCTTGAGTTTGCGCAGCGCGGGCGGTGCGAAGCTTTCTGGAAGTCCGGCTTGGGTGTTCATGGCGGTCGCGTCCCCATTCATGCAGCAGGGGGGAACCTGTCCGCCGATTTGGGCGAATTCACGGCGCTGTCGCGGAGAAACCCCGGCCCAAGGGACGCGTTCTGGCCTTGCGCTCAGAGGCCCCGGGACAGCCCGAGCGCAAGGTAGATCACCAGAGCGCCTGCCAGCGCCACGCCCATCGGAAAGAGCTTCCCGGCCTCCCACGAGGCCCAGTCGGCGGTCGCGCGGCGCACCGCGGGCACGCGTCCCGCGCCCCGATGCGTGATCCACGACGCGATCAGGACCAGCGAGAACAGCATGATGAAGAACAGGTAGTCGCCCGGCGCGACGAAGGGCGCCATCGCGGCGGCGAACTTGCTGTCACCCGCCCCCGCAAGCCCGAGCGAAGTGATGATGAAGCCCGCGATCAGGACGACCACCAGCTGAAGCAGGCGAAAGCCAAGCTCGCCCAGCGGCATGACGATCAGACCCGCGCCGAGGAACACCGCGAACAGCGCCAGAACCGCCACGTTGGGGATGCGCATCGAGCGCAGATCCGTCAACGCCACCCAGACGCAGATCGGCAGGGCGAGGGGCAGGAACCAGAGCGCTTCGGTGTAGCTCAGCGACAGGGTCATCGTCGGTCAGGCCTCCTGGTCCAGCGCGCGGAGGGCCCGGACGGCGGCGTCGAAGTGCTGGGGATGGGTGTCGATCGCCTCGGCCAGAAGGTTGCGCCCGGTCGAGACCTGGCCCTGCCGGATTGCCGCCAGCGCCGCGGTATGCAGAAGTTGCGCCCGCTCGATCTGGGTCATGCGCACCAGCGGCATCTGGTAGTTGCCCTGCGCGGCGCGGGCGAGAACGAGGTTGTTCTTGGCCGTGAACAGATCGGGGTCGTAGGTGATCGCCTCGAGGAACAGGTCCTCGGCGCCATCGTGGTCGCCGCGGGTCAACCGCGAGAAGCCCCAGTTGTTCAACACGCCGGCCGGGCGCGTCGTCAGGCCCGCCGCGGTCTCATAGAAGCTTTCGGCGCGATCCCATTCGCTGTTGGAATCGGCCACCATCGCTTCCAGCCGGTAGCGTTCGTAGGTCTCCAGCGTGGGGGGGATCAGGTCGAGCTGCGCCTCGGCCGCTTCCCAGTCGCCGTTGCGGATGAGCGCGTCGGCGTAGTCGAGGCGATCCTCCTGCGTGCCGTCCGGTCCTGCCACGAGGTCGGACCAGTAGGGCAGCGCCTCGGCCGCGCGTCCGGCGCGAACGAGGCTCTTGGCCAGCCCGCGCTTTAGATCGGGGCGATCGGGCTGCTCCTGAAGCGTGCGGCGGAAATAGGACACCGCCTCGTCGGGGGAGGCGGCGCTCAGCATCACGTCGCTGAGGTTCGTTTGGTCGATGACGTTCAACGGGTCGAGGGCGCGATCGACGTCGGAGCCACGGGTCTGATCGCAGGCGGCCAGGCCGATGACGGCCAGAAACGCCGGGACAATCCGGAGTACGGGGGACATGCTCTGCCTCATATCTGCTCGTCCGCTTTCACCCTGACGCCGCGAGGAGTTCGTAGACCCCCGGACCGCGACGGATCAGGTCGAAGCGGAATTCATTATTGTCCTCAACATACACGGCATCCTCCATTCGCGCGATAGCCAGCCGCAAGTTCTCGCGGATCGCGTCCGTACGGCCACTGTCGAGCGCGAAGGCCTGCTGGAAGACGCGCCGCGCCTCGCCGTATTCACGCCGTTCCATCAGCACGACGCCAAGATTGTTGAGCGCGGGCACGAATTCCTCGTCCTCGTCGAGCGCCTGGCGCAGGAGGTCCTCGGCCTGGCCGATGCGCCCGAGCCGGAGGTTCGCCGAGCCGATCGCGGACAGGACGTCGACGTTCAGCCCCAGCGACCCGGCCGCGCGGTAATAGGCCCTGAGCGCCAGTTCGTACTCGCCCGCGTCCATGAGGCGGTGGCCCACGATCAGCCCGTCGACGGATGGCGCCTCGGGGTCGAGGCCGGGGAACACGGGATCCGTATCCGAAAGCGGCGCCTGTGGAGTGCAGGCGCCGGCAAGCAGCAGCGTGGCGACAAGGGTCGCAAGGCGGGCGGCGGCGGGCACATGCCTCATGGCACGATCGGTCCCCTCGGGTTGGCTGCTCGGGCGGGGCCGGTTCGTCCGGCCCTCGCGCAGGGGGTTTGCGTCGCCGTCACCCTAGCGCGGATCGCCCGCGCCGTCTCCCCTCAGTTGCCGAGCATTTGCGAGATGCCGTAGACCGACGGCCCGATCAGGATGATCAGAAGCGGCGGCACACAGAACATCATCGTTCCGAGCGTCAGCTTCGTCGGCAGCTTGTTGGCCTTTTCCTCGGCGCGCATGACCCGCTTGTCGCGCATCTCTTCGGCGTAGACGCGCAGCGCCTCGGCGATCGACGTGCCGAAGGTGGCGGACTGGATCAGCGTCGTGACGAAGCTGTTGATGTCCTGCACGTCCACGCGCTCGCCCATGTCACGCAAAACGCTGGTCTTTTCCTTGCCGGCCTTCATCTCGTAGGCGACGACCTGGAATTCCTCGGCCAGCGCGGGGTAGGAGGTCTCGATCTCCTTGGCGACGCGGTTGATCGCCTGGTCCAGCGACTGGCCGGCCTCGACGCAGACAAGCATCAGGTCGAGCGTGTCGGGAAAGCCCTGGATGATCTCTTCCTGGCGCACCTGCAGACGGCGCTGGACCCAGTATTTCGGCGCGTAATAGCCGACGCAGCCCGGCAGCAGGACCGCCACGATCGACGCCTGCGCCGAGCCGCCGCCCGCGATCAGGATGTAGAGCGTGCCCAGAACGAGGCCGCCGATGCCGCCCACGAGCTGGAGGAAGTGGAACATCTGCACCGCGCCCTTCGAGCGGTAGCCGGCGCGGATCATCGTCAGCTGCGAGGCCGACAGCTCGTCCTGGTCCTGCGGCTGGAGATACTGCGCGAACCTCTCAAGGCGCTGGTCCTTGCCGCCGACGCGCAGACCGCGCGCCTTGGCCTTCTTGGGCTTGCCCTGTTCCGGATCGTCGGCGTTCAGCTTGCTGAACGGATCCTTGTTGGGCTTCAGGGCGGCGGGCAGGACAACGACGATCAGAAGAACGCCGAGGAGGCCCACGACCACCATCGGTGCGAGCTCGCCGAATTGCGCGGTCAGCCATTCGTTGCCGAGCTCGAAATATGTGCGGATCATTTCCATCGTTCGTGTGCCTGCTCAGACCTTGATGTTAACCAGAATGCGCATGAAGATTATGTTCACGACCAGCATGACGGCCACGACCGCGCAGGCCGGGATGAAAGCGGGCGTGCCGACCACGTCCGCGTAATAGTCCGGCTGCATCACGTTGATGCCGACGAGACAGACGATCGGGAAGGCCGACAGGAAGGTGCCCGAGAACTTGGCCTCGGCGGTGATTGCCTTGACCTTCCGGAACAGCTTGAACCGCGCCCGGATCACGTTCGCGAGGCCCTGCAGGATCTCGGCGAGGTTGCCGCCCGAGGTCTGCTGGATGCCCACTGCGACCGCGAGGAAGCGGAGATCCTGGATGTCGAGGCGGTCGGCCATGGCGCGGATCGATTCCGAGACGTCGCGGCCGTAGGCGGCCTCGTCGGCGATGATCCCGAGCTCCGAGGCGAGCGGGTCCGACATCTCGCGCGCCACGGTATGGACGGCCGAGACGAAGGGATGGCCCACGCGCAGCGAGCGGACCATCAGCTCCACCGCGTCGGGCAGCTGCTCCTCGAGGCGGGCGATGCGTTTCTTCGCCTTCGACGCGACCCACTGGTAGACTGCGCCGACGCCCATCGCGACCGACACCAGAAGCCGGATCGGGAACGAGGCCGTGGTCAGCACGCTGAGGGCGAGGAAGATGACGACGGTCAGGACCGCCATCACGGTCATCAGCTGCTCGGGCGTGAAGGCGATGTTCGCCTTCTGCGCCTTGTCGGCGATGAGCGAGTAGAACGGCACCCGCACCTTGCCCTTGTGCTGCGACATCTCCTTGCGCAGCTGGGCCAGCACGTCCTCGCGGCTTGCGCCCTGTTCCAGCATGGACAGGCGCCGGTTCACGCGGGCGTTCAGGCTGATCGTCTTGCCGAAGACGGCGAGGTAGACACCCTCGACCAGCAGGATCACGGCGACGAAGATGCCGATGTAGATGAGCGGTTCGATCGAGAGCTGCATGTTCGCTTACTCCGCGGCGACGGGTTCGTAGATGGCCGCCGGCAGGTCGTAGCCCCACTGGCGGAAGCGCTCGGCGTAATGCGAACGGACGCCGCAGGCCGTGAAATGGCCCATGATCGTGCCGTCCGGCTTCAGGCCGGTGCGCTGGAAGCGGAAGACCTCCTGCATCGAGATCACCTCGCCCTCCATGCCGGTGACCTCGGTGATCGACACCATGCGGCGCGATCCGTCCTGCAGGCGGCTGGCCTGCACGATGAGGTTCACGGCGCTCGCGATCTGGGCGCGGACGGCCTTGATCGGCATCTCGATGCCGGACATCGCGACCATGTTCTCGAGGCGCGAGCAGGCGTCGCGGGCCGAGTTGGCGTGGATCGTGGTCATCGACCCGTCGTGGCCGGTGTTCATGGCCTGAAGCATGTCGATGACTTCCTCGCCGCGCGTCTCGCCGACGATGATGCGGTCGGGACGCATCCTGAGCGCGTTGCGCAGACAGTCCCTCTGCGTGACCGCGCCCTTGCCCTCGACGTTGGGCGGGCGGCTTTCCATCCGGCCCACGTGAACCTGCTGCAGCTGAAGTTCCGCGGTGTCCTCGATCGTGAGGATGCGTTCCTTGTTGTCGATGAAGGACGACAGCGCGTTCAGCGTGGTCGTCTTGCCCGAACCGGTGCCGCCCGAGACGATGACGTTGAGGCGCGTGGCGACGGCGGCCTGGATGTAGGCGGCCATCTCCTCGGAGAAGGCGCCGAACTTCACCAGGTCGTCGATCCCGAGCTTTTCCTTCTTGAACTTGCGGATCGAGACGAGCGACCCGTCCACGGCGACCGGAGGCACCATCGCGTTGAAGCGCGAGCCGTCCTTGAGGCGTGCGTCCACGTAGGGGTTCGATTCGTCCACGCGCCGGCCCACGGCCGACACGATCTTGTCGATGATCCGCAACAGGTGGCGTTCGTCCTTGAAACGGATCTCGGTCAGCTCCAGGCGGCCCGCACGTTCCACGAAGATGCGGTTCGGGCCGTTCACCAGGATATCGTTGACGTTGTCGTCCTTCAGAAGCGGCTCGAGCGGGCCAAGGCCCGTCACCTCGTCGAATAGCTCGACGTTGAGCATCTGGCGGTCTTCGCGGTTGAGGACCACGCCCATGTCGGCCAGCTGTTCGCTGGTGATGGCGTTGATCTCGGCGCGAAGCTCGCTCTCCTTGGCGCCCTCGAGCGCGGAGAGGTTGAGGTTGTCCAGAAGCCGGTGGTGCATCTCGGTCTTCAGCTCGTCCAGCCGGTGGCGCCGCTTGGCGTCCTTCTCGTCGCTGGCGCCGCTGAGGTCGGCCTTGGGCACCGCGGCGAGCGTCTGGGGCTTGCGCGCGACCTTGGGTGCATGCTCGGGACCCGATGCCTCGACCGCGGCCTCGGGGGGCCTGGCGGGCGCCTCCGGGGACGCGGTATCCGCCGGGTCGGGCTTGGAGCCAGGTTTGCGGTATTTCGAGAACATCTGGACTGTCTTTCCTTACTTTCGGGCCTTGGCGTCTTCGACCATGGCCTCGTGAAGGCCCTTTGCGAGCTTCGCGATCTCCTTGCGGAGCGGGTTCTTCTTTGCCGATTCGGCCAGCGTCTGGCCGTTGTCGCCGGCCTGCTGGACCGGCTTGCCGCCGTCGGGCAGGTGCGTCTTGATCTCGACCCCGAGGCTTTCGGCAAGCTTCTTGGCCCGGCCCTTGCCGGTCAGGTCCATGCCGCCGGGGGCGCGGTTGAGGACATACTGCACCTTCTCCAGCGGCAGTTCCTCGGCGCGGAGCGCCTTGATGAAGCGCATCGCGTCCTGCGCCGACCGGAGGTCCAGCTCCATCGTGGCGAAGAAGATGTCGGAACGGTTCAGGACGGCCTCGCTCCAGACCACGAGGCTGCGGGGCATGTCGACGATCACGATGTCGAAGCATTGCTTGGCGAGCGACAGGATCGCCTCGACCTCGGCGGGGCCCATGATGTCAAGCGGCAGGATTTCGGGCGGGGCGGTGAAGACCGACAGCTTTTCGCCGTAGCCCACCAGCGCCTGCCGGAAGGCGTCGGCGTCCATCGTGTGGGCGTCTTGCAGGAATTCCACCACGATCTCGCGCCGGGGCAGATCGAGATAGGTCGCGACGCTGCCGTATTGCAGGTCGAAATCCATCAGGCACACGCTCAGCGGCCGCTTCCTGTCGGCGGTGGCGAGCTCCCATGCGAGATTGACGGCCAGCGTGGTGGCGCCGGTGCCGCCCGCAAGGTTCTGGACCGCGAAGATGGCGCCGCGGCCCTCCATGGCGGGCTTCGTGTCGGGCGCTTCGGGCGCGTTGCCGGCCCCGTGCGCGCCGCTGTCGGGGCTCATGTTGCGGATCCGGTCGACCGCGTCGTGCAGCGCGCCGTCGGACAGCGGGTAGGGCAGGAAGTCGTCCGCGCCGAGCCGCAGAAGCTGGTGCAGCGTGCCGGGCGATACGCCGTCGGCCACGATGATGACGCGGATGCCGCGTGTCTTTGACGTGCGGATCACCTCGCCCAGCATCCCGACGTCGGCCTCGTCCTCGGCCGTGATCGCGAGCGCGATGAAGACGAGGTCGTCGGCCTCGGGCTGCTGCAGGAAGGCGCGCGCCTCGTCGAAGCCGAGATCGCCCCAGCCTTCGCCCAGTTCGGCCTCCATGTCCTCGATCAGAAGGTCGAAGCGGTGCACGTTGCGCGAAACGGTGCAGGCGACGATCGCCGCCGGTTCTTCGGATTGCAGGGCCAGTCCGCTACTCATTCCTCGTCATCCCAAAGCCTTGCCCGAATCGTCTCGGGGCGTGTTCTGACGGAGGCGGCGATGTCCGGCCCCCGCGGCCTATCCCTTGCCGCGGACGAGATGACGCCGACGGGCAGGGACCGTGCCACAGGCGAAGCTGACCCTCAAAAAGGGCAACAATAGGACCAAAAAACGGGATTACGTTTACGCATCACGGGTATTTCGTCGGCGTCCGGGGCGCCGCGGCGCGGGGACGGAACGAAAAAGGGCCCGACGATGCGGGCCCCTTCCGGGTCTTTCGGGGTCGTGGACGGGCCTGCCGTCCTAGCCGCCGCCGCCCGCATCGCCGGGCGCCGCGGATGTGACGTAGTTGCGCTGAACGATCCGAGCGTATTCGCCGTTCAGAACCATCGGGTGGGTCTGGACGAAGCCCGAGACCTCCGTGACCGTGCGCCGGTTCAGAGGCTCGCGTTCGGTGGTGGCGACGACGGGCTGCGTTTCACCCAGCGAGACCAGCGCCTGAAGGCGCGAACGGTCGACGCCCTGGCTCACGATGAAGTTGACGGCCGCCTGCGCGCGGCGCAGGCCGAGCCGGTAGTTGTAGGCCTGGCTTCCGACGAGGTCGGTGTGGCCGTAGACGGTGAAGCGCACTTCGGGGAAGTGGCGGATGAACGCGGCCTGCTCGGTCAGGATGGCGCGCGCCTCGGCGTCGAGCATCGCCGAGTTGAAGGCGAAGTTGATCGTCGTCGGCACCCGCTCGGCGAAGCGCTCGCCGAGGACTTCGGCATAGGTCAGCTCGCCGTTCTGGAGCATGATGTTGGACATCGTGGGGTTGCCGAAGCCGCCCTCGTCCAGTTCCGATCCGAGGTCGCGCCGGTCGTCGAAGATCTCTTCGCAGCCCGCGAGCGTGACGATGAGGCCGAGGGCCATTCCGCCCGCCGCCAGACGGCGGAGCGCCTGTCGGGCGGGGGTGGGTGCGAGACCGCTCTGTCGCTTGAGATTGGGCATCTGTCCTCTCCTCAATCCATCACGTAGCCGTAGGAGCCGGTGAAGTCCTGCTCGGCCACGTCACCTGCGGCGGTGCCCGAACGGGGTCGTCCGGCGGTCCGCCCGTGCAAGAAGAGATCGGCCTCCGTCGGGATGGCGACGCGATCCGTCGGAAGCGCCAGCGCCTCGCCCCGAACCGGGTTCACGAGATGCGCCGTGACGATGATGACAAGCTCCGTCTGCTCGCGCTGGTAGTTGGCCGAGCGGAACAGCGCGCCGAGGATCGGCAGGTCGCCAAGCCAGGGCACCTGTCCGACGCTGTCGCGGAAGTCGTCCTGCAGAAGACCCGCGATCGCGAAGCTCTCTCCGTCGCGAAGCTCGACCGTGGTGCTGGCCCTGCGGGTGTTGAGCGACGGGATTTCCGCCCCGCCGCCGAAGGCGACCGTGGGGCCGATGGACGAGACCTCGGCGTTGAGGTTGAGATTGATGATCTCGCCTTCCACGACGGTGGGCGTGAACTGCATGTTGACGCCGAAGGGCTTGAACTCGACGCCGACGCCGTTGTCGCCCTGCACCGGAACCGGGTATTCGCCGCCCGCGAGGAAGTCCGCGGACTGCCCCGACAGCGCGGTGAGGTTGGGTTCGGCAAGCGTGCGGACCATGCCGTTGCTTTCCAGCGCCTCGATCAGGATGCCGATCTGCGCAGAGCCTGCGCCGAAGGCGATCGACAGGGCGCCGGTGCGTCCGTCGACCGAAGCGGGGCCGAGGTTGGCCTCGGAGGGCGCGCCGAGCGAGCTGAGCGCGTTCGTGCCAAGGGCGGCATCGCTGCTGCTGACGCCGAGCGAGGTCGAAAGCTCCTGCCGCACGGTGCGCTGCATTTCGGCGAAGCGCACCTGAAGCAGAACCTGCTGCGTGCCGCCGACCATCATCAGGTTGGAGACGCCGCCGGGCGCGTAGCGCTCGGCCAGCTGCATGGCGCGATCGACCGCCTGCCCCGAGCTGACGGTGCCCGAAAGCACGATGCCGTCGTTGGCGGTGCGCACCTCGACGGGTTCGCCGGGAAGGATCTCGCCAAGGCGCTCGCGCAGTTCGGCGACGTCGGGGACGACCTGGATCTCGACATTGGCGATCAGGTTGCCCTCGGCGCCGAGCAGGGTCATCGTCGTGCGGCCGGGCGCGCGTCCGAGGATGTAGATGGACCGCTCCGACAGCGTCGCGATGTCCGCGATCGCCGGGTTGGCGACGGAAAGTTCGGCGAAGAGCATGTCGCTCTCGACCACGACAGCCCTGTTCATGGGAACGCGAAGGGTGGCCGAAGTCGCCCCTTCGAGCACCCGCAGGGTCTGAGCCGTGCTGGGCGCCGGCTGCGATAAGACCGCACCAAGCCCTAGGGCCATTGCGGCCAGGAATCTCGTCAAGCTCATGATGATCCTGCCTCTATGCCTCGTTAAGGGCGTTGTCCGCATGGCCGCCCATTTTGTCCACCTTGCCTCAGTTCAGGTTTTCACGCAAGAATCTGTTACTTGCGGCAAGTTCTTTATGTGCCAATTCGACAACGCTTCCCATTTATCCACAGGATTGGCCGTCGGAATTCCATCCACAGGCGGACATGAAAAACCCCGGCGCGAGTTGGATCGCGCCGGGGTTTTTCAGTGTTTCGCCGTGCGCCGGACCGGGTCCGGACGACGTATTGTCTACATCAGTTGGTGCAGGGCACCTGGGTCACGACGACCTCTCCGCCCCGGCGCGCACGCACGGTGCAGACCTGGGGCGCGGTGCTCTGGACGACTTCCTCGGCCCCCAGAAGCTCGCTCGTCGAGACCTCGACCGCGTCCGAGATGCTTTCGTCGCCCACGCCCACGAGCGCCAGCGTCAGGCCGCCACTGGCCTGGGCCTGGGTCAGCGCGCCGATGTCGCCGGGCGCCGCCATGACGGTAATGGTGCGCGCGATGGTGGGGTTGTTGCGGTCCTCGTCGGCGATCTGGTCGATGGCGATGATCTGCACGTTAGAACGGATCAGGCGCGTGACGCGCTCGCCGTCACGGCCGTTGCCGGTCCAGTAGACGTCGACGCGGTCGCCGGGACGCAGGAAGCCGGAGACGCCCGAGGTCACGTCGACGCGCAGCGCAAGCGCGCGCATCCCCGCCTCGAGCCGCGAGGCCACGCCCGCGTCCTCGCCGGGGGCCGTCACCTTGGAGATCAGGATCGGCTCGCTGGCCTCCATCATCCGCAGCACGATGCGCGGCTCCTGGGTGTCGGAGGGGAAGAGGTCTTCGGCGCTGGTGAAGGCTCCGAAGGGCACGTGATCGGCGGGCCAGCGGATGGCGCGCACGTCCTCCTGTCGCAGCGGCTCGCCATAGCGGATCTGGCGCGTCACGATGAAGACGTCGGTCGTCGGCACGATGGCGTCGCTCTGCTGGGCCAGCGCTGCCTGATACTGGTCGAAACGGTCCTTCGCGGCAGTCACCGCAAACGCGGCAAGGCCGACGCCGACCATGAGGACCAGGACGAAAATGATACGCATGTCGGCACCCTCTGGTTGCTGTTCATCGCCGCGTCATGCGGCCTGTTGCGGCGCAGGCAGCCCATCCGCCCGCGCGACGCATTTCTCTGTCGGCGAGGTTTCGCCGATAAATCGGGCGAAATTTTGGTCGGCCCCCGGAAAAGCCGAGGCCGGCGAACGGGAAGGGCCCCGGAGTGTGTCCGGGGCCGCGACCCTGTGCCGGCGGACCCGCGCCCTTACGGGGTGGTGGTCGTCGTGGTGCCGCCGCTCTGGTTGGCGTCGTCGAAGGGGTTGCGCAGCGGGTCGGTGCTGCTGAGCGTGGACGAGATGTTGCCGGAAAGATCCTCGATCCCGCCCGAGACGACGGCCATGACGGCGAGGCCGAGGCCGACGATGGCAGCCGTCAGCACGACCCAGTCGACCGTGACGGCGCCGGCTTCGTCGGAAAGAAAGGATCTGATCTGGTTGATGGCCATGGAAACACTCCTGCTGATATGTGAGATGGCGGTTCGGCCGTCGCGGTGCCGGCCGTCGAGGTCGGCGGGCAGGGCGGGACGGGCCGGGCGCGTTCTGCACCGGCGCCTTGAGCGCGAGGAACACAGACGGGCCGCGCGGGGCAGGAATGTGACGGAGCGGGGACGCGATGGGCGCCTTCCGGCAGGATTTTAGATTGATCTGAAAGGCGAGCCGGGGGCGCCGGGGGACGACGACCTCCGGGACGACGAAAGCCGCCACGCGGTTGCGGGCGGCTTCCGGGGCGGCACATGCCGCGAGTTTCTGGACGTGCCGGCCGCGTTTCCGGATGTTCGGAGCCTGCGGCTGGACGGGCCTTCTACTGGAAGGCGGTGGTGATCGTGACGTCGTCGTTCAGCGCGCTGTTGATCTCGGTCGCCACATCGCTGATGCCGCCCGACACCAGGACCGTGACGGCCATGGCGAGGCCCACGATCGCGGCGGTCAGCACCACCCAGTCGACGGTGATCGCGCCCGTCTCAGACGCGATGAAGCGCTTGAGATGCGACATGCGTTCAGTCCGTGACACTGAAGGTCGTGTTCACCGTCGACTGCGTGAGCGCGGTGTTGATGTCGCCGGCCACGTCTTCCAGGCCACCCGAGATCAGTGCGAAGACGGCAAGGCAGAGCCCCACGAGCGCGGCGGTAAGAACGACCCAGTCGACGGTGACTGCGCCGGCTTCGGACACAAGAAACTTTTTCATGTTATTCATTTTCAAATCTCCAAATCCCGATTTTCCGAAACGTGATACTCGCTGAAGGGGAGTGTACGTCGCGGCCCCGGCATTACGATGTTGTGAGACTAAGGCGGCAATTTGGCACGATATCGAAATCAATTGGATGCAACTCTTGGGTGGCGGCGTGCTTGCGGGGGGTGGGCTGCCAGGATCGGCGACAGGCCTTAAAAGTTGAAACGCCGCATACGGAATGCGGCGTTTCACAAGAGCGATGGATCCTGATTGCGATCCCCGGCCCGCGGAAATGCGGCCGGAGGCTGCAGTCAGTCCGTGACGCTGAAGGTGGTGTTGACGGTTGTCTGCGTGAGAGCGGTGTTGATGTCGCCTGCCACGTCCTCGAGGCCACCCGACACGACGGCCATGACGGCCAGGCCGAGGCCGACGATGGCTGCGGTGAGCACGACCCAGTCAACCGTCACGGCACCGGATTCGGACTTTGCGAAGTTCTTCAGAAGAGCGGTCATTGTACAATCTCCAGTTTGATCGCTTTGGTCTGTTCAGGTCGGTCGGGCAGCTGAAGACCCCTTTCCTCACCGAAAGATGCACCTTTGGTCGCGTCGAAAACGGGCGGGAATTGGGCGGTGATGAGAATTTTAAGAGAATTCTCGCCGCTTGTTTTGCCGGCCGGGCGCAGGCATGATCGCGTCAGGATCCCTCTGCGGACCCCCGAAGCGGACGCGAGAGACGTCGCGCACGGGGCCGGACGGGCCAAGGCAGGCAGCAAGGCAGGGGCCCGCGACCCTCCGGACGATCCCGGGGATGCGGGCGGACGCATGAAACAGGCAATGGCTTTTTGCGCAGCGATGGTGCTGCTGGGCGCGGTGGCGCTTCCGTCCGTGGCATCCGCCGAGGAAACCGGACATATTTTCAGGCGCGTGACGGTGCCGGGGCCGGGCCATGTGGGGCCGCGGATCGATATCCAGATCCGTCCCGGCGACAACTTCACCACGCCCGACCCCAACGCGATCGCGGCCCGCCCGCCGGTTCCCGAGGCCTCGCCCGATCCTGTCGGGCAGGATTCTGTCGGGCCGGAGACGGCCGATGGCTTCGCGGACTGGTTCTGGACGCGGGTCAGCCCGTCGCTTCCCGCAGACACCGCGCGATACTGGTCGGCCGAGGCGCTGTTCGAGGACGGCCCCCGCGAGGCGCAGGCCGTCACCCCGAGGCTTGCCCATGTCGCCGGAATCGCCGAGGCGCATGGCCGCGAACTGCTGGCGGCGACCGTCGGCACCGCGGTCTCGCCCGCCTTCGCGCTCGCCATCATCGCGGTCGAAAGCGCGGGCCGCGCCGAGGCCGTCAGCCACGCTGGCGCGCAGGGCCTGATGCAGCTGATCCCGGCCACGGCGGACAGGTTCGGCGTGGCCGATCCCTTCGACCCGGCCCAGAACATCCGCGGCGGGGTGGCCTATCTCGACTGGCTGATGAACGAGTTCGACCGCGATCCGGTGCTGGTGCTTGCGGCCTACAACGCGGGCGAGGGCGCGGTGATCAGGTCGGGCGGCGTTCCGAACTACGAGGAGACGCGCAACTACGTGCCGCGCGTGCTGGCGGCCTGGCAAGTGGCGCGCAGCCTGTGCCGCACCCCGCCCGAGCTCGTCTCGGACGGTTGCGTGTTCCAGCCGATCGCGGTGCGCTAGGTCACGCGAAGACGTCGGCCCATTCGGGGTGCCGCCGCAACTGGGCGCGCACGAACGGGCAAAGCGGCGTGATTTTCACGCCCTCCGCCCGCGCATCGGCGACCAGACGCTCCACCAGCCGCAGGCCCGCGCCGCTTCCGCGCATCGCGTCCGGCACGCCGGTGTGATCGGCGATGATGTGGGTGGGCGACAGGATCGAATAGGTCAGCTCCGCCTCGGCGCCATTCTCGGCGAGGACGTAACGCCCCTTCGATCCCGTCGTCTCCCTCGTGATCTCAGACAATGGTGGCTTCCGTCGCGGCGCGCAGGTCGTCGTGGCTGACGCCCGGGGCGGTCTCGACGATCTGCAGCCCCTTGTGCGCCACGTCGAGCACGCCGAGGTTGGTGATGATCCGGTCCACCACGCCCTTGCCCGTCAGCGGCAGGGTGCATTGCTTCAGCACCTTGGACGCCCCGTGCTTGTTCTGGTGGTCCATCACCACCACGACGCGCCCGACGCCCGCCACGAGGTCCATCGCGCCGCCCATGCCCTTCACCAGCTTGCCGGGGATCATCCAGTTGGCGAGGTCGCCCTCCTCGGAGACCTCCATCGCGCCGAGGATCGCCATCGCGATCTTGCCGCCCCGGATCATCCCGAACGAGGTGGCGCTGTCGAAGTAGGACGTGTGCGGCAGCTCGGTGATCGTCTGCTTGCCGGCGTTGATCAGGTCGGGGTCCTCGTCGCCCTCGAAGGGGAAGGGCCCCATGCCGAGCATCCCGTTCTCGGACTGAAGCGTGACGGTGACGCCCTCGGGGATGTAGTTCGACACCAGCGTGGGAATGCCGATGCCGAGGTTGACGTAGGTGCCGTCCTCCAGCTCCTGCGCGGCGCGCGCGGCCATCTGGTGACGGTCCCAGCCCTGTTTCACTTCGGTCGTCATGGCTCAGGCCTCCTCGCGCTTGCGGACGGTCCGCTGTTCGATCCGCTTCTCGTGCGCGCCCTGGATGAGCCTGTGCACGTAGACGCCGGGCAGGTGGATGTGGTCGGGGTCGAGCGAACCCGTGGGCACGATCTCCTCGACCTCCATTATGCAGGTGCGCCCGCACATCGCGGCGGGCACGTTGAAGTTGCGCGCGGTCTTGCGGAAGATCGCGTTGCCGGTCTCGTCGGCCTTCCATGCCTTCACGATGGAGATGTCGGCGAAGATGCCGCGCTCCATGATGTAGGTCTCGCCGTCGAAGTCCTTGTGCTCCTTGCCCTCGGCGATGACGGTGCCGACGCCTGTCCTGGTGTAGAAGCCCGGGATGCCCGCGCCGCCCGCCCGCATCCGCTCGGCGAGCGTGCCTTGCGGGTTGAACTCGATCTCGAGCTCTCCCGAGAGATACTGGCGCATGAACTCGTCGTTCTCGCCGACGTAGGAGGACATCATCCTGGCGATCTGGCGGGTGTCGAGCAGCTTGCCGAGGCCGAAGCCGTCCACGCCGCAATTGTTCGACGCGATGGTAAGATCCTTGACGCCGCTCTTCACCAGCGCGTCGATCAGAAGCTCGGGGATGCCGCAGAGGCCGAAGCCGCCCGCCGCGATCAACATGCCGTCCTTCAAAAGCCCGTCGAGCGCCTCGTCGGCCGAGCCGTATACCTTCTTCATGGGCCCAATACCTTCTTCATGGGATCGCGTTCCCCCCTTTCGAAAATCGTCGGCACCGTGGCGCGGCAGGCAGGCGAAGTCAACGCGGATGGCCGGCGCGCGGGGCCGTGCCCCCGCGCCGTCGTTCAGTAGCCGAAACCGGCCTCCATGTCGCCGATCCATGACGACACGAACGCGTCGAAACGCGGACCCGGCTGCTGCGCCTCGATCCGGTTGGCGAGCGGGTCGGGCGCGGTGATCGCGCTGCCGGCCAGCGTCTCGATCACGGCATGCCCGCAGAATGGAACATGCGCCTCGGAATAGCCGCCCTCGTGCACCATCACGAGGCGCCCACCGCAGAGGTCGGCCGCCGCCTCGACCATCATCTCGGTCATCGCGCGGAAGGTGTGGGAGCCCGCCATCATCCGGCTCAGGGGATCGACGGCCGATGCGTCGTAGCCGCAGGCGACGATGATCACGTCGGGCTCGTAGTCGGCGAGCGCGGGCATCACGATCCGCTCCATCGCCTCGAGGTAGCAGGCATGTCCGCCCCCCGGCGGAAGCGGCACGTTGACGTTGTATCCCTCGCCCGCACCGGTTCCCCGGTCGCCCGCGTCGCCGGTGTCGTAGGGATAATTGCGTTCCTGATGAAGCGAGATCGTCAGCACGTCGTCGCGGTCGTAGTAGATGGCCTCGGTTCCGTTGCCGTGATGCACGTCCCAGTCGATCACCGCGACGCGCTCCGCCAGCCGCGCCTCGAAGGCCGCCTCGACGGCCACGGCGATGTTGTTCAGCAGGCAGAAGCCGTTGGGGAAATCGGGCAGGCAATGGTGGCCGGGCGGCCGCGAGAGGGCGTAGGCGTTCGCGATCTCGCCCCTGAGTGTGGAAAACAGGGCCTGCTTGGCGAGCCCCGCGGACAGGCAGGCGATGTCGTAGCCGTCCGGTCCGAACGGCGTGCGAAGGCCCAGCTCGCCTCCGCCCTCGGCGGCCGCGGCCTTGAACGCGTCGATATAGTCGGGAGTGTGGACGCGCAAAAGATCGCCCTCGGTCGCGGGCTCGGCGGTGCGCGCGTCCAGCTCGCGCCAGAGGCCCGTGACTTCCATGAGGTTCTTCAGGCGGCGCTTCGTCTCGGGGTTCTCGGGCAGGCCGCCCCCGACCGCGGGCTGCACGAGGCCGCCCACCGGAAGCAGGAAGGTGAAGTTGCCGCCCGAATGCCAGAAGCAGCGTTCGTCCCAGAAGAACCCTGTCGCCATGTGCCTGTCTCCTCGTCTTTCGGCGGATCATTTTCGGCGGACTATGGCAGGCCGTCCCGCGGTTGAACACCGGTGGCTGCGCGCGGCTGGCCCTGCGTCTCAGCCGTTGTTCCGCACGAGGCGATAGACGCCCTCGGGCAGGTCCAGCGCGGCGGCGAGGTCCTGAAGCTGCGTCATCGACAGGGTGATCTTCTGCATCTGTTCGGTCCGGGCGTCGAATTGCTCGACCGTGATGCATTCCTCGAAGGCCGTGATGATCACGTCCTCCTGCAGCGGCGTCCCGTTCTCGTCCACGAGGGTGACGACCGTGGCGTCGAAATCGTGCTCGATGGTGAACATGGCTGCAAGCCTAGGGGGGCGTCCCTTCGCCCGCAAGCGCCATGCGCCGCTTGTGCCGCCGGTAGAGCCACGGCGCCGCGGCGCGGTTGTAGGCGAAATCGGCCAGCGCCCGAAGCCCCGGAAACCGGATGATCCGCGCAAGCCAGCCGTAGCGCGGCAGGCGTTCCCAGATGAGCGCGAAGGCCTCGACGCCCGACACGATCCGCCCGTCGGGCAGCATCGCGTGCATCCGCCGCATCGCCTGATCCTCGCTCAGCGCCCAGGCGTCCAGATCGGCCGCGTTGAGGTCGTCGAAGCGAAGCGGCGCACCTGCCTCGGCCGCGCGCCTGCGGTAATGCGAAATCTCTGCGCGGCACACGGGGCAGGCTTCGTTGTAGAGGATGCGGATCTCGTTCATGCGCGGGAAGCCTAGCGCGCGCGGGGCGCGCGACCACCGTCCGTCACGGTTTCGAAAAGCCGCTGGACCTGACCCTGCGCGGTGCTAGCCTGAAGACGCACCACGCGCCCCTGTGGCGCGCGACCCTGAAGGTTCGTTTCCATGCGTTCTCGCCTGTCCGCTGCCCTCGTGCTTTTCGCGCTGGCGTTGGTCTCGGCCTGCGGCGAGGTGCCGGCGGCAAGGCCCGCGGAGCAGCCTGCCTTCGCGCGCCCGCCCGCGCTCGCTCCGCAGGCGTTCCTCGACGTGGCCCAGGACGTGGAGCCGGTGGCCGAAGCCGTCTGCCGCGCCGAGACGCCCGATCAGAACTGCGATTTCGCGATCCTCGTCGACCGCGACCCCAATGCCGGGGTCAACGCGTTCCAGACCGTCGACCGCGCCGGGCGGCCGGTCGTGGTGCTGACGCTTGGCCTTATCGCGATCCTCGAGAACGAGGCGGAACTGGCCTTCGTGCTGGGGCACGAGGCGGGGCACCACATCGCGCGCCATATCCCCGAACAGCGGCAGCAGGCGGAGGAGGGCGCGCGCATCTTCGGCGAGATGGCGATCTCGCGCGGGGCGAGCGAGCGCGACGTGGCGCGCGCGGCCGAGCTGGGGGCCTTCGTCGGCGCGCGCAGCTACTCGCGTTCCGCCGAGCTTGAGGCGGACGCCATCGGCACCGTCATCGCCTTCCGCGCGGGTTACGACCCGGTCCTTGGCGCGCGCCTGTTCGCGCGGCTGCCCGAGCCGAGGATGCGCCTTCTGTCCACGCATCCGCCCAATGCGCAGCGCATGGACGTCGTGCGCCGGACGCTGGCCGGTCTCGGCGCGGGGGGATGAGCGCTTGATCTGCGTCAAGGCGGCGCGCGGCGTGGCGCGGCACGGTCGAGGGCGGATGACCTAACGCTGACCGTATCCCAGGGGGCCGGACGATGCAGGGCGACAAGACGCTGAAGACCCACGAGACGCTGATGGACCGGATGGCGCGGACCCTCGGCGCCGACCTCGACGAGGCGGAACTGCGCGGCGACCTTGCCCCGGAGGAGCGGTTCGACATGCTGCTGTCCTGCACCGGCTGTTCGGATCCGCAGGGCTGCGCGCACTGGCTGGAGCGAACCGAGGCCGCCGAGGCCGCGCCCGGCTTCTGCCGAAACTCCACTCGGCTGGCCGAACTGGCGGGCCACGAGTGACGGCCGCGCCCGCGAGGACCAGCCCGGGGGACCGCGAATGACCCGGCATCGCGTGCGCCCGCTGGGCCGCGAAGGGCGGCACTACTGGCTGGCGCTGAGCATGGCGCGCGCCACCGGCGCGGACCTTCAGCGCGCGCTGGATGAGGGCCGCATCACCCACGGGGACTGGGCCTCGGCCGTGCAGACCTGCCGTGGCTGTTCATGGGCCGAAGGATGCGAATGCTGGCTTGGGTCCCGTGATCCGGCAACGGCCGCCGACGTCCCGCAGGCCTGCCCGAACGCCGGCCTTCTCGAACGCGTTCTTGCTGGCGCTACTCAGCCGGCGGACCCCGTCTCGTCCTGACACCAGCCTGCGGCCTCGGGCGTCGCGGCGACCTCGTCCCAGGTGATCACCGGCAGATCGTAGGGATGCGCGCGTGCGATCAGGGCCACGAGGGCGCCGCGCCGTGCCTCGGTCGTCTTGAAGGTCAGCGCCACCTCCGTCTCCTCCTGCACCTCGCCCTGCCAGTGGAACAGGCTGACGATGCCCGGCGTGACGTTGGCGCAGGCCGCGAGCCGTGCCTCGAGCGCGGCGCGGGCGAGCGCGCGGGCATCGTCGAGCGTGGCGCAGGTCGTCGTGACGTGGATCATGCGGACAGCCTAGCACGGACCGCGCCTGCCCGTCAGCGGGCGATGCGGCCCCAAAGGTCGTAGTCCGAGGCCTCGTCCACGTCGACGGTGACGATGTCGCCGGGCGCGAGCCCCTCGAAGCCATCGTCGATGAAGAGGTTTCCATCGATCTCGGGGGCGTCGGCCCGGGTGCGGCAGGTCGCGCCCTCGTCGTCCACCTCGTCCACGAGCACCTCCATCCGCTGTCCCACCTTCGCGGCGAGCTTGGCCTCGGAGATGGCCTGCGCCTTGGCCATTAAACGGTGCCAGCGCTCGTCCTTGATCTCGTCGGGGACATGGTCGGGCAGGGCGTTGGACCGGGCGCCCGCGACGTTCTCGTAGCGGAAGCAGCCGACGCGGTCCAATTGCGCCTCGTCCATCCAGTCGAGCAGCGTCTGGAACTCCTCCTCCGTCTCGCCGGGATAGCCGACGATGAAGGTCGAGCGCAGGACGATCTCGGGGCAGTCCCTGCGCCATGCCGCGATCTCGTCCAGCGTGCGCTCTGCCGCGGCCGGCCGCGCCATGCGCCGAAGCGTGTCGGGATGGGCGTGCTGGAAGGGGATGTCGAGGTATGGAAGCAGGCCGTTCGCCGGATCGGCCATCAATGGCACCAGATTGCGCACATGGGGGTAAGGGTAGACATAGTGCAAGCGAACCCACGCCCCGAGGGTCGAAAGGTCTCTGGATAGGTCGAGAATTGGAAACTTGCTGTCGCGGCCCTTCCAGTCCGTCCCATAGGCCGAGGTATCCTGCGAGATCACGAGGATCTCCTTCACGCCGGATTGCACCAGTTTCTCGGCCTCGCGCATCACGGCGGCCATCGGGCGCGACCGAAGCCGCCCGCGCATGTCGGGAATGATGCAGAAGCGGCACTTGTGATCACAGCCTTCCGAGATCTTCAGGTAGCTGTAGTGGCGCGGCGTCAGCTTGATCCCGGCAGGCGGCAGGAGGTCCACGAACGGATCGGGCGACGGCGGGACAGCGGCATGGACCGCGTCCAGCACCTGTTCGTATTGCTGCGGTCCCGTCACCGCCAGGACCTTCGGATGCGCCCCGGTGATGTATTCGGGATCGGCGCCGAGGCAGCCGGTCACGATCACCCGCCCGTTTTCGCGCAGCGCGTCGCCGATCGCCCCGAGGCTTTCGGCCTTGGCGCTGTCGAGGAAGCCGCAGGTGTTCACGATCACCGCGTCCGCGCCCGCGTAGTCGGGGCTGATGGCGTAGCCCTCGGCGCGCAGGCGCGTCAGGATGCGCTCACTGTCGACCAGCGCCTTGGGGCAGCCGAGGCTGACCATGCCGACCGTGGGCTGGCCGGGGCGGGCGTCCCCCTCGATGCGCGCGCGCGGAGCGAGGTCTGGGCGGAGGTCTGGCGGGTTCTGGCTCATGGAGTGCGCACATAGCGGCTTCGCGGTGCCACGAAAAGGCGTCTTGGACGGGCGGGGCGGGGATCGCGGCCCTCAGGCCCGGGCGCGCGACCGCGCAACGCGGCCGCGCGGCGCCGCTTTTGGATGCGGCCTCCCGCGAAATGTGCCTTACTGGGCGCAAACATATCAAAGAGCGGAACCATGCGCTGGATCATCAGGATCATCGGCGCCGCCCTTGTCGCGGCGCTTCTTTTTGCAGGCGCGTTGTTCGCCGTGCCGGCCGAGCGCGTGGCGGCGCTTGTCACCGAGCGGATCGCCGCTGCGACGGGGCGCGAGGTCGTGATCACGGGGCAGGTGCGCCCGACCCTCTGGCCCAGCCTCGGCGTGAGGGCCGAGGGCCTTCGCGTGGGCAATCCCGACTGGGTCGAGGCCGGGCCGATGCTTGCGGCGGAAAGCGTGCATGTCAGCCTCGAATGGGCGCCGCTCCTGCGGGGGGAGATCCGGCTGGACCGGGCCGAGATCGATGCGCCGGACATCACGCTGATGCGGGCCCCCGACGGCCGCGTCAGCTGGGACTTCTCGGGCGATGCCGGGGCGGGCGATGACGCGCCTTCCGGCGGCGGCGCGCTTCGTGGCGGGAGCGCGCGCGGGGCCGGCGCGATGGCCATCGGCTTCGACCGCGCGGAAATCGTCGGCGGCCGCCTGCACTGGATCGACGGCGTCGCGGAAAGCTCCGTGGTTCTGACCGGGGTGGACGCCGTCCTGTCGCTGCCCTCGCCGACCGCGACGGCCACGATCGCGGGCTCGGCCGAGGTCGAGGGCGTCGCGGTTTCGCTCGATCTTTCGCTCGAGGGGATCGCGCCGTTCCTCGCGGGCGAGGTGCGGCCCACCGCCGTCAGCCTCGCCTGGCCCGGCGGGCGCGCCGCCTTCGATGGCAGGCTTGCGATGACCCCCGCGTTCGACGGCGTCTTCGACATCGAGGCGACCGATCCTTCCCCGATCCTGTCACTTGCGGGCGCGGCGATGCCCGGGCTTCCGCAAGGGCTGGGCCGCGACCGGATCGAGGCGGTCGGCCAGCTCACGCTGACGACCGACGGCTCGGTGCACCTGCGCGACGGAAGGCTGGCGCTCGACGACAACGTCGTCGCGCTCGCGCTCGACGTGACGCCGGGCGAGGAGCGTCCCTTCGTGCGGGGCACCGTCACGGCGGATGCGCTGGCGTTCGGGCCAGCCGCGGCCGGTGCAGGTGGCGGCGCGGGCGGCGGCGCGGCCGCGCCGGACGGCGGCGATGGATGGTCCACCGATCCCATCGACGTCTCCGGCCTGTTTTCCGCCGACGCCGAGGTCGCTCTGCGGCTCGGTTCGCTCGGGATGGGCGCGGCCGAGGTCGGCCCGGTCGAATTGAACGCCACGCTTTCGCGCGGACGGCTGGTCCTGGACATCGGCCGCATCGGCGTTCATGGCGGGCGGCTCGCGGGGCAGTTCGTCGTCAACGGGCGCTCGGGCCTTTCGGTGGGCGGCGACCTGATCCTGACCGAGGTTCAGCTCAACCCCCTGCTGACGCGCTTCGCGGGCTTCGACCGGCTGGAGGGAAACGGAAGCGCCAGCCTGCAGTTCCTTGGCGTGGGCAACGACCTGGCGGCGATCATGTCGGGGCTGCGCGGCGAGGGCGACATGGCCCTGGGCGCCGGCGCGATCCTCGGCCTCGACCTTGCCGGGATGGTCCGCAACTTCGACGCCTCCTTCCGCGGCGAGGGCGCGCGCACCGTCTACGACAGCATCAGCGCGAATTTCAGCATCGCGAACGGCGTGCTGTCGAACGACGATCTCTTTCTCGACGCCCCGTGGGGCACGGTGCGCGGTGCGGGGACGGTGGACCTTGGCGCGCGGACCGTCGATTACCGCGTGATCCCCGGCGTTCTGCGTAACGAGGCGGGCCAGAGCGGCGTGGAAGTGCCGGTTCTGGTCACCGGGCCGTGGTCGCGCTTGCGTTTCCGTCCAGACCTCGAATACCTCGCCGAGCAGGAGTTTCTCGAGCAGCGCGACCGCATCGCCGCCGAGGCGCAGGAGCGCCTTCAGGCCGAGCAGGAGCGGATCGAGCAGCAGGTGCGCGACCGCGCGAACGAGCTTCTGGGCACCGGCATCGAGGCCGGGGACGGCCAGGCCGAGATCGAGGGCGCGTTGCAGGACCGGCTTGCGAACGAGGTGGAGAACGTGCTTTCGAACCTCCTCGGCGGGGGCTCACGGCAACCGGCGGACGATCCCGCCACGACGGAGACTGGACAATGATCTTGCGAGCGATGGCGGCGGCTGGCGTCCTGCTTCTTGCGGCATGCGGCGGGCCGGACGTCTCCTACAGCGAGAGGTCGCAAGGGGCCGGCCTCTACCCGGGCGAGACGCCGCAGATGCGGGCGCTGGTCGAGCGATACGCCGACGTCCACGGCGTGCCCGAGGCCCTGCTGCACCGCGTGATCCAGCGCGAGAGCGACTATCGCGCGGACGCCCGCAACGGTCCCTACTGGGGCCTGATGCAGATCCTGCCGCAGACAGCGCGCTCCATGGGCTTCGCGGGCGAGCCGCAGGACCTGCTCGATCCCGAGGTCAACCTGACCTATGCCGGCCGCTACCTGCGCGGCGCGTGGCTGGTGTCGGACGGCGACATGGACGACGCGGTGATGTGGTACGCCCGCGGCTACTACTATGAGGCCCGCGACCGCTGCCTTCTGGTCGAGACGGGCCTCAAGGACCGTGAGATCGCGCGTCACTGCCGCTAGGC
This sequence comes from Roseicyclus salinarum, assembly GCF_029624655.1. Classification (GTDB taxonomy): domain Bacteria; phylum Pseudomonadota; class Alphaproteobacteria; order Rhodobacterales; family Rhodobacteraceae; genus Roseibacterium; species Roseibacterium salinarum. The sequence continues at coordinate 95,132 of NZ_JARRSA010000008.1, forward strand.
GGGGCTGTCGGCCAGCGCGGCCGCCGGTCCCGGCGCGCCCGTGTCATGGGCCGGGGTGGCCCGAAGGACGTTGCGCCCCGGCGATCGTGAACAAGGCCGCGCGGGAACGCCCGCGATCCGCCAACGTCGCGCTTTCCTCGGGGTGGACCCGGCAGGCCCGGACCGGCCAGCGTCGCAAGCAGGCGAGGCGCAGGCCGGTGGCTGCCTCAGCGGCGCCTGTCGCGGCGTGCACTCATCGGCTGGAAGGCGACGCCCACATGCGCCTCGCAATAGGGTTTGCCCTGCTGCACGGGCAGGCCGCAGAAGTAGAAATTCTCGGTCGCGGGATCGCCGATCGGCCATTTGCAGGTCCGTTCGGTCAGTTCCATCAGCGTCAGACGCTTTGCGTGGCGTTCCACCTCGCTCTGCTTCTTGAGCGCCTCGGGACTGATCTCGTTCGTCGAGGGCTGCGGCGGGAGCGGCTGCCCCGCAGGCACGATCGGCTTGCGCAGCGGCGTTACGTTCGAGGGTTTCGGCGTCTCGGCCGCAGGCGCCGCGACGGTCTCGGCCTCGGGCTCGGGGTCCTTCGGCACGGGCTTGGCGGCGGCGGGCTTCGCGGGCTTGGCGGCCGGTGCCTCCTCCGGCTCCTTCGCGGCGGTCTTGCCGTTCGTCGCGCCGTTGCCGTTGCCGCCGGCGCGGTTCGACAGGCCGAGGCGATGCACCTTGCCGATCACCGCGTTGCGGGTCACGCCGCCCAGTTCCTTGGCGATCTGGCTGGCCGACTGCCCTTCCGACCACATCTTCTTCAACGTCTCGACCCGTTCGTCGGTCCAGGACATGCCAATCTCCCGTTGCTGACCCCCGGACGGGGTGCGTTCCAGACCTGCCATATGGCGATCCCCGCGCCCGGATGAAACCCCCATTCTAGGCAGCCGCCGCCGGGTGGCAAGCACCCGCCCGCCCGGACTTGCGCCGAACATGCATCGGGGCCACGTCAGGTTCATGCGACGGCCTCTGACATTCCGCGCCCTGACCGCCGGTCCCGGCCCGGTCCCGGCTGGCGCGGACGTCTCCGGGATTGCCGCGCATCTCGCCTTGCATCCCGCCATTCCGGGGGCCGTCGCAGGCTGGACCACGGCCGGACGTCATGCGCTGGCGGTGGCCGGGTTGCGGCGGCAGGGCGGCGGCGCGGCCGTCGAGCCAGGGGACCGCTGGCACATCGGCTCGCTCACCAAGTCGATGACCGCCACGCTTGCCGCGCGGATGGTCGAGGCGCGCGCCATCGACCGTGACGCGACGGTGGGCGCGACGCTCGGGGCCTCCTTCGACATGGACGACGCATGGCGCGATGCGACGCTTGTCTCGTTCCTGCGCCACGCCTCGGGGATGCGGGCCAATATCGGCCTCGCGGGACGCCTTCGCGTGGGGCGGGGGCCGCGCGCAGACTACGTGGCGCGCGTACTCGCCCAACGACCGCGCGGACCGCGCGGCGGCTTTCTCTATTCCAACGCGGGCTACGTTGTCGCCGGGGCCATGCTCGAGGCCGCGGGACGCGCGCCCTGGGAAGACCTTGTGGCGCGCGACGTTTTCGCCCCGCTCGGCCTTGCGAGTGCCGGCTTCGGCGCGCCTGCGGGCGCCGGGCCGCGCGGCCACCGCCTGACGCCCTTCGGCGGGTTGCGCCCGGTCGCGCCGGGGCCGCGGGCCGACAACATCCCCGCGCTCGGGCCCGCGGGGCGCGTGCATGTCTCGGGCGGCGACATGCTGCGCTACCTGCGTGCGCACCTGCTGGGCGAGGGCCCGTTCCTGTCGCGCGAAAGCTGGGGTCGGCTCCACCGCGCGGAGGGGCCGGGCCGTTATGCGCAGGGCTGGGCCGAGGTGGACGGCGTGCTGCGTCATTCGGGGTCGAACGGCTACTGGTTCGCGCAGATGCGCCTCTGCCGCGCGGGGGGTGCGGCGGCGTTCGTCGCGGTCAATGCAGCGGCGATGGGCCTCGTGCGGCGGCCCGTGGAGGCGGCCGCGGACGCGGTTCTCGCCGATGCGCTCAGGGCCGCGCGCGGCGGCGGTTGACCGCCTCGCGCCAGGCCAGAAGTGCCGCGCCGGCGACGATGACGGCCGCGCCGGCCGCGCTTGCCGCGGTGGGCACCACTCCGAAGAGAAGCCCGTCATAGAGCGCGGCGAAGACCAGCGTGAGGTAGGAGAACGGCGTGACGAAACTTGCGTCAGCCCGCCGCATCGCGTTGACGAAACAGGCCTGCGCGCAGGCCATCGCCACCCCGAGCGCCGCCAGGCCAGCCCATTGGCCTGGCGTGGGGGCCTGCCAGACCCAGAAAGCCGCGGCGCCCGCGATCGCGACGCCGATGGAATTGTTCACGAACAGGATCTGCAGCGGCGCCTCGCGCCCGGCGAGCCGCTTGATGAAGATCAGCTCCAGCCCCATCGCCAGCGCCGCGCCAAACGCGAAAAGAGCGCCGGCCTCCATCGCCTCGGTTCCCGGACGGATCAGGATCATCGCGCCCAGGAAGGCGATGGCGGCTGCGAGCCAGCGCCAGGGCCCCACCCTCTCGCCGAGAAGGGGCACGGCGAGGATCATGCCGAAGACGGGATTGAGAAAGCTGATCGCGGTGGCGTCCGACAGGGGGATCATGGCGGCGGCCGTGAACATCAGCGTGACGCCCGCCCAGCCGCAAAGCGTCCGGGCGAGGTGGGTGCGGACATGCGGCCGGGTCATGCGCGGGCGCAGGACGGCGACGGCCATGGCGATGGCGAGCCATGCGAAGGCGAAGCGCCCGAGGCTCACCTGCAGCGGATGGAGCGGCGCGCCGAGGGCCTCGGTCCCGAGCGCCTTGGCCAGCAGCGTCGTGGCGGCGATGAAGGCCGTGGCGCAAAGCATGAAGGCCACGGCGCGCGCGTGATCGGGCGCGACGGCGTCCTGCGGGACGGCGGCGGGCGGAACGGCGGACTGGATCGGGCCGCGAGCGGTCATCCCCGGCACGCGAGAGGCAGGCGGCGCCGGGAGAGGGGCGGTCGCGATGCGGCAGGCCTAGGACAAGAGGAGAGGCCGTGACCATCGGCATGGAGCCTGTCCGCGCCCGGGCCACGCGATCGGCCGGGGCGCGCGGGAAGGCCGGCCCCCGCCGGCGGCCGCGTGCGGGAGGGGCGATGAGGCGGGCGGCGGCACGGACGTGACCCGGCCGGGGTCTCGCGCGCTGCGCCGTCGGGGGGCCGGGCGAGGCGGGAGGCGTTCCGGCCGGGCGTCATCCGCGGCCAAGACCGGCGCGGGGCCGCGTTGCGGTCCGGCCCCGGCGCGGCATCGTCCGGCACCGCCGCCCGCGCGCCTGGCGCCGTCACACGCCGAGGCACCAGCGCAGGATCGCCTTCTGCGCGTGCAGCCGGTTCTCGGCCTCGTCGAAGACGACCGATTGCGGTCCGTCCATGACGGCGCTCGTCACCTCCTCGTCGCGGTGCGCGGGCAGGCAGTGCATGAACAGCGCGTCGGGTTTCGCGTGCTTCATCAGCGCCTCGTTCACCTGGTAGGGGCGAAGCTGGTTGTGGCGCCGCTCGCGGGCGGACTGGCTGTCGTGCATCGAGACCCAGGTGTCTGCCACGACCAGATCGGCGCCCTCGACGGCCTGCGCCGGGTCGCGGACGATCTCGATCGTGGAGCCTTTCGCCCGCGCCTCGTCGAGGAACACCCGCTCGGGGTCGAGCGTCTCGGGGCCGCTGAAGGTGAGGTCGAAGCCGAACTGTCCGGCGGCGTGGGCGAAGCTTGCGAAGACGTTGTTGCCGTCGCCGCACCACGTCACCTTCCTGCCCGCGATGGGACCGCGATGCTCCTCGAAAGTGAGGACGTCGGCCATGATCTGGCAGGGATGGGTGCGGTTCGTAAGCCCGTTGATGACCGGCACCGTGGCGTATTCGGCCAGTTCCAGCATCACGTCCTCCTCGAAGGTGCGGATCATGATGAGGTCGACGTAGCGCGACAGGACACGGGCGGTGTCGGCGATCGTCTCGCCGTGGCCGAGTTGCATCTCGGAGCCGGAAAGGACCATCGTCTGCCCGCCCATCTGGCGCACGCCCACGTCGAAGGAGACGCGGGTGCGGGTGGAGGGTTTCTCGAAGATCAGCGCGACCATGCGGTCCTTCAGGGGCTGCTCGTCGTCGGGGGCGCCCTTGGGGCGGCCGGCGCGTGCGGACTTCATCGCGGCCGCGCTGTCGATCATCGCCCTGAGCGCGCCGGGGTCGGTCTTGTTGATGTCGAGGAAATGGTTCATGCGCATGGTCTTTCTTGCGACGGGCGGAGCGAGGGGGCCGTCTGCCCCCTCGCGCTCCCCCGAGCGGTATTTGGGGAAAGATGAAGGGCTATTCGGCGGCGATGCGTCGTTCCAGCGCGGTCGCGGCGGCGTCGAGGCGGGCGACGCCCTCGGCGATCTCGGCGTCCGGTATGGTGAGCGCCGGCAGGATGCGCAGCACGTTGTCGCCCGCGGGCACGGTCAGAAGCTCGGCGTCGTGGGCGGCGGCAACGACGTCGGTGTTGGTGACCTTGCACTTCAGGCCGAGCATCAGGCCCGATCCGCGCACGCCCTCGAAGATCTCGGGATGCGCGCCCACGAGCCCTTCGAGCCGCTGGCGCAGGTATCCCGCCTTGCGGTTCACATCGTCGAGGAAGCCCGGTTGCGTCACCTCGTCCATCACCGCCGCGCCGACCGCGCAGCCCAGCGGGTTGCCGCCATAGGTCGAGCCGTGGGTGCCCGCGGTCATGCCGCGCGCGGCGTCCTCGGTGGCGAGAAGCGCGCCGATCGGGTAGCCGCCGCCGATGCCCTTGGCGACCAGCATGATGTCGGGGACGATGCCGGCCCATTCATGTGCGAAGAGGCGCCCCGTCCGGCCCATTCCGCACTGGATCTCGTCGAGGATCAGCAGAAGCCCGTGCTCGTCGCACAGGTCGCGCAGGCCCTTGAGGCAGACGTCGGGCAAGGGCCGGATGCCGCTTTCGCCCTGGATCGGTTCGACCATGATGGCGCCGACATCGGGGGCGGCGGCGGCCTCGCGCAGCGCGTCGTGATCGCCGAAGGGCAACTGGCGGAAGCCCGGCAGGAGCGGGCCGAAGCCCTTGGTCAGCTTCTCCGAGCCCGCCGCCGAGATCGCGGCGATGGAGCGGCCATGGAACGCGCCCTCGAAGGTCAGGATGGTGGTGCGCTCGGGGGCATCGCTTTCGAAGCGGTACTTGCGCGCCATCTTGACGGCGAGTTCGGTGGCCTCCGTCCCGGAATTGCAGAAGAAGACGGTGTCGGCGAAGGTGTGCTCGACCAGCCGCCGGGCCAGCGCCTCCTGTTCGGGGACGGTGTAGAGGTTGGAGGTGTGCCACAGCCTCGAGGCCTGTTCGGTGAGCGCCCTGACCAGCGCGGGATGCCCGTGGCCGAGCGCCATCACCGCGATGCCCGAGGCGAAATCGAGGAAACGTCGGCCGTCTGCCTCCACCAGCCAGGATCCTTCGCCCTTGACGAAGGAGAGCTTTGCGCGCGTGTAGCTGGGCAGAACCGGCGAGATCATCGGGAAGGCTCCTCGGGGTTGGACAGAGGCCATCGGCTTGGCCGAAAGCGCGCCGCAAGTCAATTCGCGGGGCCTGATGGCGTCAAGCAGCATCCATGATGAGACAGGTGGTCGAGCCTGTCGCGAAGGGCCGTCCGGTCGTGGCGCAGCAAATCTCGCCCATGGCGACGGCGGTGGTGCGCCCGCCGTGGACGACGCGGCCTGTGGCGATGACGGCGTGCCCCTCGGGGATCGCGCGCACCAGGTTCACCTTGTATTCGAGCGTGGTGTAGGCGCGACCGGGGGCGAGGCCTGTCATCACGGCGCAGCCCATGCAGCTGTCCAGAAGCGCGCCGTACCAGCCGCCGTGCACGCCCCCCATCGGGTTGAGATGCTCGAAGAGGGGCGCGCCGTGAAACACGGCCTCGCCCTTCGAGACGTCCGACAGCCGGAAGTTCAGGAGCTTCGCGATCGGGGCCTGCGGCAGCGTCCCCTCGGCGACCCGGCGCATCGCGTCGAGGCCCGACATCGAGGCGAGCGTCGCGGGGTCCGGGAGATCGCCATGCGTGGCGACGAAGAACGGCTGTGGCATCGGGGGGCCTTCGGGCTGGCGCGGCATCGCCCGCAGGCGAGCACGGCCGCGCCGCGAAGGCAAGTCCGGCTCAGGCGACTTCTGACAGTTCCACCTTCGGGGTCACGCCGAGCGCGGCGCAGACGTCGCGGGTAAGGTCCGGCGAGTTCAGCGTGTAGAAGTGCAGGTCCTCGACACCGCCCTCCATGAGTTCGGTGCACAGCTCGGTGCACAGCGCCGTGGACAGGAGCCGCTCGCGGTCGTCGCGGACGGCCGCCTCGTAGGCTTCGTCGACCCAGGCGGGGATTCGCGCGCCGCAGCTTTCGGCGAACTTGCGGACGCCCTTCCACGAGTTGATCGGCAGGATGCCCGGAATGATCGGCGCGTCGATGCCCGCGGCCGCGCAGGCGTCGCGGAAGCGGAAGAAGGTCTCGGCCTCGAAGAAGAACTGCGTGATCGCCGAGCTGGCGCCGGCGTCGATCTTGCGCTTGAGGTGGTCGACGCAGTCCTGCATCGAGCGCGCCTCGGGGTGGGGGTCGGGGTAGGCGCCCACGCTGATCGCGAACTTGCCGGTCACGGCCAGCGCGCGCGTCAGCTCGACGGAATCCGCGAAACCCTCGGGGTGCGGAACGAAGCGGCCCTGGCCCTTCGGCGGGTCGCCGCGCAGGGCCACGATCTGGGTGACGCCGGCCGCGGCGTAGCTGTCCGCGATCTCGAGGGTCTCGGCGCGGGTGGCGTCGACGCAGGTGAGGTGCGCTGCGACCGGAACGCCGTAGTTCTTGTGGATCGTCCGGACGGCGTCATGCGTCAGCGCCCGCGTGGTGCCGCCCGCGCCGTAGGTGACGGAGACGAACCCGGGATCGAGCGGAGCGAGGACGCCCAGCGTCTCCCACAACCTGAAAGAGGCCTCGAGCGATTTGGGGGGGAAGAACTCGAACGAGACGCGGGGGGAGGGCATGGCGATTCCAGTCCTTGAAATGACGCATCAGGATGTCGCATAGAGTAGAGCTTGCGGCAATTTCATAATCCTCAAGATCAATATGAGCCTGACATGCATATCGAGTTCCGCCACCTGAGGACGATCCGGGCGATCCACGAGGAGGGCGGCCTTGCGCGGGCGGCCGAGCGGCTGCACATCACGCAGAGCGCGCTGTCCCACCAGATCAAGGGTCTCGAGGACCAGGCCGGGGTCGAGCTGTTCGTGCGCCGCGCCAAACCCATGCGCCTGTCCTCGGCGGGCATGAAGCTTCTGCGGCTGGCCGAGGACATCCTGCCCCGCCTCGCCGCGCTGGAGGAAGAGTTCGAGGGCCTGCGGTCGGGCAAGTCGGGGCGGCTGCACATCGCCATCGAATGCCACGCCTGTTTCGATTGGCTTCTGCCGGTGCTGGAGGCGTTCCGCATGTCCTGGCCCGAGGTCGACGTGGACATCCGCCCCGGCCTCCAGTTCGAGGCTCTTCCGGCGCTGCTGCGCCAGGAGGTGGACCTTGTCGTGTCGTCGGACCCCGAGGACCTGTCGGGCGTCGATTTCACGCCGCTCTTCGATTACGAGCCGGTCTTCGTCTGCGCCGCCGACCACCCGCTTGCGGGCCGGGAATGGATCGAGGCGGCGGATTTCGCCGACCAGACGCTCATCACCTATCCGGTGGAGCGCGCGCGCCTCGACGTGTTCAGCCAGCTTCTGTTTCCCGCGGGCATCGAGCCCCGGACGGTGCGGCAGGTCGAGCTGTCGGCGGTGATGCTTCTGCTGGTCGCCTCGGGGCGCGGCGTGGCCGTCCTGCCCGACTGGGTGGTGCGCGATCCGCGCACGCCGGGCTCCATCGTCACGCGCCGACTGACCGAGGGCGGGATCACCCGTCGCCTCTATGGGGCGACGCGGGCCGAGGACACGGGCAAGCCGTTCATGTCCCATGTGCTGAAGCTGTGCCGCACCGAGCCGCCGAAGCTGCAGCGCAGGCATGAGGCCGCGTAGGGGCGATGGATCTGCTGACCTTCGACAACCCTGTCTTCGCGGTCTATGCCGTCGCCGCGGCGCTCGGCGTGCTGAAGGTGATGGGGCAGGGTTGGGTGACGGTCTGGCGGATGACGACGTCCGGGGGCGGCTACGCAAGCCCCGAGGATGCGCGGCCGGGCCTGCTCAACCGGGCGCCCCGCGCGGGACAGCTCGACCCGGTGGACGAGGTCGAGCGGTCGCGGCGGATGCACCGCAACGACCTGGAGAACATTCCCGGCTTCTGGGTCGCGGGCCTCCTGTTCGTGCTGACCGGGCCGCCGCTGTGGCTGGCTTGGCTGACCTGCGGCGGCTTCGTGCTTGCGCGGGCGGGCCATGCGTGGGCCTACGCCGCCGCTCGGGGTCACGAGACACGGGCGACCTTCTACACGGCCGGGTCGCTCGTCGTGATCTACATGGCGGTGCACGTTCTGGTCGCGGCACTGGCCTGAGGGCCCGAGGCCTGCGCGTGGCAGGACCCGTGCCGCACGGGGCCGCGCGCGCCGCCGCGCCGCATCGCTCGCCTCTCCGCGTTAGGCCAGTGCCTCGAAGGCGTCTCGCGCCGCGACCTTGGCAAGTCCCCCGCTCTCCACTATAGCGCCCCGGCATCTCCCCGAAGGACCGACACCATGCAGGGCTCCGCCAATCTCAACATCATGATCAAGGCCGCCCGGAAGGCCGGGCGCAGCCTCGTGAAGGACTTCCGCGAGGTGGAGAACCTCCAGGTCTCGGCCAAGGGGCCCGGAGACTTCGTGTCGCGCGCGGACCGCGCCGCCGAGGAGATCCTCAAGACCGAGCTGATGGAGGCGCGTCCCAACTACGGGTTCCTCGGCGAGGAGGGGACGCAGATCGAGGGCAAGGATCCGACGCGGCGCTGGATCGTCGATCCGCTGGACGGCACGACCAACTTCCTGCACGGGATGCCGCATTGGGCGGTGTCGATCGGACTTGAGCACAAGGGCGAGATCGTGGCGGGCGTCGTCTTCGATCCGGCGAAGGACGAGATGTTCTACGCCGAGAAGGGCGCGGGCGCATGGCTGAACGACAGCCAGCGGCTGCGCGTCTCGGGCCGGACGAACATGATCGAGTGCGTCTTCGCGACCGGCATCCCCTTCGGCGGCGCACGATACCTTCCCGCCACGCTTCAGGATCTCGCGCGGCTGATGCCGCGGGTGGCGGGCGTGCGGCGCTGGGGGTCGGCGGCGCTCGACCTCGCCTATGTCGCGGCGGGGCGCTACGATGGCTACTGGGAACGCGGCCTCCATCCGTGGGACATCGCCGCGGGCATCTTGCTGGTGCGCGAGGCCGGCGGCCTTGTCGCGCCAATCCGCGAGGCGCAGGACATCTTGGCGGACGGCCAGCTTGTCGCGGGCTCGGGCGCAATCTTCGACCGCTTCGCCGAGGTGATCCGGGAGCGGCCAGAGAGCTGACCCTGGGGGCACGCCTCGACACCTGACGACGCCGCGCGGCCCTCCGCCGCCATGCATCATGCGATCTTCGATGCGGACGGCGCAGGCCCTCAGGCGCGGCCCTGCCGCTTCCTCTGGGGCTGCAGCTGCTGCGCTATGCCCGCCAAGGCGAGGTAGGCCGAGGTGATCGCCACGATGAGCGTCAGGACCGGGTTCGAGGCGAAGTCGGTCCACGCGGCCCAGCCGATTCCCCCCGTCCAGATGATCGCGGCCGCCAGCGACAGCGGCCGCCAGCGCGCGGTGCGCACGGGGTGGATGAACTTCAGCGGCAGGAACATCGCCGCCGTCAGCACCACGACCAGCGCAAGCGTCACCCACCAAGGCGGCGCGATGACGAGGAACGCAAGCACGGCCATGTTCCAGCATCCGGGGAACCCCGAAAAGCTGTTGTCCTCGGTCTTCATCCGCGTGTCGGCGAAGTAGATCGCGCTTGCGAAGGGGATCAGCAGGACCGCCAACCACCCCGACCAGCCCGGCAGAAGCCCCGAGGCATAGAGCGCATAGGCCGGGATCACGACGTAGGTGAGGAAGTCGATGATCAGGTCCATGAGCACGCCGTCGATCTCGGGCGCGTTGCGCTTCACGTCGTAATGGCGCGCAAGCGGCCCGTCGATCCCGTCCACCACGAAGGCCACGGCAAGCCAGATCGCCATGCTCGCCCAGTTCTGCTCGAACGCCTCGTGCAGCGCCAGCATGGCGATGGACGCGCCGATCGCGGTGAAGAGGTGGACGGAAAAGGCCGACATGCGGGGGGTCATGGGGCGGCGTGATGCCCGCTTGCCGAGGCGTTTGCAACCGTTGCGTGACGCTTCGTGCCGCGGGTCATCCGGCGGACCGCGCCCGCGGATGGGCCGAGGCGTAGACCTCCATCAGCCGCGCGGTGTCAACGGCGGTGTAGGCCTGTGTCGTGGAAAGGCTGGCGTGGCCCAGAAGTTCCTGGATCGCGCGCAGGTCTCCGCCGGCGTCCAGAAGATGCGTGGCGAAGGAGTGGCGCATCGCGTGCGGCGTGGCGGTCGCGGGAAGCCCAAGCTGCATCCGCGCGCGTTCCATCACCCGCGCGACGTGGCGCGGTCCCAACGCGCCACCCCGGATGCCGCGGAAGATCGGCGTGCCGGGCGCCAGGTCATGCGGGCAGAGCGCGGCATAACGGTCGACCGCGGCGCGCGCCGCGGGCAGGACCGGCACCTCGCGGTCCTTGCCGCCCTTGCCGCGGATGCGCAGCGTGTCGGGCAGCGGCAGAAGCCGAGCGTCGAGGCCGAGCGCCTCGGAAATCCTCAGCCCGCAGCCGTAGAGCAGCGTGACGACCGCGATGTCGCGGGCCGAAACCCAGTCGCGCGCGTCCTGCATGCCGACGCCAGACAGCATCTCGCGCGCGCCGTCCTCGCTCAGCGGGCGCGGAAGGCGGCGCTGGTGACGGGGCGCGCGCATCGACAGGACGGCCGTCGCGTCGAACCCGTCGCGCTCGGCCCACCAGCCGTAGAAGGACTTCACCGACGAAAGCGCCCGCGCAAGGGACCGCGCGCCCACGCCCCGGCCGCGTTCGGCCGCCATCCACGCCCGGATGTCGCGCGCGCCGAGGCCGCGAAGCTCGGCCGGGCCCGGCGCGCCGCCGAGATGGCCGGCCTGGAACGCGAGAAAGCCCGTGACGTCGCGCCCGTAAGCCCCGATCGTGGCCGGGGCGCGGCCGCGCACTCCGCGCAGATGCGCGAGCCATGCTTCCAGGAGATCGCGTGCGGCGGGGGTGAGGGCGAGGCTCATCGCCCCGGCCTCAATCGAGCCAGCGGCGCATGAGGCGTTCGAACGCGCCCGCGAAGAAGGTCAGAAGGTCGGTGCCCTGCGTCGGGCGGAACTGGTGGGGATGCTCGGAGCCCATCACCAGAAGGCCCGGCAGGCGACCGGCGCCGAGGTCGAGCTGCAGGAGCGCCTCGGACTTGATCCAGTCCGCCGCGTCGTCGCCGAAGATGCGGTAGGAGCCGCCGGTGATCTGGCGCAGCGTCACCTGCCGCGAGGGCACGTCGCGGCCGCCGGTGACGTAGTCCCGCACGAAGCCCGGGCGCACCACGGTAAGCACGTCCTCCAGCTTCTGAACGCGGGGTGCCTCGGTCTCGGTCGCCTCGGCGGATTCCAGAACCAGCCGGATGCGGTCGACGCGCAGGATGCCCGCGACATCGGTGCCGAGCGCGCTCAGGAAGGCGGTGAAGTCGTGATGGTCGAGCAGGCTCAGCACGGCCCGGTGCACCTGGTTGGTGCCCGCGAGATTCTCGTAGGCGGCCGCGATCACCGAGCGATGCGTGTCCTCCAGCCGCTCGAGCCGGTTCTGGAGCCGCTCCATCGCGATGCCGCGCATGTCCACGATGTTGCCGCCCATCTGCCGGTCGTTCGCGGAGATGAGGGCGCGCATCAGGTCGCGGTCCTCGAGGATGAGTTCGGGGTCGGACAGCACGCGCGCGCGCCAGTCTTCGATGAAATCCTGCCGGCTGCCGGCCTGTTCGCTGCTCACGGAATCTGCCTCGCACGTTTTTTTCGCATTGTTGCCCCGAGGGCTACCACGAGCCGCGCGCCGCCGGGAAGGCTTTTCCCGCGGGCGCCACACGCGGGCCGCCCCCTGTTGGGCAGGGGACACAGGCCGGCGGCGCGGGGAGGGCCCCCTGCGGGTGCCAAAAAGGTCCGGCCGGTTTGCTTGCGGGACACTGCGACCGAAAACGGACCTTGGCGGGTGCATCGACGAAACGGGCGGACCCGTGAGCGCGCGTTCGCGAAACGCCCGTTCCCGCCGGTGACGTTGCAGAAGACCGGATGCGGCCCTAGATCGCCCGGATTGACGCCGCTGGAGGTCCTTTCCCGTGTTCGAAACCCTGTCCCTCTACCTCGGTCCCGAGATCGGCCCGCGCGCGGCCTCCGTCTGGCTGGGACTTGCGCTGGGCCTTGCCTTCGGCGCGCTCGCCTTCCTCACGCGGTTCTGCCTGCGCCGCGCGCTCGTCGGCCCCAGGCACGAACGGCGCGCGGCGCGCGGCGTCTGGGCGCTCGCCTTCGCCGTCGCGATGATCGGCACGCAGGCGGCGGTCGCCGCGGGGTGGATCGACTTCGGCGCGCACCGCTTCCATGCGGCGTCCCTCCCGGTCCTGCTGCTGGTCGCGGGGGGACTTCTGTTCGGCGCGGGGGCGGTTCTTGCGCGCGGCTGCATCACGCGCCTCACGGTGCTGACGGGCGGCGGCAACCTGCGCGCGCTCTCGGCGCTGTTCGTATTCGCGGTGGCGGCCCACGCGACGCTTCAGGGTGCGTTGACGCCGGTGCGCACTGGCCTCGCGTCGGTCACGGTCGATCCGGGCGCGGTATCGCTCGCCGGTCTGCCCGGTGGCGCCTGGACCTGGACCGCCGCGCTTGCCGCCGCGGCGCTGGCAATCGCGTTCCGGTCGGGCGCTGGCCGCTGGAGCCTTGCGGGCGCGGCGCTTCTGGGTGCCACCGTTCCGGCGGGCTGGATCGGCACGGGCTATCTTCTCCATGACGAGTTCGACCCCATCGCGCTCGAAAGCCTGTCCTTCACGGCGCCCTGGGCCGACACGCTGTTCTGGTCCATCGCCTCGACGCTGCGCGCGCCGGGCTTCGGCGTGGGTCTGATCGGGGGCGTTCTGGCCGGATCATTCGCCGCCGCGCTCCTGTCGCGCCGGTTCGCGTGGGAAGGCTTCGAGGGTCCCGCGCAGATGGGCCGCTCGCTGTCGGGCGCGGCGATGATGGGCGTGGGCGGCGTTCTTGCGGGTGGCTGCACGGTGGGTGCAGGCCTGTCGGGCATCCCGACGCTGTCGCTGGCCGCGATCCTCGCCTTCGGGTCGATCGTCGCGGGCATCCTCGCCGCAGGCGCGCTCGAGGCGCGTGCGGGCCGCGGGGCGCGCGGGCTCGTCGCGGCGGAGTGAACCGCCCCCCGGAAAGAAGAAGGGCGGCCTTGAGGGGCCGCCCTTCTTCGTTCCGGGATGGCGTTCAGAGGATCTTCTGACCCGTCTTGGCCCAGTCCTTCAGGAACCCCTCCAGGCCCTTGTCCGTCAGCGGGTGTGCGGCCATCGAGTGGATCACGCCCGGCGGCGCGGTGATCACGTCGGCGCCGATCAGGGCGGCCTGCTTGATGTGGTTCACCGTGCGGATCGAGGCCGCGAGGATCTCGGTGTCGTAGGAGTAGTTGTCGTAGATCTGGCGGATCTCGGCGATCAGGTCCATGCCGTCCACGTTGACGTCGTCGAGCCTGCCGATGAAGGGCGAGATGAAGGTCGCGCCCGCCTTCGCGGCCAGCAGCGCCTGGTTCGCCGAGAAGCAGAGCGTCACGTTGACCATGAAACCTTCGTCGGTCAGCGCGTTGCAGGCCTTCAGGCCTTCCCACGTCAGCGGCACCTTGATCGCGATGTTGTCCGCGATCTTCGCCAGTTCCTTGCCCTCGGCGATCATGCCCTCGGCGTCCATCGCCACGGTCTCGGCCGAGACGGGGCCATCGACGAGCTGGCAGATTTCGGCGGTGACCTCCTTGATGTCGCGGCCGGATTTCATGATGAGGGATGGGTTCGTGGTGACCCCGTCGACGATGCCAAGCTGGGCCAGGTCGCGGATGGCGTCGATGTCGGCGGTATCCACAAAGAATTTCATTGGGTCAGGTTCCTTTCGTGCCGGGGCCGTGATCATCTGGCGGCCTTCTAGCGCAAGGGTGGACTACCTTAAAGACATGAGCGTCGCCAGTTCCATGCCATCGCATTTCGAGGAGGGGGCGCTGATCGGGGTCCTGACGCCCGAGCCGCTCGACCGGGTGCTCGACTACCGCGCGCCTCCGGGCGGGTGCTGGATGGGCGCGTTCGTCGAGGTGCCGCTGGGGCCGCGCAAGGTGCTGGGCGTGGTGTGGGGCGCGGGCAAGGGCGACTTCGACCCGGCGAAGGTGCGGGCCGTCACGCGCGTCCTCGACGCGGCGCCGATGCGCGAGGAAATGCGCGAGTTCCTTGCGCGCGCCGGAGCCTACACGCTGACGCCGATGAGCCAGATGCTTCGTCTCGCCACGCGCGTGCCCGGCCTGTCGGATCCGCCCTCGATGCGCAAGGTCTACCGGCTGGGGCAGGGCGAGGCCGACCGGATGACGCCCGCCCGTCGCCGCGTGGTCGAGACGCTTGTGGAATATGGCGGCCTCGGCTTCACGCTGTCGGAACTGTCCGCGCTGGCCGGTGTTTCTACCAGCGTCGTCAAGGGGCTGGCCGCTCAGGGCGTGGTCGAGGAGACGGACACCCCGCGCGACGCGCCTTACCTGCCGCTCGACCCCGACCGGCCGGGCAAGGCGCTGACCGAGGATCAGGCGCGGGCGGCCGAGACGCTGCGCGCCGCCATCCGTTCGCGCCGCTACGGCACGACGCTGCTGAAGGGCGTCACGGGGTCAGGCAAGACCGAGGTCTATCTCGAAGCGGTGGCCGAGACGCTTCGCGCGGGGCGGCAGGCGCTGGTGCTGCTGCCCGAGATCGCGCTGACGGCCGAGTTCCTCACGCGCGTCGAGGCGCGCTTCGGCACCCGGCCCGCCGAATGGCACTCGGGCGTCACCATGACCGAGCGCCGGCGCTGCTGGAAGATGCTGGGGCAGGGCGAGGCGCAGTTCGTCGTGGGCGCGCGCTCGGCCCTGTTCCTGCCGTTCCGCGACCTCGGCCTGATCGTCGTCGACGAGGAACACGACAGTTCCTACAAGCAGGAGGAGGGCGCGCTTTACAATGCGCGCGACATGGCCGTGCTGCGCGCCTCGCTCAACGACGCGCAGGTCGTGCTGGCCTCGGCCACGCCGTCGCTGGAGAGCTGGGCCAACGCCGAGGCGGGCAAGTATGCGCGCCTCGATCTGACCTCGCGCTTCGGCACCGCCGTCCTGCCCGAGATGGCCGCCATCGACATGCGCACGGAGGACCTTCCGGGGCAGTCGTGGCTTTCGCCGACCCTGACCGGCGAGGTCGCCGCCCGCATCCGGGCCGGGGAGCAGGCGCTGCTGTTCCTGAACCGCCGAGGCTATGCGCCGGTGACGCTGTGCCGGGCCTGCGGCGCGCAGGTGGGCTGCGAGCATTGCGACGCGCGAATGGTCGAGCACCGCTTCCTCAAGCGACTGGTCTGCCACCAGTGCGGCGAGACGCGGCCCCTGCCCGAGGCCTGCCCGACCTGCGGCGTCGAGGGGCGGATGGCAGCCGTCGGCCCCGGCGTGGAGCGCGTCGCCGAAGAGGCGGCGGCAGCCTTTCCCGACGCCAGGATCGCGGTCCTGTCCTCGGATCTCTTCGGCTCGGCCCGCGCGCTCAAGGCCCAGATCGAGGAGATCGCCGAGGGCGACACCGACATCATCGTGGGCACGCAGCTGGTGGCGAAGGGGCACAACTTCCCGCGCCTGACGCTGGTGGGGGTGGTGGACGCGGACCTCGGCCTGCAGGGTGGCGACCTGCGCGCGGCCGAGCGCACCTTCCAGCTGATGCGGCAGGTCTCGGGGCGGGCCGGGCGCGCCGAGAAGCCCGGCGTGGCCCTGCTCCAGACGTTCCAGCCCGAGCATCCGGTGATCCGCGCGATCCTGGCGGGCGACGAGGAAAGCTTCTGGCGTGCCGAGGCCGCCGAGCGGGAGGCGGCCGGGATGCCGCCCTACGGGCGTCTCGCGGGCATCATCATCAGCGCGAACGACGCCGCCAGCGCCTTCGACCTCGGCACCCACCTGGCGCGGAACGACGGGCCGATCCGCGTCGCGGGCGCCGTCGTCTACGGGCCCGCGCCCGCGCCCATCGCGCGCGTCCGGGGGCGGCACCGCGTCCGCCTTCTGGTGAAGGCGCCGAAGGGGGCCCCCCTGCAGGCCGCGATCGGGCGCTGGATCGGCGGATTGAAGCCGCCTTCCCATGTCAGGCTGAGCGTCGACATCGACCCGCAAAGCTTCTACTGATAGCGTTTTCCGGCCTCCATTTGCAGTTTCCTTGCCTCGCCAAGCCCGCTAGAAGGCGCGGCACCCGAGGGACCATCGCGAGATATCCATGCCCGTGTCGATCGAGCCCAAGCCCGGCATTCTCGACATCGCCCTTTACGAGGGCGGTCAGAGCAGCCTGCCGGGCCATGCCGCGCCCCTGAAGCTGAGTTCCAACGAAAGCCCGTTCGGGCCGCCGCCCTCGGCCGTCGGCGCGATGGCCGAGGCCGCGACGATGGCGCACCGCTATCCCTCGACGGACCATGCGGGGCTGCGCCGCGCCATCGGCGAGATCCACGGCCTGGACCCCGAGCGGATCATCTGCGGCGTCGGCTCGGACGAGATCATCCAGCTTTTGTGCCAGGCCTATGCGGGTCCGGGAGACGAGGTGCTCTATCCCGAGCACGGCTTCGGGATGTACCGCATCTGCGCGCTGGCCGCCGGCGCCACGCCCGTCGTCGCGCCCGAGCGCGAGCGCGTCGTCGATCCCGCGGCGATCCTCGACGCCGTCACGCCCCGGACGCGGCTGGTCTTCATCGCCAACCCCGCGAACCCGACGGGAACGATGCTGCCGCTCGCCGCGTTCGAGGATCTCGCCGCGAGGCTTCCCGACGGGTGCCTGCTGGTGATGGACGGCGCCTACGTCGAGTTCGTGGACGATTACGACGGCGGCGCGCGTCTTGTCGAAGCGCGCGGCGACGTCGTGATGACGCGCACCTTCTCGAAGGTCTACGGCCTGGGCGGCGTTCGCGTGGGCTTCGGCTACGCGCCGCGCGCGATCATCGAGGTGCTGACGCGCATCCGCCAGCCCTTCAACCTGTCCAACGTGGCGCTCGCGGGGGCCGAGGCGGCGGTGCGCGACGTGGAATGGGTCGCGGAATGCCTGCGCGTCAACGCCGCCGAGCGCGCGCGGCTGACCGGAGGGCTGCGCCAGCTCGGCATCGCGTGCGATGAGAGCTTCGCGAATTTCGTCCTCGCGCGTTTCGCCGACGAGGCCGAGGCGGACGCCGCCGACGCCCACCTCAAGTCCGAGGGGATCATCGTGCGCGCTCCCAAAAGCTACGGCCTGCCCCAATGCCTGAGGATCACCGTGGGCCGGCCGCAGGACAACGACCGCGTCCTGTCGGCGCTCGCGTCCTTCAAGGGGGCCGAATGAGCGTGATCTATGACCGCGTCGCGCTGATCGGGCTTGGCCTCATCGCGGGGTCGATGGCGCACGCCATCCGTCGCGCCGGTCTGGCCCGCGAAATCGTCGGCACCGCGCGGTCGCAGGAGACGCGGCGCGTGGCGGCCGAGATCGGCCTGTGCGATCGCATCGTCGAGACGCCCGCCGAGGCGGCGCGGGACGCCGACCTCGTGGTCCTGTGCGTGCCGGTGGGCGTCATGGGCGACGTCATGCGGGACATCGCGCCGGTCCTGAAGGCGGGCGCGACCGTGACCGACGTGGGGTCGGTCAAGCGCGACGTGATCGCCCAATGCGCACCGCACGTCCCCGACGGCGTGCATTTCGTGCCGGGCCACCCGCTGGCCGGGACGGAGCATTCGGGGCCGCGCTCGGGCTTCGCCGAGCTGTTCGACAACCGCTACGTCCTCCTGACGCCCGACCCCGGCGAGGAGCGCGAGGCGATCGACCGGCTCCGCAGGCTCTGGGAGGGGTGCGGCGCGAACGTCGAGGAGATGGACGCCGATCACCACGACCTCGTGCTGGCCGTCACCTCGCACACGCCCCACCTGATCGCCTACACGATGGTCGGCGTGGCCGACGACCTGCGCCGCGTGACCGACAGCGAGGTCATCAAGTATTCCGCCGCCGGCTTCCGCGATTTCACCCGCATCGCGGCGTCCGACCCGACGATGTGGCGCGACGTCTTCCTGACCAACAAGGACGCGACGCTGGAGATCCTCGGCCGCTTCACCGAAGAGCTGTTCGCCCTGCAGCGGGCCATCCGGCGGGGCGACGGCGACCATCTGCACGCCTATTTCACCCGGACGCGCGCGATCCGTCGCGGGATCATCGAGGCGGGGCAGGACACCGACGCTCCCGATTTCGGGCGCAAGCCCACGCCGCGGGCCGCCCCGTCACGCAACGAGGACGCGGCCGGATGAGGCGAGGACTGCGAAGCGCGGGCCTTGCCGCGCTGTCGCACGTCCTGACGTTCGCGGCGATGCTCGTCCCCGCGATGGCCGAGGCGCCCTCGCGCTCGTTGCTGCCGCTGCCGCGCGCAACGGCCGAAGCCGCGGTGGCGATGCCGATGCCGGACCGCGTGCCCTCGGCGTCCTCGGCGTCGCTGCCCATGCGTGTCATGGTCGATGCCTCGCGGCTTGCCCCCGGCGCCTCGCTCCGGCCGGTGGCGCGGGGCGGCGCGGCCACGTCCCCCTCCGGCCCCGGACCGCGCGCCGCCGAGGCATCGGCCTTCGCGCTCGCCTCCGCGGGCCTGCGGCTGGCCGATCCCCGTCCGGGCTTCGCCGCGGCGACTCGGACCGCGCCTTCGCGCTCTCTGCGGCCCTCGGGCCGCCCCGAGGGGCTGGAGCGCGTAACCCGCGCCGCCGCCGCGCGCCTGACACCGGGCCGCGTGACGCAGCCCGGCACGCACGGCGCGCTGTGCGGGATCCCGGGGCTTGTGGGCGAACGGCTGCAGCCGATCACCGGCCGCGCCTCGGGCTGCGGCATCGCCGAGCCTGTGCGCCTGCGCGAGATCGACGGTGTTGCGCTGACGACGCCCGCCACGATCTCCTGCGATACCGCGCGCGCGCTCCGGACGTGGGTGCGCGAGGGGCTGGTGCCCACCGTCGGGCGCACCGGCGGGGGCGTGCGCAACCTGCGCGTCGTGGCCTCCTATGCCTGCCGGACCCGCAATTCCCAGAGCGGCGCGCGCCTCAGCGAACATGCCCGCGGGAACGCGATCGACATCGCGGGGATCGGGCTGGCCGACGGCTCGGAGCTGACCGTGCTGGACGACTGGCGGGGCGGGCGCGAGGGGCGGATCCTGCGACGGCTTCACCAGGCGGCCTGCGGCCCCTTCGGCACGGTGCTGGGCCCGAATTCGGACCGCTTCCACCGCGACCACTTCCACTTCGACGTGGCCTCCTACCGCTCGGGCAGCTACTGCCGCTAGCGCAGCGCGAGGCGTGGCGCGGGGCCGATGGGCAGCGGTCCGAGATACGTGCGGCCGTCCGAAAACGCCAGCTCCGCGTCGATTACCTCGGGGTCGCCCGACAGGCCGGCGACGACGCCCAGAAGCCCCTCGGCGGTGCCGGCGAGCCGCTCGGGCAGGAGGCCCGCATTGACCGCAAGCTCCACCATGTCGCGCCAGTTCTCGGCGCGGATCGCCAGCGCGCCCTCCGGAATACCCTCGGGGCCTACGTCCATCTCGCCCGCCGCCCGCAGGAAAAGCGGACCCCACGCGGCCTCCGTTCCGCGCAGGTCGAGCCGGGTGATCTGCGGCCGCCGCTCTTCGATCGCGCGGATGTCCCAGGGGCGGTCGAAGTCCATCGCCGCTTCGTAATGAAGGACCGAAACGGTTTCGGGCAGGATCCCCGCGGGGTCGATCTGCGTGCGGAGCGGCGCGGGCGGGACAAGGCCCGTGGCCGAGAAGGCGACGTCGTAGCTTGCCGCGCCATCCTCGCGCCGCGCCATGGTCAGGCGCCCTTCTGCCAAGGCCATGCGCCAGCCGGCGCTGCTTTCGATCGTCACGTCGGCGAGGCGGGTGTCGGACAGATCGAGCGCGAGGTCCTCCGCGGTGCGCACGTCCAGCTCGGAGGTCATCGTGGCCGCGCGGATCGTGAGGCGCTCGAACGGCGAGGCGAGGGATTGCTCGGCGGGCCAGGTGGCGAGGATGTGGCCAGGCCGGAACGGGCGGCTTTCGAAGACCAGTGCGGGCAGCGTCCAGACCCAGCCCGTTTCGGGGTCGGCCAGCTCCAGCGCCGTCAGCTCCGTGCGGAACCGCGACGGGAAGCCCGTGACGGAGATCTCGGCATAGTTGACCAGCCAGCCCTCGTCGGCCCGCGCCTCGAGCCAGTCGGCCACAACGCCCCGGATCGCCAGCGCCGAGGCGAACCAGAACACCGCTGCGCCAAGCGCCAGCACCGAAAGTCCGATCGCAAGACGCCTCAGCACCGGCCACCCCGTTTCGTTTCCGCTCGTGGCCCGATATAGCCGTGCGCGAGGGCAAGGACCATGACGATGAACGGCACGGAACACGAAACGGCGGAGGATCTCTGGGTCTTCGGCTACGGCTCGCTTCTCTGGAACCCGGGGTTTCCTGTGGCCGAGGCGCGCCCGGCGCGCCTGCACGGCTGGCATCGCAGTTTCTGCATGTCCTCGATCCACCATCGCGGCACGCCGGCGCGACCCGGCCTCGTCCTCGCGCTGGACGCGGCCCGCGACGCGCATTGCGACGGCCTCGCCTTCCGGGTCGCGGCCGCACATGCCGGGGCGACCATCGACTACCTTCGCGAACGGGAACTGGTGTCCTCGGCCTATCTCGAGACGCGCCTCGCCGTCGTCTTCCACGACTGCGGCACGAGGCGGGAGGATGTGCTGACCTACGTCATCGATCCGGGCCACGTGCAGTATCGCGGCGATCTGGACCTCGAGACGCAGGCGCGCATCATCGCCGGTGCGGTCGGCGGGCGCGGGCCCAACGACGAATACCTCTACAACACCGCCCTGCACCTCAGCGAGCTCGGCCTCGCGGACGCGGATCTCGACTGGCTGGTGGACCGGGTGCGCGCCCTCGCGGCGACGGAGTGATCACATCATGCTGCGGGGTGGCCCGCGGTCCCAGTCGGCCATTGGCTTCGCCGCGCCGCGACTGTAGAGTTCGCAAAAGCGAAAACGCCTGAGAGGGGCCGTGGCGAGCAGGACCGAGGGCGCGGAAAGCGTGCGCATCACCCGACCGACGCGTCAGATCGTTCTGATGCTGATCATCCTTGCCTGCGTCATCGCGGGCGGCGTGCTGGTCTGGCCCATGGTCCAGCCGGTCTTCCTTTCGAGCCCCTACCTGAACGGAACCATCGGCATCGTCTTCGTGGTCGGCGTGGTGGCCTGCTTCTGGCAGGTGTTCCAGCTTTTCTCGTCGGTGGCGTGGATCGAGCAGGCGGCGAGCGGCTCGGGGCAGGAGGCCCTCGAACGCCCGCCCGGCCTGCTTGCCGCCGCAACTGCGATCGGCCGGGTGCGCGGCGGGCGGATGCAGGTCACGCAGGCCTCCGCGAAGTCCGTTCTCGACAGCGTCGGCGCGCGGATGGAGGAAAGCCGCGACATCACGCGCTACATCGCCAACCTCCTGATCTTCCTCGGCCTTCTGGGCACCTTCTTCGGGCTCGCCACCACGGTTCCGGCGGTGGTCGAGACGATCCGCTCCCTTCAGCCGGGCCCGGGCGAGGAAGGCATCGGCGTCTTCAACCGCCTTATGGACGGCCTCGAGAACCAGCTGGGCGGCATGGGCACGGCCTTCGCCTCGTCGCTTCTGGGCCTTGCCGGCTCGCTGGTCGTGGGGCTTCTGGAACTGTTCGCGGGCCACGGGCAGAACCGCTTCTACCGCGAGATGGAGGAATGGCTCGCCTCGATCACCCGCGTCAGCCTGTCCTCGGGCGAGGGCGAGGGCGGCGTCGACCGCAGCGCCATCGGCACCGTGCTCGACCACATGGTCGACCAGATCGAGACCCTTCAGAGCCTCTTCGCGCAGTCAGAGGCGCGCCGTGCCGAGACCGACACCCGCCTGCAGGAACTGACGCAGGCCGTGGGCGGGCTGACCGACCGCATGGGCTTCGGCCAGGTCGAGGCGGTGGAGAAACTGACGGCCGCGCAGGAGCGCCTGGCCCAGGCCGTCGAGGACGGACATGCCGCCGGCGGCCTCGACGAGGAAAGCCGGATGCGCCTGCGGTCGATCGACGTGCAGCTCTACAAGATCGCCGAAGGGTTCGGCGCGGCCGACGTCGAAGAAGACGAGGGCGTGCCCCAGAACGAGGCGCTGCGGGCGGACATCAACCAGCTGACCGAGGCGCTGCGCGCCCTGACCCGCGCCGCCGAGGCGCCGGTGCAGCGCCGCGCGACCGCTGCCGCGCAGCCGGCTGGACGCCGCCCGACCGTTCCGCGCCGGGACGTCGGGGAGTAGCGCCATGGCCTTCCAGCGCCGCGCAGGGGCCCGCTTTTCAGGCGCCATCTGGCCCGGCTTCGTCGATGCGATCACCTCGCTTCTGATGGTGATGATCTTCGTGCTGTCCATCTTCATGGTGGTGCAGTTCGTCCTGAGCGAGCAGATCACCAGCCAGGACGACGAGTTGAACGCGCTGAATGCCCGGCTCAACCAGCTGTCCGAGGCGCTGGGCCTCGAGAGCACGCGCGCCGACCGGCTCGAGACGCGCGTCGCCACGCTGACCGGGTCGCTCGACGCGGCCGAGCAGGAGATGGCGGCGCAGGACTCGCTGATCGCGGCCCTCACGGCGGAAGGGGAGCGGCAATCGGCGCGGATCGCCTCGTTCGAAGAGCAGGTCGCCTCGCTTCTGGCCGAGAACCGGGAGCTTGGCGTCGCTCGCGACGCGGCCCGCGCCGAGGCGGCGGACGCGATGGACGACGCCGAGGCGCTGAACCTCGCGCTGGCCTCCGCCCGAGACGAAATCGACGCCGCAGCCGAGGCCGCCCGCCTCGCCGCCGCGCAGCGCGAGGCGCTGGAAGCGATGCTGGCCGAGATGGAGGCCGAGGCGGCCACCCGCGAGACCACGCTGGCGCAGACGCTGGCCGCGCTGGAGCAGGCCGAGGGCGAGGCCGCGCGCGCTGCGGAACTGGAGACCGCGCTCGACGACGCCGAAGCGGCGCGGCTGGCCGAACTGGCGGCCGCCGAGGCCCTGCGCGCGCGGCTTGCGGACGCGCAGACCGAGCTCTCCGACGCCGAGGCCGCGCGTCTTGCCGAAGCCGCCGCCGCCGAGGCGCTGCGCACCCGCCTCGAGACGGCGCAGGCGGAACTGACCTCGATGACGCTGGCGCTGGAGGAACAGCGCCGCGAGGCCGAGGAGACGCTGACGCTTCTGGCCGCCGCCGATGCCGCGCGCGAGGACCTTGCCACGCGGCTCGCCGCGGCGCTCGCGCAGGTCGAGGCGCGCGGCTCGCTGGAAGAGCAGCTGGCCGCCGCACAGATCGAGGCCGAGCGGATGCGCACGATGCTGGACGACCGCGACCAGGACATGACCGACCTCGAGGAGCAGCTGGCCCTGGCCCTGTCGCGGATCGAAAGCGCCGAGGCGAGCGCGGCGGCACGGCTCGCCGAATTGCAGGCCCGCATTCGTGCTGCCGAACAGCGCGCCGCCGAGGCCGACGCCGCACTCGAGACCCGCGAAAGCGACATGACCGCCCTCGAGGCCGAACTGGCCGACGCGCTGAGGGCGCGGCTCGCCGCCGAGGCCGCGCAGACCCGCGCGCTGTCGGCCGCCGAGGAGCGCGCGGCCCTTCTGGCCCAGGCCAATGACGAGTTGCAGACGGTCGAGGCGGCTTCGGCCGAGAACGAGCGGCAGGTCGCGCTTCTGAACGAGCAGGTCGCGGCGCTTCGCACGCAGCTGTCCTCGCTGCAGGCGCTTCTGGACGAGGCCGCGGCCGAGGACACCGAGGCGCAGGTCCAGATCGAGGCGCTGGGCTCGCAGCTGAATACCGCGCTCGCCCGTCTTGCCGCCGAGCAGCGCGCGCTGGCCTCCTCCGAGACTGTGCGTGCCGAACTCGAAGCCGCCGAGGCCGCCCGCCTCGCCGCCGAGGCGCAGGAGCTGGAGCGGTACCGTTCGGAATTCTTTGGCCGGCTGCGCGAGCTGCTCGAGGGGCGCGAGGGCGTCCGGATCGACGGCGACCGCTTCGTCTTCTCGTCCGAAGTGCTGTTCGACGTGGGCTCGGCCGACCTCGCGCCCGAGGGCCTGTCGCAGATCGAGAACGTTGCGGCCCTTCTGACCGAGGTCGCCGACGACATTCCCGAAAGCATCGACTGGATCATCCGGGTGGATGGCCACACGGACAACCAGCAGATCGCCGGCGGCGGCGCCTTCGCCAACAACTGGGAACTGAGTCAGGCGCGCGCGCTGTCCGTCGTGCTCTACATGTCGGAAGAGCTTGGCATCCCGCCCTCGCGCCTCGCCGCAACGGGCTTCGGGGAATACCGGCCGGTCGCGACGAACGAGACCGCCGACGGCCGCGCGGCGAACCGGCGGATCGAGCTGAAGCTGACCGAGCGGTGATCGCCAAGGGGCTCCGGCGGGGTGCGCGTCCGCCAGGGCCGCGCGAAATCCTGCCGCCTCGATGAAAGTTCGGATATCGCGCCGTCGCGGTCCGTCTCTCCCATCCCGGCGTCAGCGCCGTGGGCGCGTCAGGTCCCGCCCGCTGGCGGTCCGATCGCGCGTCGGGCTTGCGCCTCGGCCATGGTGGTGGCCGGGGCGCTCAGCCGAGCGGGGGTCGCCGGCCGGACCGACCCTCGGCGCTCTCGCCCCGCGCACCAAGTACACCGCAAGACCCGCACACCCGCCGTCCCTTCGTCGGCCAGGTTTGCCGAGGTGTGGGCTCGGGGGCTCTGGCCGGGTGGAGAGCGCGCTTGCAGACGGCAAGGCTAAGGGATCATCGCGTCGATGCGATGGGGCTTGCGCCGGCGGCACGCAGGTAGCTGAAGCAAGGGCGTCTCTGTTCCCGGTGGCGCGCTCCTGCATCCCCGAGGGAGCTAAGGGGATATCCTGTCACGTCAGCAGCAGGTGGAGGTCCCGGGAAACGGAAAACGCCGCACCCGGGGGATGCGGCGTTTTCGATGTCATGGTGGCTGCCGTCAGTCTGCAGTCAGAAGCGGCGGCTTCCGCGAGCTGAGGCGCGGGTTGCCCAGCTCCTCGAAGCGCAGGTCTATCTCGCCATCCTTGACGCCGACCTTGACCGTGCCGCCCTTGGCAAGCTTGCCGAACAGAAGCTCCTCCGCGAGGGGCTTCTTGATGTGCTCCTGGATCACGCGGCCGAGGGGCCGTGCGCCCATCTTGTCGTCGTAGCCCCGTTCGGCCAGCCATTCGGCCGCGGGCTTCGTCAGCTCGATCGTGACGTTGCGGTCCATGAGCTGCGCCTCAAGCTGGAGGACGAACTTCTCGACCACCGACAGGATCGTGTCCCGTCCGAGCGGTGCGAAGCTGATCACGGCGTCGAGGCGGTTGCGGAACTCGGGCGTGAACGTCCGCTCGATCGCGGCCGTGTCCTCGCCCTCGCGCCGCTCGCGACCGAAGCCGATGGCGGATTTCGCCTGCTCCGCAGCGCCCGCGTTCGAGGTCATGATCAGGATCACGTTGCGGAAATCCACCTTGCGTCCGTTGTGGTCCGTGAGCGTGCCGTGGTCCATCACCTGCAGCAGGATGTTGAACACGTCCGGATGCGCCTTCTCGATCTCGTCGAGGAGGAGGACGCAGTGCGGATGCTGGTCCACGCCGTCGGTCAGGAGGCCGCCCTGGTCGAAGCCGACATAGCCCGGAGGCGCGCCGATGAGGCGCGAGACCGCGTGCTTCTCCATGTATTCGGACATGTCGAAGCGCAGCAGCTCCACGCCCAGCGACGAGGCAAGCTGCTTGGCGACCTCGGTCTTGCCGACGCCGGTGGGGCCTGCGAACAGGTAGTTGCCGATCGGCTTTTCCGGTTCGCGCAGGCCCGCCCGCGCGAGCTTGATCGAGGCCGAAAGCGCCTCGATCGCGCCGTCCTGGCCGAACACCACCCGCTTCAGTGTCTTCTCGAGGTCCTTCAGCACCTCGGCGTCGTCCTTGGAGACGTTCTTGGGCGGGATGCGGGCGATCTTGGCGATGACCGCCTCGATCTCCTTGGCGCCAATGGTCTTGCGGCGCTTGCTTTCGGCCATGAGATGCTGCGCCGCGCCGGCCTCGTCGATCACGTCGATCGCCTTGTCGGGCAGCTTGCGGTCATTGATGTAGCGCGCGGAAAGTTCCACGGCGGTCTTGATCGCCTCGGCGGTGTATTTCACCGAATGGTGCGTTTCGAAGTAGGGCTTGAGGCCCTTGAGGATCTTCACCGCATCGTCCGTCGAAGGCTCGTTCACGTCGATCTTCTGGAACCGGCGGCTGAGCGCGCGGTCCTTCTCGAAGTGCTGGCGATACTCCTTGTAGGTGGTGGAGCCCATGCAGCGCAGCTTGCCGCCCTGAAGCGCGGGCTTGAGGAGGTTGGAGGCGTCCATGGCGCCGCCCGAGGTGGCGCCCGCACCGATGACGGTGTGGATCTCGTCGATGAAGAGGATCGCGTCGGGATGCTCTTCCAGTTCCTTGACGACGGCCTTCAGACGTTCCTCGAAATCGCCGCGGTAGCGGGTTCCGGCCAGAAGCGCGCCCATGTCGAGCGAGAAGATAGTGGCGCCCTGAAGCACCTCGGGCGTCGCGCCCTCGACGATCTTCTTGGCCAGACCCTCGGCGATGGCGGTCTTGCCCACGCCGGGGTCGCCCACCAGCAGCGGGTTGTTCTTGCGCCGGCGGCACAGCACCTGGATGCAGCGCTCCACCTCGTGATCGCGTCCGATCAGCGGATCGACCTCGCCCTTCACGGACTTGGCATTGAGGTCGACGCAATACTTGGCCAGCGCCGACTCCTTCTGATCGGGCTCGCCGGGGTCGGCGGCCTGCGCGCGCGGCTCGTCCTCTTCCTCGGACGCGCCGGTGACGGGGCGGCTTTCGCCGTAGGATGGATCCTTGGCGACGCCGTGGGCGATGAAGTTCACCGCGTCGTAGCGGGTCATGTCCTGCTCCTGCAGGAAGTATGCCGCGTTCGACTCGCGCTCGGCGAAGATTGCGACGAGCACGTTGGCGCCCGTCACCTCGGTCCGGCCCGAGGACTGGACATGGATCGCTGCGCGCTGGATCACGCGCTGGAAGGCGGCGGTGGGAACGGCCTCGGAGCCCTCGACATCGGTCACCAGGGTCGAGAGGTCGTCCTCGATGAAATTGACGAGCGTGCTGCGGAGCGTCTCCAGATCGACGCCGCACGCCTTCATCACCTTCTGGGAGTCGGGCTCGTCGATCAGGGCGAGAAGCAGGTGCTCGAGCGTCGCAAGCTCGTGGCGGCGTGCGTTGGCGTTCGCCAGGGCTGCGTGGATGGCCTGCTCAAGTGTTGTCGAAAAAGATGGCACGCGCGTGCTCCTTTCGGTGTCGTCGAGGGGGCGGCGCCTCCGCTCGATCATGGCCTCGTATGTTTAAGCTTTGGTTTTTGTGAGCGTGTTTCAAGCAATTTCTGCGCAAATATCGGTATGGGCGGAGCGGTCCGGCACAACCCCTTGGATTCGCGAGGCGCTGCCCAAAAAAATGGCAGACCGAGCGCGAGGGGGTTTCAACGCCTGCTGTTGCACAGGCCTAGAAGGCGTCCTTGCGACGCCTGATCTCCGCGAAGACATCGGCGTCGTCTGCATGAGGAAGATTTAGGATCGACTTCACCTCCGACAAGCCCGCGCGAAGGAACGGGTTCGTGTCCATCTCCTCGCCCAGACGGGAGGGCACGGTGGGGCGCCCCGCGGCGCGGGCCGCGTCGATGGCCTCGGCGCGCGCCGCCAGGGCGGGGTTGGACGGCTCGATCGTGAGGGCGAAGCGGGCGTTGGACTGCGTGTATTCGTGTCCCGAACAGACCAGCGTGTCGCGGGGCAGGGCGGCAAGCTTCGAGAGGCTCTCCCACATCTGCGGGGCCGTTCCCTCGAACAGCCGGCCGCATCCCAGCGCCATCAGGCTGTCGGCGGTGAACACGGCGTGCGCCTCGGGAAAGTGGAAGGCGATGTGGCCCAGCGTGTGTCCCGACACGTCGATCACCGTGCCGGTGAGGTTTCCGATCCTCACGGTATCGCCCTCCGACAATGCCTCGTCGAGCGGCGGAAGCCGCGCGGCATCGGCCGCCGCGCCCCGGACCTTCGCCCCGGTCGCGGCGCGCAGGCTGGCGACGCCGTCGATGTGGTCGCCGTGGTGGTGCGTGATGAGGATGTCGGTCAGCCGCCAGCCGCGCTCGGCCAGCGCGGCCTCTATCGGACCGGCCTCCGGGACGTCGATGACCGCGGTCGCACCGGTTGCGGGGTCGTGCAGGAGAAAGGCGTAGTTGTCCGACAGGCAGGGAACCGTGACGATCTCGCCGGCTCCGGTCTCGATGGATGTTGGCATGGCAATTCCACTCCGCTCGGGGTTAATGTCCGCATCGGGGGACAGGGCACAGCCTCGCGCAGAAGGCCGGGAAGACGCAATGCATCTCGACGTGATCGACCTGCGGCAGTTCTACTACCGCACGCGGCTCGGCCGGACCGCCCAGAAGGCGATCCGCGACCAGATGCTTGCCTTCTGGCCCGAGGCGAAGGGTCAGACGGTGATCGGCTTCGGCTTCGCGGTGCCGCTGCTGCGTCCCTATCTCGCCGAGGCGCGGCGCGTCATCGGCCTGATGCCTGCGGAGCAAGGAGTGATGCCGTGGCCTGCCGGCCTCGACAATGTCTCGGTTCTGTGCCGCGAAAGCCTCTGGCCGGTCGAGACGGGCCACGCCGACAAGGTCGTTTGCCTGCACGGGCTGGAGACCTCCGAACATCCCGCAGCCGTTCTGGAGGAATGCGCCCGCGCGCTGGGGCCGGGCGGCCGGGCGCTTTTCGTCGTGCCGAACCGTGGCGGGCTCTGGGCGCGGCGCGACAAGACGCCGTTCGGCTTCGGGCGGCCCTATACGCTCAGCCAGCTCGAGGCGCAGCTGAAGCGCCACGACTTCATTCCCGAACGCCATTGCGCGGCGCTGTTCGCGCCGCCGTCGGACAAGCGGTTCTGGACGAGGTCCGCGGATATGATCGAGACGCTGGGAAGCCGCCTGCCGGGACAGCGAGGCGGCGGCGTCCTTATCGTGGAGGCGTCCAAGCGCGTCTACGCGCCTCTCGGTCCGGGACTGGCCGAACGCGTGCGCCGTCCGCTCAGGGTGCTGGAGGGCGCTCCCCGCCCCGCGGGGGCAGCCGGGCGCGACATCGCCTGAGGGCGCGACGTCCCTCGAGGCTGCGGTCGCGGGGGTGGAGGATCAGCCGAAGAGAGCGGACATTTCCGTTACGGGCCGGTTGGCGAGGACGTGGGGCGGCTCGACCTGTCGGCTGTCCGCGGTCACGACCGTGTCGCCGGATTCGGGATCGAACCTCGCCTCGAACTGGCCGAGATCGACCTCTCCCAGCTTCTGCAGGCCGTGCGCCTCGATGAACTCGGCCTCGGTTCCGGTCACGCTGCCGACAGGGATGCCCTGCCCCTCGGGGAGGATGTAGAAGTTGAGCGAGTAGCGCAGCCCCACCGAGACGTCGTCGCCGCCGGCGGTGTCGTGCACGCTGTGAACGGCGAGGATCTGTCCGGGAAGGTCGGGCGCGATGTTGAGGGTCAACTCGTCCTCGGGCTCGAGCTGGGTACGGAAGCCCGCTTCGGTCGGGTCGGGCGTGACCGCGCCCGGGCCGCCCACCGCGACCGAGATCACCTCGTTGGGTTCGTCGTCGTCCAGATCGCCGAGATCGGTCGCGGGGATCGTCCGGCCTGCGATGAGGTCGATCTCCTCGGGCGTCAGCTGCGCGACGACCGCGTCCTCGATGACGCCACTTCGGGCGTCATGCGCGTCGGCGTACCGTTCCGCAGGGAGGTAGGCCTCGCTGGTCGGCGTGGTGTCGGGCCCGCGCATGTTGAGCGCCGCATAGGAGTCGAGCCGCGCGATCAGGTCGTCCTGACCGCCGAGCGTCGCCTCCGCGCCGTCGTCGAACCCCTCGTCGTCGCGAT
Organism: Roseicyclus salinarum; assembly: GCF_029624655.1. Lineage (GTDB taxonomy): Bacteria > Pseudomonadota > Alphaproteobacteria > Rhodobacterales > Rhodobacteraceae > Roseibacterium > Roseibacterium salinarum. The sequence continues at coordinate 125,341 of NZ_JARRSA010000008.1, forward strand.
CGTCATCGTCGTCCGCGCGGTCGGAGACGTCGGTGAGTGCGTTCGATGCCCCGAACGCGCCGAGGACCGTGAGGGTGAAGATCGACAACATCCTGAAATATGCCCGCCTGAATACAGATTCCGGGAGAATCTAGACCATTGGATTTGGGTCAAATGCGGGTAGGCCTGAGGTCGGAATGTGGCGCTCCCGCGGCTTTCTTTGGCGCCCGGCGTCCGTGCCGCCCGTCGCGCGTCCTTCGGCGCGCCGAAGAATCGTCGCGGCCCGCGCTGCAGTGCCGCGAAAGGCCGGCCCCGGCGCGAGCTTCAAAGCGTCGCAGAGGCCGCGGGCGGCGCGATGCTTCGGCATCTTGAGGTTTTTTCCCGCGAAGAGCCCTTTTTGTGGCGGTTGCAGCATTTGGAACCCTCTGCTACATCCACGGCGATTTAGGGGAACCGGCTGCCATCTGCCGCCAAGAAGCCAACAGAGATCCGGAGGTGCCGATCGGCATCTGCCGGCACAAGTATGTGAAAGGGTGGACGTGAGCGAACCTGCTTCGATCTCGACCGGCATCGCCGCGCGATATGCGACCGCGATGTTCGAACTTGCTCAGGACGGCGGGGCGCTCGACGCGCTTGAGGCTGATGTCGCCTCGCTCGAGGCCGCACTCGCCGACAGCGCGGACCTGCGCGACCTGATTTCGTCTCCCATATACGGCCGCGACGAGACGCAGGCCGCGATCGGGGCCGTCGCCGAGGCGATGGGGCTTGACGCGATGACGGGCAACACGCTGCGCCTGATGGCGTCCAAGCGCCGCCTTTTCGTGCTGCCCGCCCTCCTGCGCGCGCTGCGCGAGAAGATCGCCGAGCACAAGGGCGAGGTCACGGCCGACGTCGTGTCCGCCAAGGCGCTGACCAAGGCTCAGTCCGAGAAGCTTCAGAAGGCGCTTTCGGCCTCCGTGGGCCGCGAAGTCCAGATCAATGCGACGGTCGATGAAAGTCTCATCGGCGGTCTTGTCGTCAAGGTGGGCTCCAAGATGATCGACACCTCGATCCGCGCGAAGCTCAACACCCTCCAGAACACCATGAAAGAGGTCGGATAAATGGGTATCCAAGCAGCCGAGATTTCCGCGATCCTGAAAGAGCAGATCAAGTCGTTCGGTCAGGATGCCGAAGTCGCCGAGGTGGGCCGCGTCCTGTCGGTCGGCGACGGTATCGCCCGCGTCCACGGCCTCGACAACTGCCAGGCCGGCGAGATGGTCGAGTTCCCCGGCGGCGTGCGCGGCATGGCGCTGAACCTCGAAGCCGACAACGTGGGCGTCGTGATCTTCGGCTCCGACCGCGCGATCAAGGAAGGCGACACCGTCAAGCGCACGAACTCGATCGTGGACGTGCCCGCCGGTGACGCGCTTCTGGGCCGCGTCGTCGACGGCCTCGGCAACCCGCTTGACGGCAAGGGCGAGATCAAGGCCTCCGAGCGCCGCGTCGCGGACGTGAAGGCGCCGGGCATCATCCCGCGCAAGTCGGTCCACGAGCCGATGGCGACGGGTCTCAAGGCCATCGACGCGATGATCCCGATCGGCCGCGGCCAGCGCGAGCTGATCATCGGCGACCGCCAGACCGGCAAGACCGCAGTGGCGCTCGACGCGATCCTGAACCAGAAGGTCTACAACGAGCGCGCCGGCGACGACGAGAGCAAGAAGCTCTATTGCGTCTACGTCGCCGTGGGCCAGAAGCGCTCGACCGTGGCGCAGCTGGTGAAGAAGCTCGAGGAGACGGGCGCGATGGAATACTCCATCGTCGTCGCCGCGACCGCGTCCGACCCCGCGCCGATGCAGTTTCTCGCCCCCTACGCCGCGACGGCGATGGCCGAGTATTTCCGCGACAACGGCCGCCACGCGCTGATCATCTACGACGACCTCTCCAAGCAGGCCGTCGCCTACCGCCAGATGTCGCTCCTGCTGCGCCGTCCGCCGGGCCGCGAAGCCTATCCGGGCGACGTCTTCTACCTGCACTCCCGCCTGCTGGAGCGTTCGGCCAAGCTGAACGAGGACAACGGCGCGGGCTCGCTGACGGCGCTTCCCGTGATCGAGACGCAGGGCGGCGACGTGTCGGCCTTCATCCCGACCAACGTGATCTCGATCACCGATGGCCAGATCTTCCTCGAGACCGAACTGTTCTACCAGGGCATCCGCCCCGCCGTGAACACCGGCCTCTCGGTCAGCCGCGTGGGCTCGGCCGCGCAGACCAACGCGATGAAGTCGGTCGCGGGCTCGGTGAAGCTGGAGCTTGCGCAGTACCGCGAGATGGCGGCCTTCGCGCAGTTCGGATCGGACCTCGACGCGGCCACGCAGCGCCTGCTGAACCGTGGCGCGCGCCTGACGGAGCTGATGAAGCAGCAGCAGTATTCGCCCCTGACCAACGCCGAGATCGTCGTCGTGATCTTCGCGGGCATCACCGGGTTCCTCGACAAGCTGAAGGTGTCCGACGTGGGCCGCTTCGAGCGCGGTCTCGTGACCTACATGCGCCAGAAGAAGTCCGACGTCCTCGACTGGATCACCAACGAGGATCCCAAGATCAAGGGTGACGCGGCCGACAAGCTGAAGGCAGCGATCGAAGACTACGCCGCCGATTTCGCCTGATCCGGAACAACGCGAGGAGGGTAAAGGCAGATGCCGAACCTCAAGGACCTGAAGAACAGGATCGCGTCGGTCAAATCGACCCGCAAGATCACCAAGGCGATGCAGATGGTCGCCGCCGCCAAGCTGCGCCGCGCGCAGGAGGCGGCGGAGATGGCGCGTCCCTACGCCGAGAAGATGGAGGCCGTCATGGGCGGCCTCGCGCAGTCGGTGGGCGAATCCGAGACGGCGCCGCGCCTTCTGGCCGGCACCGGGTCGCGCGACGTCCACATGCTTGTCGTGATGACCGCCGAGCGCGGCCTGTGCGGCGGCTTCAACTCGTCGATCGTGCGGCTCGCCCGGCAGCGCATCCAGAGCCTCGTGGCCGAGGGCAAGACGGTCAAGATCCTGACCGTCGGCAAGAAGGGGCGCGAGCAGCTGCGGCGTGACCACGCCGACAAGTTCGTCGGCCATGTCGACCTGTCGGACGTCAAGCGGATCGGATATGCCGAGGCCGCCGACATCGCGCGGGGCCTGCTGGAGCGGTTCGACGCCGGCGAATTCGACGTCGCGACGATCTTCTACAACCGCTTCCAGTCGGTGATCTCGCAGGTTCCGACCGACACGCAGGTGATCCCGGCCTCCTTCGACGCGCCCGAGGAAGCGGACGCGGCGGCGACGCTCTACGACTACGAGCCGTCCGAGGAAGGCGTGCTCGCCGACCTGCTGCCGCGCGGCGTCGCCACGCAGATCTTCACCGCGCTTCTCGAGAACGCGGCCTCCGAGCAGGGTGCGCGCATGTCCGCGATGGACAACGCGACCCGCAACGCGGGTGACATGATCGAGAAGCTGACGATCGAATACAACCGCTCGCGTCAGGCCGTCATCACCAACGAGCTGATCGAAATCATCTCGGGCGCCGAGGCGCTCTAAGTCACCGGAGACATGGACCACATGGCAAACGAAGTCGGTAAAATCACCCAGGTCATCGGCGCCGTCGTCGACGTGCAGTTCGACGAGCACCTGCCCGAGATCCTGAACGCCCTCGAGACGGACAACAACGGCAAGCGCCTCGTGCTCGAGGTCGCGCAGCATCTCGGCGAGAACACGGTGCGCACCATCGCGATGGACGCGACCGAGGGCCTCGTGCGCGGTCAGGACGTCAAGGACACCAAGGGCCCGATCACGGTGCCCGTGGGCAACGCCACGCTCGGCCGCATCCTCAACGTCGTGGGCGAGCCCGTGGACGAGGGCGGTCCGGTCGAGGCGGACGAGTATCGCCCGATCCACCAGAACGCCCCCGAATTCATCGAGCAGTCGACCGAGTCCGAGATCCTCGTGACCGGCATCAAGGTGGTGGACCTGCTCGCCCCCTATTCCAAGGGCGGCAAGATCGGCCTCTTCGGCGGCGCCGGCGTGGGCAAGACGGTTCTGATCATGGAACTGATCAACAACATCGCCAAGGTGCACTCGGGCTACTCGGTGTTCGCGGGCGTCGGCGAGCGGACGCGCGAGGGCAACGACCTCTACCACGAGATGATCGAGTCCAACGTCATCAAGCCGGACAACCTTTCCGAAAGCCAGGTGGCGCTGGTCTACGGCCAGATGAACGAGCCTCCGGGCGCCCGCGCGCGCGTCGCGCTGACCGGCCTGACGCTGGCCGAGCAGTTCCGCGACCAGTCGGGCACGGACGTCCTGTTCTTCGTCGACAACATCTTCCGTTTCACGCAGGCGGGCTCCGAGGTGTCGGCGCTTCTGGGCCGCATCCCCTCGGCCGTGGGCTACCAGCCGACGCTGGCCACCGACATGGGCCAGATGCAGGAGCGGATCACCTCGACCAAGTCGGGCTCGATCACCTCGATCCAGGCCGTCTACGTTCCTGCGGACGACCTTACCGACCCCGCGCCGGCGACGACCTTCGCCCACCTCGACGCGACGACGGTTCTCAGCCGCGCGATCTCCGAGCTGGGCATCTACCCGGCGGTGGACCCGCTCGACAGCTCCAGCCGGATCCTCGATCCCGCAATCGTCGGCGACGAGCACTACCAGGTCGCGCGTGACGTTCAGGGCATCCTTCAGCGCTACAAGTCGCTGCAGGACATCATCGCCATTCTCGGCATGGACGAGCTGTCGGAAGAGGACAAGCTGACCGTGGCCCGCGCCCGGAAAATCCAGCGTTTCCTCAGCCAGCCCTTCGACGTGGCGCAGGTCTTCACCGGTTCGCCTGGCGTGCAGGTCCCGCTCGAGGACACGATCCGCTCGTTCAAGGCCGTCGTGGCCGGCGAGTACGATCACCTGCCCGAAGGCGCGTTCTACATGGTCGGCGGCATCGACGACGTCGTGGCCAAGGCCGAGCGCATGGCCGCCGAAGCCGCTTAAGGGTTTGGCCGCCCCCCGCCGTCGCGGATCGCGGGCAGGGGGGCGGCAATCGAAAGGATCAGGAAGATGGCCGACACGATGCAGTTCGATCTCGTCAGCCCGGAACGCCGCCTTGCCTCGGTCGAGGCGACCGAGGTGCGCATCCCGGGCACCGACGGCGACATGACCGCGATGGCCGACCACGCGCCGACCATCACGACGCTGCGGCCGGGCGTTCTGGCCGTGACCCACGCGGGCGGCACCGACGAATATCTCGTCGTCGGCGGGTTCGCCGATATCTCGGCGGATGGCGTCACGGTGCTGGCCGAGCGTGCGATGCCGGTCGGCGAGATGACGCAGGACGTCATGGATGGCCTCGTGGCCGAGGCGCGCGAGGCCCATGAAAAGGTCCTGAAGGCACCCGAGGCGCCCGACGACGCGGCCGATGCGGCGGCGAAGTTCCTCGCCGACCTCGTGGCCGCGGGCGATCACATCAACCTTCCGGCGTCGAGCCGCGTTCCGGCGCCGTAAGGCACCCCAAGGACCGGCGCCCCGAGGCATCGCCCCCCTCCGCACCCGCGGTCGGGGGCGTTTTCTTGCCGTCCGGGCGTCGGCGCGGCCGGCACCCCGCCGAGGCGCGCCGGCGCTGCTGCGGACTTGACGCTTGCGCCGCGGCGCGTGCCGGAGGATAGGGCGGCATGTCCACGCCGCGCGGCCCGCTTCTGTTCATTCTCGCCACGCTGATGATCGACGCCATCGGCATCGGCATCGTGTTCCCGATCATGCCCGACCTGATGATGCGGGTCGGCGCGGGCGACATCGCGCAGGGCTCGCTCTGGGCGGGCTTTCTCATGTCGGCCTATGCCGGGGCGCAGTTCCTGTTCGCGCCGGTGGTCGGGTCGCTTTCGGACGCGTTCGGGCGCAAGCCCGTGCTGCTGGCGGCGATGGCCTTCCTTGCGGTGGACTACGTCGTCATGGCGCTTGCCGGATCGCTGTGGCTTCTGCTTCTTGGCCGAACGCTCGCGGGGGTGGCGGGCGCGACCTACATCACGGCGACCGCCTACATCGCCGACATCACGCCCCCCGGACAGCGCGCCGCGCGCTTCGGCCTGATCGGGGCAGCCTTCGGGATCGGCTTCGTGCTCGGGCCGGCGCTTGGCGGGCTGGCGGCGACGTGGCACATCAGCGCGCCGTTCTGGCTGGCCGCGGCGCTTGCGCTCGGGAACGTGGCTCTCGGCCTTCTTGTCCTGCCCGAGTCCCTCAAGCCCGAGAACCGCCGCCCGTTCGGGGCGCGCGACCTCAACCCCTTCGGCGTGATCCTGCGCGCCTTCCGGATCCCGGGGCTCGCCGTGCCGCTCGTCTGCATCGCCGTCTTCGAGTTCGCCAACATGGTCTATCCGACGCTCTGGGCCTTCTGGGGCCGCGAGACGTTCGGCTGGTCGACGCTGGTGATCGGCCTGTCGCTGTCGGCCTATGGCGTCCTGGTTGCGGTGGCGCAGGCCGGGGTGATGCCGCTTGCGGTGGCGCGCCTCGGCGAGGGGCGGCTGCTGCTTGCTGGCCTAGGGCTGGCCGTGGCGGCCTTCGCGGGCCTCGGCGTGGCGGATGCCCTCTGGATGGTGGCGATCCTGCTGCCGATGGCGGCGCTGACCGATCTCGTGCCGCCGACGCTCGCGGCGCTTTCCGCGAACGCGGTCGAGGATGACCGCCAGGGCATGGTGCAGGGCGTCATCGCCTCGCTGTCGTCGCTGGCCGCCGTTCTCGCGCCGCTGGTCTACACGCCGCTCTTCGGGGCCTTCGTGTCAGGTGCGGCAGGGATCTACCTGCCCGGCGCGCCGTTCCTGTTCTCGGGCGTGCTGGTGCTGGCGCTGATCCCGCTCGCCCTGAGGGCCGCGGGACCTCAGCGGCCCCACATGCCGCGCGGGTAGAGCCCTTCGTAGATCGGCACCAGCGAGGCCGTGTCGAACAGCGATGAGACGCTCGTTCCCGACCAGATGTTTACGATGGACTGCGCGAACATCGGCGCCGTCGGCACGATGCGCAGATTGGGGCAGGCCGCGACCTCGGCGGTCGCCTCGATCGTGTCCGTGACGACCATCGACTTCAGGACCGAGCCCGAGATGCGCTCGATCGCGGGGCCCGACAGAACGCCGTGCGTGGTGTAGGCGTGCACCTCGGTGGCGCCGGCCTCCATCAGCACGTCCGCCGCCTTGCACAGCGTGCCGGCGGTGTCGCAGATGTCGTCCACGATCACGCACTTGTGGTCCTTCACCTCGCCGATCACCGTCATTCCGGACACTTCGCCCGCCTTCTCGCGGCGCTTGTCCACGATGGCGAGCGGTGCTCCGATGCGGGTCGCAAGCTCGCGCGCGCGAGCCACGCCGCCGACGTCGGGCGACACCACCATGACGTCGGACATGTCGCCCGAGAACTGGTGCAGGATGTCGAGCGCGAAGATCGGGCTGGCATAGAGGTTGTCCACGGGAATGTCGAAGAAGCCCTGGATCTGGGCCGCGTGCAGGTCCATCGTCAGGACCCTCTCGACCCCGCCCTGCGTGATGAGGTTCGACACCAGCTTGGCCGAGATCGGCGTGCGCGCCTTGGTGCGGCGGTCCTGCCGAGCGTAGCCGAAATAGGGGATCACCGCCGTGACGCGCGCCGCCGAGGATCGGCGCAGCGCGTCTGCCATGATCAGAAGCTCCATCAGGTTGTCGTTGGCGGGCTTCGACGTCGGCTGGATGATGAACATGTCCTCGCCGCGGACGTTCTCGAACACCTCGACGAAGATCTCCCCGTCGTTGAAGCGCTCGACGCGGGCATCGACGAGCGACACCTGCATCCCCCGGTGCATCGACATGCGCCGGGCGATGGCGCTGGCGAGAGAACGATTGGCATTGCCCGAAATGAGCTTCGGTTCCGTCGACGACATCGGCAGCTGTCCCCTTGCGCGGTCTCGATTTGTCCCTCGTAGGGGCCGCCCCCGCGTCCCCCGCCTTTGGTTGACACCCCCTAGCACCGGCGTAGGGTCTGCGCAAAGCCAAATGGAGGGGACAGCGCGTGGCCCATATCGAGTATTTCTTCGGGACGAATTCGCCTTTCGTCTATCTTGCCGGAACGCGGATGGAGGAGGCGGCGGCGCGCCATGGCGCGACCATCGCCTACCGCCCCGTCGACCTCATGGCGCTGTTCCCGCGGACGGGCGGCCTGCCCCCCGGAGAGCGCGCGCCCGCGCGCCTCGACTACCGCCTGCAGGAGCTGAAGCGGCAGTCGCGCAAGCACGGCCTGCCGATCGACCTCGACCCGCCGTTCCGGTCGGTCAATCCCGCACCCTCGTCCTACGCGTTCATCGCGGCCGAGAAGGCGGGCGGGGGCGACCTCGGGGCGTTGGTCCATGCCTTCACCTGCGCGGTCTGGCGCGACAAGCGCGACATCGCCGAGGACGAGGTGATCGCCGCCTGCCTCGAGATGGCGGGCTTCGATCCCGGCCTTGCCGGCATGGCGATGCTTCAGGGCGCCGAGCAATATGCGCGCAACCTCGAGGACGCGGTCGCCGCGGGTGTCTTCGGCGCGCCCTTCTACATCGTGGACGGGTCCGAGAAGTTCTGGGGTCAGGACCGGATCGAGGACCTCGAGACGCACCTTGCCGGCACGCCTTGAACCAGCGGCTTCTGACCTGGGGCGAGGAGGGGGCGCCGCCCGTCCTGCTGCTGCACTGCTCGCTCGCACACGGCGGTGCGTGGAAGCGCGTGGCGCGGCGGCTCGCGGACCGTGCGCACCTTGTCGCGCCGGACCTCGTCGGGCACGGCGAGGGGCCGCCCGGCGATCCTGCCCGCGACTATCATGACCAGGTGACAGACCAGGCGCGGGCGCTGCTGACGGAGCGGCCCGCCCATGTCGTGGGTCACAGCTTCGGCGCGACGGTCGCGTTGCGCCTTGCCATCGAGGCGCCCGAGCGCGTCGCCTCGCTGACCATGATCGAGCCCGTTCTTTTCGCCGCCGCGCCCGACAGCCCCGGGAAACGCGCCAATGCCCGGACGCTTTCGCGGATGGGTCCGATGATCGCGCGCGGCGAGACCCGTGAGGCCGCGCGCCAGTTTCTGTCGGTCTGGGGCGGGGGCGAGCCCTTCGACGAGATGCCGGCAGACCAGGCCGCCTACATGGCCGACCGCATGTGGGTCGTCGCGGCGCAACATGCGGCGCTGCATCACGACGCGGCGCGCCTGCTGCCGCGGCTGGGCCGGGTGCGCTGTCCGTCGCTCCTGCTGGAGGGCAGCACCTCGCCGCCCGTGATCGGCCGGATCCTCGACACGCTCGAGCGCGGTCTGGCGGACACGCGGCGCTTGTCAATCGAGGGCGCGGGCCACATGGCGCCGATCACCCACGCCGCCGAGGTCGCCGCCGCGATCGGCGGGCTCCTCGACCGGGTCCGCGTCTAGGCCTTCCGGCCTTCCCAGGCGGCCGCGATCCGTTCGATCTCGGACAGGGGCTTCGACCAGTCACACACCAGGCGGCAGCGGATCGGCGTGTCGTCCGGCCCGTCGAGCGGCGTGTCTGAGGGATAGATGTAGTATTGTGCGCCGGCCGCCATCGCGCGGCGATGCGCGGCGCGCGGCAGGTCCGCGTATATCATGTTGCCAGCCGGCGCATGGGCGAGCCGCCCGCTGGGAACCGCGCGCACCGCCTCGGCCAGCCGGGCGCAGGCGGCGTTGGCCGCGCCGGCCATTTCCAGCCACAGGCCGTCCTCGACATAGGCCGACATCTGCGCCGAGAGGTAGCGCTGCTTGGACCACAGGTGCCCCGAGCGCTTGCGCCGCAACGCCAGTTCCCTGCCATGCTCGGGGCGGAACATCACGACGGCCTCCACGCCGAGACAGCCGTTCTTCGTTCCCCCGAAGCTTACCGCGTCGACGCCCGCCTTCCAGGTCATCTCGGCCGCCGTGCAGCCAAGCGCCGCGCAGGCATTGGCGAAGCGCGCGCCGTCGAGGTGCACGGGGATCCCGGCGTCGCGGGCCATGTCCGCGAGCCTGCCGATCTCGGCCAGCGAATAGGCCGTGCCGCGCTCGGTGATCTGCGTGATGCTGAGCGCGCCGGCCTGCGCGCCGTGAACGCCGCGGTCGCGGGTCGCGGCCAGCGCGGCGGCAAAGGCGGCAGGGTCGATGAGGCCATCGGGCGCATGAAGAAGCGTCATCTTCGCGCCGCCCGTGAAGAATTCGGGGGCGTTGCACTCGTCCTCCTCGATATGGGCCATGCTGCTGCAATAGACCGTCTCGAAGGGACGCACGAGGCACGACAGCGCCAGCGCGTTGGCCGCCGTTCCGGTGCCGACGAAGGCGACCTCGGCCTCGGGCGCCTCGAAGAGGTCGCGGATGGCTCCGACGGCATCGGCGGTGACGGGATCGTTGCCGTAGGGCATCGCGTAGCCCTCGCCCGCGCGCGCCAGCGCCTCCATGACCCGCGGATGCGCGGGCCCCGCATTGTCCGACGCGAAATTCATGTTCCAGGCTCCTCGATGACGTAGTCTTCCCAGTCCTCTTCGGGGACTTCCCATTCCGGCACCGTGATGCCGCGCACGCTTACACCGGCGCGGTGCACCGTCTCGGGGTCGCCCGACACCAGCGGATGCCACCATTTCAGGGGCTTGCCCTCGTGCAGCAGGCGGTAGGCGCAGGTTTCGGGCATGAAATACGCGACGTCGTCCATCGTCTCGGGCGTCAGGCGGATGCACTCGGGGACCAGCGTCTTGCGGATCTCGTACTGCCCGCAGCGGCAGGTCTCGTCGTCGAGCAGGCGGCAGGCCACGCGGGTCAGGGCGACCTCGTTCGTGTCCTCGTCCTCCAGCTTGTTGAGGCAGCACTTGCCGCAGCCGTCGCACAGCGCCTCCCATTCCTCGGGCGTCATGCGGCGCATCGCAACGCGTTCCCAGAAACGATCCCTCATGTGCCCGCCAGCGCCTTTCGCGCCGCAGCACTGTCGGCGTCCATCTGCGCGATCAGCCCGTCGAGCCCGTCGAACTTCATCTCCGGGCGCAGGAACTCCACGAGGCCGACCGAGAGGTGACGTTCGTAGAGGTCGCCCGAGAAATCGAACAGGAAGGTCTCGAGGTTGGGGGAGGCGCGTTCGAACATCGGTCGGATCCCGAGGTTGGCGACGCCGTGATGCCGCCCCTCGTGCGGTCCGCTGAGCACGTCCACGAGCACCGCATAGACGCCGAGGCGGGGCACATGGAGGCCGGAAAGCTCCATGTTGGCGGTCGGATAGCCCAGTTGCCTGCCGCGCTTCTCGCCGTGCAGGACGGGCCCCTCGATCCGGTGCCAGTGGCCCAGCATGGCCGCCGCGCCGCGTGGGTCGCCGTCGCTCAGCGCGTTGCGGATGGCGGTGGAGGACACCGCGCCATCGCCGGCCTTCAGGATCGGCGCGACGGTGACGTCGAAGCCCATCCCGCGGCCGAAGTCCCTCAGCATGTCGGCGGTGCCCGACCGTCCCTTGCCGAACCGGAAATCGGCCCCGACGACGACATGGCTGACCCCGAGGCCGTCGCTCAGGACGGTTCGGGCGAAGTCCTCGGCGGTCAGGCCCGCAAGCGTGGCGTCGAAGGGCAGTTCGGCAAGGACCTCGACGCCCAGCTTTTCGAGGCGGTGCGCGCGCGCCTCGGAATTCATCAGCCGGAAGGGCGGCGCGTCCGGGGCGAAGAATTCACGGGGATGCGGCTCGAACGTCACGACGCCGAGGGGCGCGTGGGGGCGGCGCGCAAGGTCGATGACATGCGCATGGCCGCGATGCACGCCATCGAAATTGCCGATCGCCACCGAGGCGCCGCGATCTTCGGGACGGACATACTGGTGGTCGCGCACGATCCGCATGGGGCGGACTTAAACGGGGCGTCGCGGGAGGGCAAGACGCCCGGAGCGTGGCGTCAGTCGAACTTGCCCGACGGCGCCAGAACCACCGCCTCGCCCTTCAGCACCACGGTGTCGCCGACCCTGCAATGCGTCGCGAGCGTGACGCGCCGCCTGCCGTAGTCGATGTCCGTGACCTCGACCTCGGCACGGACCATGTCGCCGGGACGGACGGGGGCCATGAATTTCAGCGTCTGGCCGAGATAGACCGTCCCGTGGCCAGGAAGCTGCTCGCCGATCACGGCCGAAATCAGGCCCGCCGTCAGCATCCCGTGCGCGATGCGGCCCTCGAAGATCGTATCGCGCGCATACGCGTCGTCGAGATGAACGGGATTGCGGTCGGTCGAGACCTCCGCGAACAGCTCGATGTCGCGGTCCGTGACCATCTTCTCCAGCGACCGGGTCATCCCGATCTCGAGATCCTCGATGACGATCGTGCCGGTCGTGATGTTGTCGAGCATGTCCGATCCTCCCTTCCGCATGGCGCCTCCATACGTCATCGGGTCGCGTTCTGCAACGCAGAAAGCAACAAAGTGTTCATTTTGGCGGTAAAGATCGCAATTTTATTTCGCGCGCAATTTTCCTCAGGTTGGATGCCGTGGAAACAATCTGTTGCCGCCGCTCCTTGACCGCTGCGCTTGACCGGGCGGGGCGTCGGGCAGACGCTTAGGCGCATGACTAGGCGAACGACACCTCTCGACACGATCTTCTCGGCCTTCGGCGACCCGACGCGGCGGGCGATCGTGGATCGGCTTGCGGACGGGCCGGCCAGCGTCAGCGAACTGGCCGCGCCGCACGCCATGGCGCTGCCGTCCTTCCTGGGTCATCTCAAGAAGCTGGAGGAGGCCGGGGTCGTCGCCTCATACAAGAAGGGACGGGTGCGCACCTGCCACCTCGTGCCGGGCGCGCTGCAGCCCGCGCAGGACTGGATGGCGCGCAACCACGAGCGGCGTCCCAACCGGCTGCAGAGCCTGGACACCTTCGTGTCGCGCATGAAGGGCGGCGGCTGAGGCGTCCTAGCGCAGCATCCCGATGGCGTAGGTGGGCTGCAGCCGGATGTCCGCCAGGAACGCGTCGAGGCGATCGGGGTCGGGCTGGTCGGTCGTGCCGGTCTCGCTCCGTGCCAGGCCGCCGGTGATGAACAGCGTGTCGATGTTCTCGCCCATGCCGCCCTTCACGTCCGTCAGGATCCCGTCGCCCACCGCGAGGATGCGGTCCTCGGGCACGGACCTGCCGATCTGCTCCAGCCGGCGGCGTGCGAGATCGTAGATCGGCGGATGCGGCTTGCCGAAATAGAGGCTTTCGCCGCCCATCTCCTCGTAGAGTTCGGCCAGCGCTCCGGCGCACCATTCCCGGCTGTCGCCCCGGTCCACGACGATGTCTGGGTTCGCGCACAGAAGCTTCAGGCCCATCGTCTTGGCCAGCAGGAAGCGGGGGCGCATCTCGGCGGGGTCGGCGTGGGGGTCGAAGGGGCCGGTGCACACAATGCCCTCGGCCTCCTCCAGTTCGACCTTCTCGATCGGGGCGGGGTTCTCCAGAAGCTTCACGGGTTCGAAGAACGGGGCGTCGTGCGCCTCGCCGATGTGCCAGACCTTGTGGCCCACGACGCCCTGGAACATCGCCAGCCGGGCGGCGTCGCCCGAGGTCGCGATGATGTCCCACGCGTCGTCCGGGACGCCCAGTCGACGGATCTGGCTGGCCACGCTCGCGCGCGGGCGGGGCGCGTTGGTCAGAAGGACGACGGCGCCGCCCGCGGCCTTGAACGCCTGCAGCGCGGCGACGGCCTCGGGCAGGGCGCGGATGCCGTCGTGCACGCAGCCCCAGAGGTCGCAGAACAGCGCGTCATAGCGACCCTCGAGATCGGCGAGGCTGTCGATGATGGGCGTCGTCATGCGCGTCTCCTTTGGGGCGTCGGCTGTTGTCCGCAGCCTCAATAGGGGGTTTGCCCGCGCGCGAACAGCCACGATCTGGCACGATCCGGGGCGGCGCCGCACCCTTGAGCGCCGGCGGGAACGGGGCGCGCCGGCCGGTGCCGAAGTCGCGCCGGAGCGCGGCCTTCGACGCCGGCCCCGCGCGGCCGCGCTCAGAGCGTGAGGTTGGGGATGATCTGCTTCTTCCGGCTCATCACGCCCGGCAGCACGACGGTGTCGGCATCGCCGCAGACGGTTGCGAAGCTCTTTTCGGCCACCTGCCGCGTCAGGTCGTTGGGAACGAGCATCGTCGCCTCTTCACGCAGGATGTCGACGATGAAGAGCAGGACCTGGTCCACGCCGTCCTCGGCCGCGACCGCAGGCATCGCGGCCACGAGCCCGTCCTTGCGCGCCAGCACCGTCTCGGGCGAGGTCGTCTCGAGCACGCTGACGCGGAACGACTTGCCGCCGACCTCGTATTCCTTGCTGTCCATGCGCAGAAGCTCGGCGTCCGAGAAGGCCGAGACGTCGGACTTGGCGGCGAACATCTCGGCGGCGTAGCCGGGGATGGAGACGCCGAGGTCGGCGGCCAGTTCCTCGGCCAGCGCCTTGTCGGCCGGCGTCGTGGTGGGCGAGCGGAACTCGAGCGTGTCGGACAGGATGCACGACAGCATCGCGCCCTTGATCGCCTCGGGCATCCGGGCCGCCGCGTCGCCCATCAACTCGTGCATGAGGGTCGCGGTGCAGGCCAGCGGGCGCACCGTGATCTCGATCGGGCCGCGCGTCTCCAGCCCGCCGACCAGCTTGTGATGATCGATGATGGCGCGGATGTCGGCGTCGTTGATGGTATCGGGCAGTTCCGCGGGATTGTTGGTGTCCACGATGACGACCTTCTGGCCGGCCTCGAGGTCGCTGAGGATGCGCGGCTTGTCGAGGCCCCAGCGCTGCAGCATGAATGCGGCCTCGGAGCTGGGCTCGCCCAGCAGGACAGGCTCGGCCGGATGGCCTTCGATCTCGTTGAGATACCAGGCCCAGATGATGGGCGATCCGGTCGAATCGGTGTCGGGCGATTTGTGGCCGAAGACGAGCGTGGTCATTTGGGGCGTCTCTCAGGTGCTTGAAATTCGCGGCCCTCATAGCCGGGGCGCTCGAAGATGTCACGAGGCCGCGACCAGCCTCGCGGGGCGCGCGTTGCGCAGCCGCCGCCGGGGCATGCCGATCCGCCACGGCGAGGGATGGCTTCGCGGCCCGCACAGCCTGTAGCGATGGGCCGCGCCGGCCCGTTGCGCAAGGCGGTTACACCCCATGACCGCGCGCCTAGGACGGCCCGGTCCGATCCGTGGCAACTTTCGATTCACGACCCGTTGACAGCCCGTGAGGGGGTGCCTATTTCCGCATCGTTAGCACTCGGTCCACCTGAGTGCTAACGGGAGACAACCGAACCCGAGAGGAGAGTTCGAGAGATGGCATTCAAACCGCTTCATGACCGCGTTCTGGTCCGCCGTGTCGAATCCGACGAGAAGACCAAGGGCGGTCTGATCATCCCCGACAGCGCCAAGGAAAAGCCCGCCGAGGGCGAAGTCATCGCCTGCGGCGACGGCGCCCGCAAGGATTCCGGCGAGCTGATCGAGATGTCGGTCAAGCCGGGCGACCGCATCCTGTTCGGCAAGTGGTCGGGCACCGAGGTCACGATCGATGGCGAGGAGCTCCTGATCATGAAGGAGTCCGACATCCTCGGCGTGATGACCGACGCGAAGGCCGCCAAGGCCGCCTGATCCCAGATCAGGACGAACCCGGACAATTCAGGAATTTCAAGCAAGGGAGCTATCCAAGATGGCTGCTAAGGACGTCAAGTTCGACACCGATGCCCGCAACCGCATGCTCAGGGGCGTCAACATCCTCGCCGACGCGGTGAAGGTCACGCTCGGCCCCAAGGGCCGCAACGTCGTCATCGAGAAAAGCTTCGGCGCGCCCCGCATCACCAAGGACGGTGTGACGGTCGCCAAGGAGATCGAGCTCGAGGACAAGTTCGAGAACATGGGCGCGCAGATGGTCAAGGAAGTGGCCAGCCGCACCAATGACGAGGCCGGCGACGGCACCACCACCGCGACGGTTCTGGCCCAGGCCATCGTCCGCGAGGGCATGAAGTCGGTCGCGGCCGGCATGAACCCGATGGACCTCAAGCGCGGCATCGACCTTGCCGTGCACAAGGTCATCGACCACATCAAGTCCGCCGCCCGTGACGTCACCGACAGCGACGAAGTCGCGCAGGTCGGCACCGTCTCCGCGAACGGCGAGGCCGCCATCGGCCGCATGATCGCCGACGCGATGCAGAAGGTCGGCAACGACGGCGTCATCACCGTCGAGGAGAACAAGGGCCTCGAGACCGAGACCGAAGTCGTCGAGGGCATGCAGTTCGACCGCGGCTACCTCTCGCCCTACTTCGTCACCAACCCCGACAAGATGACCGCCGAGCTGGAAGACGTGCTGATCCTTCTCCACGAGAAGAAGCTGTCTTCGCTCCAGCCGATGGTTCCGCTTCTGGAGTCGGTGATCCAGTCGGGCAAGCCGCTTCTGATCATCTCCGAGGACGTCGAGGGCGAGGCCCTGGCCACGCTCGTCGTCAACAAGCTGCGCGGCGGCCTCAAGATCGCTGCCGTCAAGGCGCCCGGCTTCGGCGACCGCCGCAAGGCCATGCTGCAGGACATCGCGATCCTGACCGGCGGCCAGGTGATCTCGGAAGACCTCGGCATGAAGCTCGAGAACGTCACGATGGACATGCTCGGCAACGCCAAGAAGGTCGTCATCAAGAAGGATGACACGACCATCGTGGACGGCGCAGGCGAGAAGTCCGAGATCGAGGCGCGCGTCGCTCAGATCCGTCAGCAGATCGAAGAGACCACGTCGGACTACGACCGCGAGAAGCTGCAGGAACGTGTGGCCAAGCTCGCAGGCGGCGTCGCCGTCATCCGCGTCGGCGGCATGACCGAGGTCGAGGTGAAGGAGCGCAAGGACCGCGTCGATGACGCGCTCAACGCGACCCGCGCCGCGGTTCAGGAAGGCGTCGTGGTCGGCGGTGGCGTGGCGCTCGTGCAGGGTGCCAAGTCCCTCGAGGGCGTTTCGGGCGAGAACTCCGACCAGAACGCGGGCATCGCCATCGTGCGCCGCGCGCTGGAGGCTCCGCTGCGCCAGATCGCAGAGAACGCAGGCGTCGACGGTTCGGTCGTCGCAGGCAAGATCCGCGAATCGAGCGACCTGTCCTTCGGCTTCAACGCGCAGACCGAGGAATACGGCGACATGTTCAAGTTCGGCGTGATCGACCCCGCGAAGGTCGTCCGCACCGCGCTGGAAGACGCCGCATCGGTCGCTGGCCTGCTCATCACCACCGAGGCGATGGTTGCAGACCGTCCGAAGAAGGACGAAGGCGCCGGTGGCGGCATGCCCGACATGGGCGGCATGGGCGGCATGATGTAATTCGCCTTCCGCGAATTCGCCGCAAGGCAAAGGCAAGGGGGTCCTCGCGGGCCCCCTTGTCACGTTCGGGCCCCTCTTCTCGGCGCGGGAACATGCCGCTAGGCTGACGACGGGACCAGTGGGGACGGAGACACCATCATGAGCGACACACCCGTCGCCCTCGTCACGGGCGCGGCGCGTGGCATCGGGCTGGCCACGGCGAAACGCCTTGCCGCGGGGGGCTGGCGCGTCGCCATGCTGGACCGCGACGCCGAAGAGCTTGCCGCCGCGGACGCGCCGCCGGGGCCGGTCCTGCCGCTGCCCTTCGACGTCTCGATCCCCGATCAGGTCGAGCGCGCGGCGGCCGAGACCCTGCGGGAATTCGGCCGGATCGACGCGCTGGTGAACAACGCGGGCGTCGCGGATTTCGGGCCGATCGAGGAGACGAGCTTCGCGCGCTGGCGCAGGGTGATGGACACCAACCTCGACGGCGTCTTCCTGATGTCGCAGGCGTGCATCCCGGCGCTGAAGGACAGCCGCGGCGCGATCGTCAACATCGCCTCGATCTCCGGCCTGCGCGCCTCGACGCTGCGGGTGGCCTACGGCACGTCGAAGGCTGCCGTCATGCACCTGACGAAACAGCAGGCGGCGGAACTTGGGGAATACGGGATCCGCGCGAACTGCGTCTGTCCCGGTCCGGTGCGCACGAAGCTTGCGATGGCGGTGCACAGCCGGGCGATCATCGACGCCTACCACGACGCGATCCCGCTGAACCGCTACGGGTCGGAGGACGAGATCGCGAGCGTGATCGCCTTCCTCTGCTCGCCCGAGGCGTCCTATGTCACGGGCCAGGTGATCGCGTCGGATGGCGGTTTCGAAGCGACGGGGATCGGCTTGCCGGCCCTGCGCGACACTGTTTGAGGGGGCTTCGGCATGGAACGGATAGGCGTGGTGGGACTGGGTCGGATGGGCAGCGCGATGGCGCTGCGCTTCGCGGCGCAAGGCGCGCAGGTGACGGGATGGACGCGGTCGGGGCGCACGGTCGAGGGCGTCGCGTCCGCCCCGGACCTCGGGGCGCTCGTCGCCGCCTCCGATGCGCTCGTGTTGTCGCTTTATGACGATGCCGCCGTGGCCGAGGTGCTCGATGCGCTTCTCGGGCATGACCTGCCGGGAAAGCTGATCCTGGAGACAAGCACCGTGGTGCCGAAGATCCTTCAGGACCGGGAGGCTGCCCTCGCGGCGCGGGGTGCCGAACTCGCCGACGCGCCGGTCTCGGGCGGTCCCGAGATGGTCGAGGCGGGGACCTGCGGCGTCTTTCTCGGCGCGGCGCCCGACACGGCCGGGCGGGCCGCGGCCCTTCTGCGGCTGCTGACCCCGAGGGTGGCCCGTGTCGGGCCTCTCGGGGCTGGCATGGTCATGAAGACGATCAACAACTCGATGCTTCAGGCCTATGTCGCGGGCCTGCGCGAGATGCTTCCGCTGGCGCGGCGCGCGGGCATTCCGCTGGCCGATGTCCTCGGGATCCTGAACGCGGGGCCCGCGGGCCTTCCGATGATCCGCGACCGGATGGCCAAGATCTTGGGCGAGGACGAGACCGTGGGCTTCACGCTGGCAGGGATCGCCAAGGACAACGACGTGTTTCGCCGCGTGGTCGAGGCGCACGGGCTGACCGCCCCGGTGCTGGCGCAGGCAGGCAGGATCCAGCGCGCGGCGATCGAGAGCGGCCTCGGCGAAAGCGATCCCGCCGCCGCCATCGCCGCCGCCTACCACGACGGCTGACCCCTTGCCTCAGATCAACGCGGCGCGGGACGAATTGCGTCACGCTGCGGTCATCGCGTTCCGATCAAGGGAGATGACCCATGCGCCTTGTCCTGCCCCTTCTGACTGCGGTCTTCCTGGGCCTCGCGGCCCTGCCGGTGGCGGCGCAGGATGACGAGGCGGCCCGCCTCGAGTTCGGCGGCGACGCCTTCGCCGCCGGGGACGACCTAGAGCTCGACGGCGAGATCGCGCGCGACCTCTTCGCGGCTTCCGAGGACATCGCGCTGGTAGGCGAGGTCGGCGGCGCGGCGCATCTGGCGGCCCGGCGGCTCGACATCGGCGCGCCAACCGGCAGGCTTTACGGCTTCGCCTACGAGATCGACCTGTCGGCGGACGTGGCGGGGCCGGCCCTGCTTGCCGCCGCCGAGGCCGAGGTCGACGCCGCGATCGGCGGCAACCTGAGGCTTTTCGCGCGCGATGCCGACGTCTCGGGCAGCGTCGGCGGATCGGCAATGATCGCCGCCGAGGACCTGCGCCTCGACGCCGCGGTGGCCGGGGACCTCATGCTTGCCGTCGAAACGGTGGACTTCGGGCCCGGCGCGACGGTCGCCGGGCAGGTGATCCTTTATGTCGAGGATGGCGACACGGCGCCCGGGATCCCCGAGCGCGTCGCACCGGCCGACCGCGTGGAGGTGCGCGACATCGACGTGGACGACGCGATGCCGGGCGGCTTCGACGACATGCGCCGCACGGCCTGGAGGGCGGCGGTCACGGGCTTCTTCGTCAGCGTCCTGACAGTCGCCGCGCTGGCTGCGGCCGCCGTCGCAGTGGCCCCGGCGCATGTCGCGCAATGGCGCGAGCGGGCGTTGTCGCATCCCGGGCAAAGCTTCGGCGCGGGCTTCGTCCTCGTGTCGCTGATCTCGGGGGCGGGCTTCGTGCTGGCGTTGACGATCATCGGCATCCCTCTGTTCTTCGCGGCGCTCTTCATGGCGGGGCTCGTGGGGTTCGCGGGCTACGTCATGGGCAGCTACATCCTCGGGGTCGGCATCTGGCTGAGGCTGGGCAACGAGATGCCCCACACGGTGCTGCCCAGGGCGGGTCTCGCGCTGCTGGGCGCATTCGTCGCCGGCATCGTCACCCTGATCCCGTTTCTCGGCTGGCTCGCGGTCCTGGCCCTGTCGCTGACGGGGGCGGGCGCCGTGGCCATCGTCATCCGCGAGACGCGTCAGGCGCGGCAGGCCTGAGGGGGCGCTCGCGGGGCTTCCCCTCGGCCACGGTTCGGTCCATCAGGGGGCCATGACGCTTCCCGACGTGACATTCCTCGGCGCGCGCGTGCTGACGCCTGACGGTCTTGCGGACACGCCGCTTGCCCTGTCGCGCGGCCTGATCGCCGAGGCGCCGGCGGGCGTGAGCGTTGACGCCTCGGGCCACCTGATCCTGCCGGGCATCGTGGACATTCACGGCGACGGGTTCGAGCGTCACCTCGCGCCGCGACGCGGGGCGCTGGAAAGCCTGTCGGCGGGCCTTGCGAGCCTCGACGCCGAGCTTGCGGCGAACGGGATCACGACGGCCGTTCTCGCGCAGTTCTTCTCGTGGGAGGGCGGGATGCGCGGCCCGGACTTCGCCGAACGTCTCGCCGATGCGCTTGCGGGCACCCCCATGCGCGCCGACACGATGCTGCAGCTGCGCCTCGAGACCGGCATGATCGGCGATTTCGACCGCGCGCTGGCGCTGATCGGGCGGGCGCGCATCCCCTACGTCGTGCTGAACGATCATCTGCCGCACCGCGAACTGGCCGAGGGCCGCCGGCCGCCGCGCCTGTCGGGGCAGGCGCTCAAGGCGCAGCGTTCGCCCGAGGCGCACTGGAAGCTCCTGCAGGAGATGCACGACCGCCGCGACGAGGTGCCTGCGGCGCTCGCGCATTTCTGCGCCGTGGCCCGTCAGCACGGCGTCCTTATCGGAAGCCATGACGACCACACTGCCGAGGACCGCGCCCGCGCCCGCGCGCTTGGCGCGACACTGTCGGAATTCCCCGAGACGGCCGAGGCCGCGATGGCCGCACGGAAGGCGGGCGAGGGCGTGATCATGGGCGCGCCGAACCTCGTGCGCGGCGGCTCCCACGCGGGCAAGGTGGCCGCGGGCGATCTCGTGGCGGAGGGCATCGTCGACGCGCTCGCCTCGGACTACCACTATCCCGCACCGGCGCGGGCGGCGTTCCGCCTTGCCGCGGACGGCATGGACCTCGCGCGCGCCTGGGCGCTCGTGTCCTCGGGGCCCGCGCGGCTTCTGGGCCTGTCGGACAGGGGCCGTATCGTTCCCGGCCTCCGCGCCGACCTCGTGATCGTCGAGGAAGAGGGCCACCGGATCGCGGCCACCGTCGCGGGCGGCGAGGTGAGCTTTCTCGCCGGGCCGCTCGCCACCCGCTTTCTGCAGGCGGCGACATGAGGACCGCGGGGCTGACGGTTCTGGTAATGACGGCCTTCGCCGCAAATTCGGTCCTCAACCGCATGGCGGTCGGGCAGGGCCTGATCGGAGCCTTCGACTTCGCCCTCGTGCGCGCGGTGGCGGGCGCGCTGACGCTGAGCGCGCTGGTGGCCCTGCGCGGCCGCCGCCTGCCCTTCGGCTCGCTGCGGCGCATTCCGGGGGCGCTCGGCCTTGCGCTCTATCTCGTGGGCTTCTCCTTCGCCTATCTCGCGATCGACGCGGGCGTCGGCGCGCTTATCCTGTTCGGGGGCGTGCAGGTGACGATGTTCGCAGGCGCCGTCCTTTCGCGCGAGGCGCTGCCGGCCCGCCGATGGATCGGGGCGGCGCTGGCGCTCGCGGGGCTTGCGTGGCTGGTGTGGCCCTCGGGGGAGGTCGCGCTTCCGCCCGCCGCGTCGGCCGCGATGCTGGCCGCGGCGCTGGGCTGGGGCGTCTATTCGCTGGTCGGCAGGCGCGCCACCGATCCGCTGGCCGAGACGGCCGCGAACTTCGTGCTGGCCGCGCCGCTCTGCGCTCTCGTGCTCGTGGCGCTTCCGGGGGGGCTGACGGAGGCCGCGGCGCCGGGCCTCGCGCTTGCGGTCCTGTCGGGGGCGATCACCTCGGGTCTGGGCTACGCGCTGTGGTATGCCGTCCTGCCGCGCCTCGATGCCTCGGTCTCGGGCCTCGTGCAGCTTTCCGTGCCCATCATCGCGACGCTCGGCGGCGTCGCGATCCTGGGCGAGGCGCTGACCCCGAGGATGCTGGGCGCGGGCCTTCTGACGCTGGGCGGCATCGCCTACGGCCTCGGCGCCTTTCAGCGCACGAGGGGCTCCAGCGGGTCATAGAGGATGCCCGTTCCCCACGCCGCGTCCGGCAGGCTGTCGGGCTTGTAGCGGAGCGCGGCCATGTCCTGCCGGCTGGCGAGGACGCGGCGGTTCACGATGCCCTCGGGATCGCGCCACGGCGCGAAGGGATCGCCCGCCACGAGCGTGACCCGGAAATAGACATCGACCTGGTGAAACGCGCGTCCGGGCGCGTGGAACTCGTTGATCAGGCACGGCTCGTCCACCGCGACGGTCAGGCCGGTCTCTTCGTGGAACTCGCGCATCAGGTTCTCGGGGAGGCTTGCATGGGGCTCCACGCCTCCGCCGGGGGCGCACAGAAGGTCGCTCGCGTCGCCTGCGTAGGCGTTCACCAGCAGAAGCCGGTCGTCGATCAGAAGGAGGCCGCGGACGGCCACTCGGGGGATGGTGCGGGGCCGCGCCCCGGTCGTGTCGCTCATGCCGCCAGAGTGTCCTGACGCAGCGGCATGGGCAAGTTGCATGGGCAAGCACCCTCGCGGGAGGGCGCGCGATGCCCTATCTGTGAGCCATGCCCCGTCTTGCCCACGCCCTTCTCATCTTCGTCCTCGCGTCGCATCCGGCCGCCGCGCAGGAGGTGCGCGTCCCGGCGCATGACAGGGGCTGCGTCATCCTCCTGCATGGCCTCGCGCGCACGCAGGTCTCGCTTCTGGTCATGGAGGAGGCGCTGGAGGCCGACGGCTACCGCGTCGTCAACCAGGGATACCCCTCGACGCGCGCCTCGATCGCCGAGCTCGCGCCGCGGACCATCCTGCCCGCACTTGCCCGATGCGGCGCGGAGCCGGTGCATTTCGTCACCCATTCGATGGGCGGCATCCTGCTGCGCTACTGGCTGGCCACGCACAGGCCGGAACGGCTGGGCCGGGTGGTGATGCTTGCGCCGCCCAACGGCGGCACGGAACTGGTCGATGTCCTCGGCCCGCTCGAGCCGTTCGAATGGATGAACGGTCCCGCCGGGCAGGAGCTGGGCACCGGGCCCGAGGATCTTCCCAACCGACTTCCGCCCGTCGATTTCGAGCTTGGCGTGATCGCCGGCGACCGGACGCTGAACCCGATCTACTCCGCGCTGATTCCCGGCCCCGATGACGGCAAGGTCGCGGTCGGGCGCACGATGGTGGACGGGATGAGCGATTTCCTGATCCTGCCCGTCACCCATACCTTCATGATGAACAACCCCGTCGTCATCGCGGAGGTCAGGCGCTTCCTCGAGACCGGCGCCTTTGATCACGACATGGAGTTCATGGACGCCGTCGGCACCCTGATCGAGTGACGGCCCTCGGCCCTCAGCCTGCAGGCCCGGTGACGCGATTGACGTGGCCCATCTTGCGGCCTGCCCGCGTCTCGGACTTGCCGTAGAGGTGGATCTGCACGCCGCGTTCGGCGGCCATCGCAGGCGCGCGCGAGACGTCCTCGCCGATCAGGTTCTCCATAACGACGTCGGCATGGCGCGACCCGTCGCCAAGCGGCCAGCCGGTGACGGCGCGGATGTGCTGCTCGAACTGGTCGACGGCGCATCCCGCCTGCGTCCAGTGGCCGGAATTGTGCACCCGCGGCGCGATCTCGTTGACCACGAGCCCGCCGCGCGTCACGAACAGCTCGACCCCCAGAACGCCGACGTAGTCGAGCGCGTTGAGGATGCGCGAGGCCAGCAGCACCGCGTCGGTGCGCAGGCCGGCTGGGATCGCGGCGGGCACCGTGGTCGTCGACAGGATGCCGTCGACATGCACGTTCTCGCCGGGGTCGTAGGCCGCGACCGATCCGTCCAGGCCGCGCGCGGCGATCACGCTGATCTCGCGGGCGAAGTCCACGAAGCCCTCGGCGATGGCCGGCGCCCCCGCAAGGCTTTCCAGCGCGGTCCCGGCCTCGGCCACGGACATCGCCCGCGCCTGCCCCTTGCCGTCATAGCCGAAGCGGCGGGTCTTCAGGACCGCGGGCACGCCCGTCCGTTCCAGCGCGGCCTCGAGGCCGTCGGGGCCGTCGATCGCCGCGAAGGGCGCGACCGAAAGGCCGAGGGAGGAAATGAATTCCTTTTCCGTCAGCCTGTCCTGGCTTGTCTCCAGGGCGCGGCGATCGGGATAAAGGGGCGTCGTTTCCGACAGGATGTCGAGCGCTGCGGCGGGGATGTTCTCGAACTCGAAGGTGATCACGTCGCAGGCCTCGGCGAAGGCGCGGAGCGCGGCGGCATCCTCGTAGCTCGCCTGCGTCCATGCTGCGGCGACGTCGGCGGCAGGCGCGGCGCCGGGCTCGAAGATGTGCGCGCGGTAGCCGAGCCTGGCCGCGGCCATCGCCAGCATACGGCCCAGCTGTCCGCCGCCCAGAATGCCGACGACGGAGCCCTGCGGAAGCGGCTCAGTCATCCGACGGAACCTCGGGAATGGACGCTGACAGCGCCGCGCGCCACGCGTCGAGCCGTGCGGCCAGCGCCTCGTCCGAGGTCGCGAGGATCGCGGCGGCCATGAGGCCCGCGTTCGCCGCCCCCGCCGCGCCGATCGCCATGGTCGCCACCGGGTAGCCGCGCGGCATCTGGACGATGGAATAGAGGGAATCGACCCCGGACAGCGCCTTGGTCTGCACCGGCACGCCGATCACCGGCACCCGCGTCTTGGAGGCCATCATGCCGGGCAGGTGCGCCGCGCCCCCCGCGCCCGCGATGATCGCCTTCAGCCCCCGGCCGGCCGCGGACACCCCGTAGTCCCACAGCCGGTCGGGCGTGCGGTGGGCCGAGACGATGCGCGCCTCGTAGGCCACGCCCAGCTCGTCGAGGACCGCCGCCGCTTCGCGCAGCGTGGGCCAGTCCGACTGGCTGCCCATGATGATGCCGACCGCTGGTTCAGCCATCGCCCCGTTCCCTTTCGCGTCAGTCTCGGATGTCCCCCGGAACGCCGCACTATAACGGCGGGCGAGGCGCGCGCAACGCGTCCGCGACACGGATTCAGCCACGGCCCGCGCCGCCGCTGGTGTCAGGCGATGATGTCGGGCGTCAGTTCGTCCTCGATGCGCGAGATGGCGTCCTTCAGGCCGAGCTTCTGCTTCTTGAGCCGCCGCAGGGTCAGCTGGTCGGGGTTGAGCGAGTGCTGCAGGGCCGCGATGGCCTCGTCGAGGTCGCGATGCTCGCGGCGCAGCACCTCGAGCTTCACGCGGAGGACGTCCTCGTGGTTCATCTCGCTCGGTGCGTTCATCGTGCCGGTCCCCAGATCCCGCATGATCTCCGTTCGGTCGTGCGGAGTGCGAGAATACACCCAAAGATGAGGCGCTCCAAGCCTTTGCGCGGCGCGCGCGGCCTGTCTTGCACTGCCGCGCAGCCCTCCCCATATTTGGTGTCGATGGACCCGCGCCGCCGCTACCGGGACGACGGGGCCTCCTGCAGATCGCTTCTTGAAGGATGTGCCTGATGACGAAACTGACACTTGGATCGCACCCGTTCCTTTTGGGGTTCGATCAGCTCGAGCGCCTCGTCGAGCGCACGGCGAAAACTGGCAACGACGGCTATCCGCCCTACAACATCGAACGCAAGGGCGAGAACGCCTACCGCATCACGCTGGCCGTGGCCGGCTTCGCCGAGGACGATCTCTCGATCACGGTCGAGGACAGGCAGCTCGTGGTGCGCGGCAAGCAGGCCGAGGACGGTCATGACCGCGTCTTCCTGCACCGCGGGATCGCGGCGCGGCAGTTCCAGCGCAGCTTCGTCCTCGCCGAGGGCGTGGAGGTGGCCGGCGCCGCGATGGAACATGGCCTTCTGCACATCGACCTGAACAGGGCGGTCCCGGAAAAGGTCGTCCAGTCGATACGGATCTCGAATGGAGGTGGTCGCAAATGAACGAACGCAACGCAGCAGCCGACGTGGCCGGACGGCCGATCGTCTACATCCGTCAGATCGCGGTCGCCGATCTGCCCGAGGACGTGCGCGAACAGGCAGGCGACCTCGATACCGTCTACGCCATCGGCTCCGAAACGGGCGAGCAGCTCGCCCTCGTTCGCGACCGCAAGCTCGCCTTCGTGGTGGCGCGGCAGAACGACATGGAACCCGTCAGCGTCCACTGAGGCCGCGGACGGGCAACGCCCGATACCGGGCAGGGGCGCCTTCGGGCGCCCTGTTTCATGGGGCGCGACGCCCCGCGGGCCGTCTGGGGAGTTGCCGCACGGTGCCCGGCTCGGCGCGGCTTCCGCTGGCCCTCAGTTCCCGGTGTCGTCCCGCCAGCGATTCACGATGGGATAGCGCCGGTCGAGCCAGAACGCGCGCTCGGTCAGGCGAGTGCCCGGCGCGGCCTGGAAACGCTTGTATTCGCTGATGTAGATCAGGCTTTCGATCTTCTTGACCGTCTCGCGGTCGTAGCCCTGCGCCACCACGTCGGCGACCGAGGCCTCCTTGTCGATCAGCATCTCCAGCATCACGTCGAGATCGGCGTAGGGCGGCAGGCTGTCCTCGTCCTTCTGGTCCTCGCGCAACTCGGCGGTCGGCGGCTTGTCGATGACCCGAGGCGGGATGACTTCGCCCTCGGGGCCCTTCATCCACGGGCGGTGGTTGGCGTTGCGCCAGCGGCAGGTCTCGAAGACGCGGGTCTTGTAGAGGTCCTTCAGCGGATTGTAGCCGCCCGCCATGTCGCCGTAGATCGTGGCGTAGCCGACGGCGACCTCGGACTTGTTGCCCGTGGTCAGCAGCATCTCGCCGAACTTGTTGGACAGGGCCATCAGCATCACGCCGCGCAGGCGCGACTGGATGTTCTCTTCGGCGATGCCGGGCTCGAGACCCGCGAACAGGTCCGACAGCGCGCCCGTCACCGCCTCGTGCGCGCCGCCGATCGGGACTGTGTCGAGCCTGCAGCCGAGGGCCGCCGCCACGTCGCGGGCGTCCTTTAGCGAGGCCTCCGACGTGTAGCGCGACGGCAGCATGACGCAACGCACGTTCCCGGGCCCCAGCGCATCGCTCGCGATGGCCGCGACCAGCGCGCTGTCCACGCCGCCCGAAAGCCCGAGCACCGCCTTCGAGAACCCCGCCTTGCGCATGTAGTCGCCCAGCGAAACGACCATCGTTCGATAATCCGCCTCCCATGTGTCGGGAAGCGTCGCCTTCTCGCCGGGAAGCGCCGTCCAGCCGTCGGCGTCGTCCTTCTCGAAGTCCACATGGACGAGCGCGGGCTCGAAAGCGGGTAGCTGGTGGGTCAGAACCCCGTGCGGGTTCAGCACGAAGCTTGCGCCGTCGAAGACCTGGTCGTCCTGTCCGCCCAGCAGGTTGAGGTAGACGAGCGGCAGGCCCGTCTCGATCACGCGGGCCACCATCTGGGACTGCCGGATGTTCATCTTGCCCCTGTGGTAGGGCGAGCCGTTTGGCACCAGAAGGATCTCGGCTCCCGTTTCCTCCAGCGTTTCTGTCACGTCCTCGAACCAGGCGTCCTCGCAGATCGGAATGCCGATACGCAGCGGCCCCACCCGAACCGGCCCCGCCGGGTCGCCCGCGTGGTAATAGCGCTTTTCGTCGAAGACGTTGTAGTTCGGCAGGTGGTGCTTCAGCACGGTCGCCGAGATCGCGCCCCCCTGAAGGACGTAGTAGGCGTTGAACGGCTTGGCCCCGCCCGGAAGCGGGCTGCCGATCCCGATGGCCGGCCCGTCGGCGCAGGCGGCGGCCAGTTCGCCCATCACACGGTGCACGTCCATCGCGAAGGCCGGCTTCTTAACCAGGTCCTGCAGCTGGTAGCCGGTCAGGAACATCTCGGGGAACGCGATCACGTCCGCGCCCGCGGCCTTCGCCTCGGCCCATGCGGCGCGCGCCATCTCCGCGTTTCCCGCAAGGTCCCCCACCGTCGGGTTCAATTGCGCAAGGCTCAGTCGGAAGCGCTCGGTCATCGGTCTCGGACCCCGTCAGTCAGCAACTCGGCCAGCGGTCCGGGCGTCGGCCCGGATCCATTCCGCCCCCCACATAGCAGACCACCCGGCGGGGCCAAGCCGTCGCAAGGCCCGCGGACCGAAAGGCGTTGCAGAGACCCTGTGCCTCCAATAGCTTCATGCACGCCGAGCGCGCCTGCTCGACAGGACCGGCTCCGAGGACATGGGAGGGGCAAGACCCGTGCGAAAGACGAACCTGGGCGTCGCGATTGCCAGCGGCCTGGCGCTGATGGCGTCGGGCGCGGCCATGGCGCAGGACGATGCCGGCGGCGACACCCGCACGGATATCGTCCAGTACGACAACGGCGGGATCTACGAGGGCGAGTTCCGTGGCGGCGTGCAGCACGGCACTGGCACCTACCGCCTTCCCAATGGCTATGAATATGCCGGCGAATGGGTGGACGGAGAGATCCGCGGCCAGGGCGTCGCGCGCTTCCCCGACGGGTCGGTCTACGAGGGCGAGTTCGCCGCGGGCCGCCCGCAGGGCATGGGGTCGATCACCTTCGCCGACGGTTCCACCTACGACGGCGAATGGAACGAGGGCCGCATCGAGGGCGCAGGCACAGCCGTCTATGCCAACGGCGTGAGCTACACGGGCGAGTTCCGCAACGCGCTCCATCATGGCGAGGGCGTCATGACCGGGCCCAACGGCTACCGCTACGAGGGCCAGTGGCAGGACGGCCTGAAGCAGGGTACGGGCACCATCACCTATCCCGACGGGTCGGTCTACTCGGGCCAGTTCGACGACGGCCAGCGCGAGGGCACGGGCCGCCTGCAGATGGCCGACGGCGTGGTCTACGAGGGTGAGTGGATCGACGGCCAGATCAACGGCCAGGGCACGCTGACGCAGCCCAACGGCGACGTCTACACGGGAACGCTGGTCGATGGCCGCCGCGAGGGCGAGGGGCGCGTCGTCTATGCCAACGGCGACGTCTACGAAGGCACGTTCGAGAACGACCGCCGCAGCGGGCAGGGCACCTTCATCGGCGTGGACGGCTACGTCTACGTGGGCGAATGGCGGCAGGGCCGCATCGAGGGGCAGGGCGAAGTCACCTATCCCGACGGGTCGGTCTATGTCGGAAGCTTCCGCAACGACCTCGCGCATGGCTCAGGCACGATCACGTACCCGGACGGATCCTCCTACGAGGGCGGTTGGGTGGACGGCGTGATCCAGGGGACGGGCGTCGCCCGATACGCCAACGGCCTCGTCTACGAGGGCCAGTTCCTCAACGCCCGCCAGCACGGGCAGGGCGTGATGAGCCACCCCGACGGCTACCGCTACGAGGGCCAGTGGGAAGACGGCCTGCGCCACGGTGAGGGCGTCGCGACCTACGCCGACGGCACCGTCTACGACGGCCAGTTCGTCGCGGGCCAGCGGGAGGGACAGGGCACGCTGACCATGCCCGATGGCTTCACCTATGCCGGCGAATGGGACGACGGCGAGATCAACGGCACGGGCATCGCGACCTATTCCAACGGCGACGTCTACGAAGGCATGTTCGTCAATGGACGCCGGCAGGGCGAGGGCGTCATGCGCTACGCCTCGGGCGAGGTTCTCGACACCGAATGGGAGGCGGGGCTTCCCGCCGAGGACGCGGCGGACGCCCCGACCCCCGCCGCGCAGCCCGACACGTCCGAGACGCCGCCGGGCGCGGACTCAGCGGCGGGCGAGGCCACCGACGGCTGACCCCCGGCGCCGTGCGCTGGCAGGACGGCGCGCGACGTCCGAGGACCGCTTGACGCGCCTGGGGCCGCGTCCCTGTGCCGACTGCCATCTGCCGCGAGCCCGCGAGGCCTTGTCCGCGCGTCAGGCGCGAATTGGCCGGGACAGCCGAAATCGCATGAAACAGGGGCGCCGGATCTCTCCGGCGCCCGTCTTGCGTGGCGATCGACGGGGCGGCGCTCAGCCTGCCACCAGTCCCATGCTTTCCAGCTTCAGAAGCACCTGCTGGGCGCAGTGGTCGACCTCCATCCCTTCGGTGTTCACGACCAGTTCGGCGCTGGTCGGCGCCTCGTAGGGGTCGGAGATGCCGGTGAACTCCTTGATCTTGCCTTCGCGCGCCAGCTTGTAGAGGCCCTTGCGGTCGCGGCGCTCGCATTCCTCGAGGCTGGTTGCGACATGCACCTCGACGAAGGCGCCGTAGGCCTCGATCATCTCGCGCACCGCCCGCCGGGTTGCGGTGTAGGGCGCGATGGGCGCGCAGATGGCGATGCCGCCGTTCTTGGTGATCTCCGACGCGACATAGCCGATGCGGCGGATGTTGATGTCGCGGTGTTCCTTCGAGAAGCCCAGTTCGCTCGACAGGTGCTTGCGCACCACGTCACCGTCCAGAAGCGTCACGGGACGCCCGCCCATCTCCATCAGCTTGACCATGATCGCGTTGGCGATGGTCGACTTGCCCGAGCCCGAAAGCCCGGTGAAGAACACGGTGAAGCCCTGCTTCGAACGCGGCGGCGAGGTGCGGCGCAGCTCGTTGACCACCTCGGGGAACGAGAACCATTCCGGGATCTCAAGTCCCTCGCGCAGACGGCGGCGAAGCTCGGTGCCCGAGATGTTCAGGATGGTGACGTTCTCGCGGTCTTCGATCTCGTCGGCGGGCTCGTACTGGGCGCGCTCCTGCACGAAGACCATGTGCTTGAAGTCGACCATCTCGATGCCGATCTCGGCCTGATGCTCGCGCACCAGCTCCTGCGCGTCGTAGGGGCCGTAGAAATCCTCGCCCGCGCTGTTCTTGCCGGGGCCGGCATGGTCGCGGCCCACGATCATGTGGGTGCAGCCGTGGTTCTTGCGGATGATGCCGTGCCAGACGGCCTCGCGCGGGCCCGCCATGCGCATGGCGAGGTTCAGAAGGCTCATGTGGGTGGTCGAGGCGGGATACTTGTCGAGCACGGCCTCGTAGCAGCGCACGCGGGTGAAGTGATCGACGTCGCCCGGCTTCGTCATGCCCACGACCGGATGGATCAGCAGGTTGGCCTGCGCCTCCTTGGCGGCGCGGAACGTCAGCTCCTGGTGGGCGCGGTGCAGCGGGTTGCGCGTCTGGAAGGCGACGACGCGGCGCCAACCGAGCTTGCGGAAATAGGCGCGCAGCTCGTTCGGCGTGTCGCGGCGGGCGCGGAAGTCGTAATGCGTCGGCGGCTGGATGCCGGTGATCGCGCCGCCGAGATAGACGGGGCCCGCGACGTGGTGCAGGTAGTTGACCGCCGGATGGGCGAGGTCGTCGGCGCCGTAGACCAGTTCGGCCTCGCGCGCCTTGTCGGGGCTCCACTTGTCCGACACCGACAGGATGGCGAGGATGACGCCCTCGGCGTCGCGCAGGGCAATGTCCTGACCCGGCTCGACCGTCTCGGCGAAGGCCTCGGACACGTCGAGCGTGATCGGCATCGGCCAGAGCGTGCCACCGGCAAGCCGCATCGTGGTGAGGACGCTGTCGTAATCCTCCTGGCCGAGGAAGCCCTTGAGCGGGTTGAAGCCGCCGTTCATCAGAAGCTCCAGGTCGCAGGTCTGGCGCGGCGTCAGGTCCCACGAGGGAAGGTCGCCCGCGTCGCGCTTCAGCTTCTGCGCGCTGTCCGGCGAGACGTAGAGTTCCTGGATCGGGGTCAAGTGGTTCTGCATGAAAGGGGTCCTGGTCTTGAGGGAAAGAAGGCCGCTGGCCGTTCCGGTCAGTTCGGCGTGAAGGGCGTCGTATTCGGCAAGCTTGCGGGCGAGGAAGCGGTCCGCGAGGCGCGACCGTTCCGCCGCGCCGCGCGACGTGAGGGCGTAGGCGAACCGCTGGCGCCGGTCCGGACCCTGCCGGTCCGTGACGGTGACGAGCCCCGCGTCCGTCACCGCGCGAAGCTGCGCGTTGAGCCGCCCGAGGCTGATCCCGAGCGCTTCCGCCGTGGCGCGCTGCGACGCCTCGGGGGCCCTGTCGAGCTGGCGCAACAGGCGAAAGACGAGGTCCTCGTCTGCGAGGGGCGGAAGCGGATCGGTCACGGCAGGTCCGGTTGAGTCGGGTTTGTTCACCGCTGAACAAATGACACGCGCCCACGCTCGACGAAAGAGGTTTGTTCACCCATGAACACAATGTCGCCAGCCCGGCATCAATAAGGCCCGGGTTTCACGGGGTCTCGGGCCGTCGCCCCCTGCGAGGCTTGTTCTTGCGGAAGACGGTCGCGCGCGAACCGCGCGGCGTCCCGAGAGCAGACGAACGGGCCGGGCTGGCGATTGCCGCGGTGTGGCGCGGAGGCTTGCCGCCTCCGTCGCGCGCTTTGTGTCGAACTTCGCTGGTGCCGCGGGCAAGATGCCGCCCGGTCCATCAGGGCGTCTGGCGGCGCCCGTGCCGGGCGCGCCGCATCACGTCACTCCGCGGCCGGGGTCTCCGCGGCGTAGACGCCCGCTTCCGTCACCGGCTCGCCTTCCTGTTCGGCCAGCCACTTCTCGGCGTCGAGCGCGGCCATGCAGCCCATTCCGGCGCTCGTCACGGCCTGCCGATAGACGTGGTCGGTGACGTCCCCGGCGGCGAAGACGCCCGGGATCGAGGTGCGGGTGGTGCCAGGCTCGACCTTGACGTAGCCGCCATTGTGCAGGTCGAGCTGATCCTTCACGAGGTCGGTCGCCGGCGCATGGCCGATTGCCACGAAGAAGCCAGCGCAGGCGATCGTCCGCGTCTCGCCCGTCTCGACGTCGCGAACGACCACGCCCTCGACGCCGCGCGGCTCCTCGGAGCCGACGACCTCTTCCACCGTGTGGTTCCACACCACCTCGACCTTGGGGTTCCGGAACAGGCGCTCCTGCATGATCTTCTCGGCGCGCAGGCTGTCGCGGCGGTGCACCAGCGTCACCTTGGTGGCGAAGTTCGTCAGGAACAGTGCCTCTTCCACCGCGGTGTTGCCGCCGCCGATCACGACGATCTCCTTGCCGCGATAGAAGAACCCGTCGCAGGTCGCGCAGGCCGAGACGCCAAAGCCCTTGAAATGCTCTTCGGAGGAAAGGCCCAGCCACTTCGCCTGCGCGCCGGTCGCAAGGATCACGGCGTCGGCGGTGTAGGTCGTGCCGGTGTCGCCCGTGGCGGTGAAGGGACGCTTCGAGAGGTCCAGCGCGCTGATGTGGTCCGAGATGATCTCGGCCCCGGTTTCGCGCGCATGGGCCTCCATGCGGACCATCAGGTCGGGGCCCATGACGGACGCGTCGCCCGGCCAGTTCTCGACATCCGTGGTGATGGTCAGCTGGCCGCCGGGCTGGATGCCCTGCACGAGGATCGGTTCGAGCATCGCGCGCGACGCGTAGACGGCGGCCGTATAACCGGCGGGACCGGACCCGATGATCAGCAGGCGGGTGTGGCGGGTGTCGGACATGATCGGGCCTCACTTCTGTTCCACGACGAGGATATAGGCCGGGCGCCGTCCGCGCGAAAGGGCCGATCGGGCCCTTCGCCTTGACGCGGAATGCCCGCGCTGCGCAGTAAACGGGCACCGGCGTCCAGATCCGGGTTGCAAAACCGGCGTGCCTCTTTCAAATGTTGCGCCAGCGTGAAATAAAGTTGCGCGGCGCAACCTGCTCACGCAAATAACCACCAGACACTTCTCCGTCAGAGGCGCGGACCACATGCCCAGTACAAAGCTCGACCCGATAGACCGCAAAATCCTTGCCGAGCTTCAGGCCGATGGCCGAATGACCAACGTCGAACTCGCCAAGCGCGTCGGAATCTCCGCGCCGCCCTGCCTGCGGCGCGTCCGCACGCTGGAGGAGGCGGGCTACATCCGCGGCTACCACGCCGAGGTCGATCCCCGCCTTCTGGGCTTCGAGGTCCAGGTCTTCGCCATGGTCGGCCTTTCCAGCCAGGCCGAGGCCGATCTCGTGGCCTTCGAGACGCTCTGCCGCTCGTGGCCGCTGGTCCGCGAGTGCCACATGCTCAACGGCGACATCGACTTCATCCTGAAATGCGTCGCGCCCGATCTCTCGACCTTCCAGAGCTTCCTGACCGGCGACCTGACCGCCGCGCCCAACGTGGCGAGCGTGCGCACGTCGCTTGTGATCCGCGGCGCAAAGGACGCGCCCGGCGTTCCTTTCGAGGTCATGGAGGACAGGCTGAGCAGGTCCGCCTGATCCGATGTTGCCCCCCGCAAAAAGCCAGATCCCGTCGCTTTATCAGGAGGCGCTGGGCCTGCAGAAGGCCGGCGAGGCTGAGGCCGCTCTTGCGATCTACCGGCGCATCCTCACGGTCGTTCCGGGCCAGGGCGAGGTGCTGTTCCAGGTCGGCCGCCTGCAGACGCGGGCCGGCGACCTGGAGGCGGCCGAGGCAAGCCTTCGCAAGGCGCTGAAGGCCAAGCCCGGCGAGGCCGCGATCTGGCAGGCGCTGCACGCGGTGCTGGAGGGCGCCGCGCGCCGGCAGCTCGAACGCGAGGCGGCGCGTGCGCGCGTGCCCCTCGGCCTGGCCGAGGAGGCCGCGCCGATCTTCGGCCAGATCGCGAAGGGCGAGGCCGACCGCGCCCTGAAGCAGGCGCTTGCGCTGGTGCGCGCCGCGCCTGCCGCCGCCGCGCCCGCCCATGCGCTGGGTGCGGCCCATCTCGCGCTCGGCAACTGGGCGGCGGCGCTGCCCGCGCTGGAGACGGCGCGCGACCGCGCGCCGGGCGACGGCGCCGTCCTCCTCGACCTCGCGCAGGCGCTGGCCCGCCTGGGAAGGCCCCTGCGCGCGCTGTCGGTTCTGGACGAGGCGGCGGCGGCGGGGGCCGAGACGACGTTGCCGCGGGCCGCCGTTCTGCGCGACATCTGCCGCATCGAGGAAGCGTCGGAGGTGCTTGCCGCCGCGGCCGCCGCGCGCAAGGCGCCCGCGGGCGTTCACCGCGAGAACGCCCTGACCCTCGCGGCCTTGCGCCGGGCCGATGCCGCGCGCAAGGCCTTGGCCCCGGCGCTGAAGGCGCGGCCCGAACGCGCCCTGTCGCTCCGCCGCGAGCTTGCGAGCGCGCTGACCGACGAGGGCGAGATCGAGGCTGCGCAGGCGGTTCTTGGCGAGGCGCTGGCGGCCCGGCCCGATGACGCGGGCCTTCTGGTGCAGCGCGGACAGCTTCGCCAGACGGTTGGCGATCTTGCGGGCGCCGAAGCCGACCTGACGCGCGCCATCGAGATCGCCCCGCGCACCGCCGAAGCCTACCGCGCCTATGCCAACGGCCGCAGGTCCGCGCCGGACGATCCGGTCGCCGCCGCGCTTGCCGGTCAGCTGGGTCAGGCGGATCTCGACGCGCGGACACGCCGCGTCATGTCCTTCGCGGCGGCCAAGTTTGCCGCCGACCGCGGCGACACCGAGGTCGAGACCGGCCATCTCGAGCGGGCCAACCGGCTCATGGCGCAGGCCTTCCCCTATTCGTTCGATGCCGATCTTGAGAGCGCCCGGCGCCTTGCCGCGGACTGGCGGAGCCTAGAGGGCATGACGCGCGAGGGGCCGGCCGAGCCCGTCGTCTTCGTCACCGGGCTGCCCCGGTCCGGCACCACGCTGGTCGAAAGCGTCCTGGCCGCTCATCCCGACGTCACGGCCGGCGGCGAGATGCCGTTCCTGTCGCGCGCGCTCGCGCCCGCGATCGAGGGCCTGCGCGACGGCGCACCCGATGCCGCCCGCTTCGCCGAGGCCGGGCGCCGTTACCTCACCGCCGCGCGGCGCAGGACCGGTGCCACGGCGGTGATCGCCGACAAGGCGATCTCGACCTTCTCGCGCATCGGCCATGCCGCCGCCGCGTTGCCGGGCGCGCGTTTCGTCGTGCTCCGGCGCGATCCGCGGGACACCGGCCTGTCGCTGTGGCGCAACATGTTCGCCGAGGGGCTGCACCGCTATGCCTACGATCAGGTGCAGATGGCGCGCTACATCCGGCTGCACGAGGCGCTCGTCGCGTTCTGGGCCGAGCGGCTCGTGGACCGGGTGCATGTGCTCGACTACGAGGCGCTGACCTCCGACCCCGAGCCAGAGATACGGCGTCTCGTGGCGTTCTGCGGCCTTGCATGGGACGAGGCCTGCCTCTCGCCGCATGCCGCCAGACGCAACGTCGCCACGCTGAGCTTCGCGCAGGTGCGCCAGCCGATCGGACGCGGGTCGGTTGCGGGGTGGCGCCGGTTCGAGGCGGGCCTTGGCGATCTTCTCGCCGAGCTTGACCGGACCGCGCGGCACGATCTGCAGGCGCCGGACTGAACGTTCCCCTGCGAAGGCGCGCTGCCCGGAGACGCGAAGGGCGGCCGTTCTGGCCGCCCGCTTCAAGCGTTCGCGATCGAGAGGCGTCGCGCCGGCCCCCCATCCGGTGGCCTTACCCTGTGGCCTTGATCCTGGCCGGCTTTGCGGCTGCCCGTCTGGGTCTGTACTTGCGCGCCCAGGCGAGTCTGATCTCGGCCTCTGTCTTCTTCGCCTCAGCGAGGATGGTTTCCATCCAGCGACGGGTTTTCATCTGCCTGTGTCCTCGTTCCGTGGCGCGTCCGGGCCCATGCGGGCCTTCGGGCGGTGATGCCGCGGCTTTCCGGCAGTCTTGCGGCGAATTTTCTAACGCGCGATGAACTTTCACGGCGAAAATGGGGCGCGGGCTTGCCGCGCCGCGCCTTTTCGAGCGCGATTCGATACGAAATCTACCGGCTTGCCCTGGAGGTCCGTCCCGCCCGCGTCAGAGACGGATGGCCGACAGGAGCCGTCCGTAATCCGCCTCGCCCCGGTGGATCGAGCGGCGGTACGAATAGAAGCGGCCCGCGTCGCGGTAGGTGCAGTGCCGCGTCCATTCCGCGTTGCGGATGCCGGCGGCGCGCAGCCGCTTCAACCCGTAGCCTGGAAGGTCGAACAGGTACCTGTCGTCCGCCCCGTTGATGAAGAAGCGCGCGTTGGCCGGGTCGTCGTCGCAGAAGCGTTCGAGAAATTCCTGTCCGACCTCGTAGGCGGACTGGCTGATGCAGGGGCCGATGGCCGCGCGGATGCGGTCCCGGTCCGCGCCGGCGGCCTCCATCTCGTCGATGGTGGCTTCGACGATACCGTCGAGCGCCCCGCGCCAGCCCGCGTGCGCGGCGCCGATGACGCCGGCCTCGGGGTCCGAGAACAGGATGGGCTGGCAGTCGGCCGTCAGGATCGCGATGGCGAGGCCCGGTGTCGAGGTCACGATGGCGTCGGCGCGCGGCCGATCCGAGGGGGACGCCCCGAGCGTGACGGCGTCCGCCGAATGCACCTGGTTCACGGTGACGAGCCGTTCCGGCACGACCCCGAGCGCGGCCGCAGCCCGGCCGCGGTTCATCTCCACGATCTCGGACTGGTCCGACGATCCTCCGCCGCAGTTCAGGCCTTCGAATATGCCCGACGACGCGCCGCCGCGTCGCGTGAAGAATCCGTGGCGCACGCCGCCGAGCGCAGGCGCGGTGAGGATCTCGAGGCTTACGGTCACTGCGGCCATGGACGGATTGCGCTGCCTCCCTTTTCTTGCGGCTTAGTCCGCGAATCCGGGCGGAAGAGACGACCCCTCCGGCACGATCGCGAGCAGCTTGAACAGGTTTCCCATTTCATCGGGATGCGTCAACCGCCTGTGTGCGGCGACATGCGCATCGAGCGCTTCGCCCTCCAGCCGCCGCGCCAGCGCGCGGGCGCGCCCGGTGACGCCGAGCCGCTCGAGGAAGACGCCTTGCGTCACCAGGGGAGAGGCCTTCGCGGGCGCCGCAGCCCGCGCGATCGGGCCGAAGGCGACATGCGCCGTCAGGTCGGCCTCGCCGGGGGCGTGGAACGGGTCCGCATGGGCATGGGCCGCAATCGCCTGGAAGGTGTCGCCGATGCTTTCCGTGTCGCCATAATCCACGATCAGCGCGGCGCCCCCCCGGCGCGCGATCCGCTCGCCGATGGCGGCGGCGATGGCTTCGGCGGGCGCGTTGTGTTCCACGATCTGGCCGTCGTGCGTGTCCGCGAGCCGCCCCTCAAGCGCGGCGACGGGACCGGGCGGGGCGAGGCCGAGCACGAGGTCGTCGTCGCGGACGCCGACCACCCGCTCGCGCCAGGACGGCCCGCCTGCGCGCTGGAACTGGCGGATCGGAAGCGCGTCGAAGAACTCGTTGGCCACGAGGAGAAGGGGCAGGTCGGGGATCGTGTCGAGCGTGTCGTGGAATTGCGGGGCCGCGCCGGCGAGGGTTTCGGCCTGAAGCGTGCGCAGGTGCGGCGAGGCCTCCACGAGGTGCAGCCGCAGGGCGTCGTGGAAGCCCGGCACGCCCGCCGTGGCGCGCAGCGCGTCGGCCATCAGCGTGCCGCGCCCGGGCCCCAGCTCGACCAGCGCGAATTCGCCCGGAGCGCCGTGGTCCATCCAGGTCTGCGCGAGGCACAGCCCCAGGAGCTCGCCGAACATCTGGGAGATTTCGGGCGCGGTGACGAAATCGCCCGCCCGCCCGAGCGGGTCGCGCCGCGTGTAGTAGCCGTGCTCGGGGTGCAGCAGGCACTCGGTCATGTAGTCGGCCAGCGTCATCGGCCCGGTGCGGCCGATGCGCTGGACGAGGCGGGCCTTGAGCGGCGTCATGCCGAGGCCGTCCGCCGCCGCGCGATCAGCCACAGGCCCGCCGCGATCATCGGAAGGGTCAGAAGCTGCCCCATCGTCAGCCCCACCGAGGGCGACAGGTGCAGCGCGTAGCCCAGCGGGTTGCCGGCCGAGACGAACTGCGCGTCGGGCTGGCGCACGAACTCCACCGCGAAGCGCGACAGGCCGTAGAGGACGAGGAACAGCCCCGTCAGCGCACCGGGCCGCTTCAGCCAGCCCCGCCGCCACCCCAGCCACAGGAGGATCGCGCCCATGAGCAGACCTTCGAGGAGCGCCTCGTAAAGCTGCGAGGGATGGCGCGCGCAAAGCGTCGCCATCGCGCGCTCCACCAGGCCTTCGGGGCCGGGACAGGCCTGCGCCGCCTCGCCGGGGAAGATCACGGCCCACGGCACGTCGGACGGACGGCCCCAGAGCTCGGCGTTGATGAAGTTCGCGATCCGTCCCAGGCCGATGCCGATGGGGGCAACCGTCGCCATCGCGTCCGCCACCTGCAGCGGCGGGACGTCGTTGCGGCGGCAGAAGATCCACCCTGCGATCGCGACCCCGATCAGCCCGCCGTGGAAGGACATGCCGCCCTCCCAGATGCGCAGGATCGACAGCGGGTCGGAAAGGTAGCCGCCGGGCTGGTAGAACAGCGCGTAGCCGATCCGCCCGCCCAGGATCACGCCCAGCACGACCGCGGTCAGA
Source organism: Roseicyclus salinarum (assembly GCF_029624655.1). Lineage (GTDB taxonomy): Bacteria > Pseudomonadota > Alphaproteobacteria > Rhodobacterales > Rhodobacteraceae > Roseibacterium > Roseibacterium salinarum. Next base: position 164,700 of record NZ_JARRSA010000008.1, read on the forward strand.
AGGCCCTCGACCTGCTCGGGGCGCATCGGCGGCGTCTCGCCCGGCCAGAGCGCGGGCCGCCGGACCGCGCGCACGATCAGCCACCAGCCCGCCACCAGACCCGTGATGTAGGCCAGCGCATACCACCGCAGCGCGAAGGTGAAGTCGCCGAAGGAGACCGAGAAGATCTCGGGCGAGATGTCGGGAAAGGGAATGGCGAGGATCATGGTCTTGCGCGGTCCTTCAGCCTGACGGGTGGGGATGGCAGCGGGCTCGTGTGCGCCGGGATGCGGGGCGGCCGGGGTGAAGTCAACCTTGATCCCCGCCGGGCGCGGGGCCATATGTCCGAAGCCAGAACGAGGAGGCCACCGATGCAGACGCGCAACCGGATCATGGAAGATGTCAGCCAGCTGATGACGAACGCGATGGGCGTGGCCCAGGGCGCGCGCGCCGAGGCCGAGACGGCGATGAACTCCATGATCGACCGCTGGCTTGCCGACCGCGATTTCGTCACCCGCGAGGAATTCGAGGCAGTGCGCGCGATGGCTCAGAAGGCGCGCGAGGAGAACGAGGCGCTCAAGGCGCGCATCGCCGCGCTCGAGGCCGCGTCGAAGGGCTGATCGGACGGGGCGCGCCGCGCAGCCGCGCCTCGGCGAAGACCCTGCGATCCTGAACGTCCTGCCCGAAAACGGGTGCAATTCGGCCCCGCGCCCGCCGCGACCCCGCCTAGCGATCGGCCATTTTCCCGGCTACTCCGGGCGCGTAGTTTCGTGCGAGGGTCAGATCAATGGACGAATCCATCCTTTCCATCCTGCTTGCGCCTGCCGTGATGCTTGCCGCCGTGATCGGCGTCCTCGGCCTGTTCGCGATCGCCGTGATCCTGCGCCAGCGGAAGAAGAGGATCCGTCGGAGGCTTGAACGCCGCCGCCAGCAGGAAACGCAGCGAGAGCAGAACGAGCGCAACGCCTCCGCCGCGCGGAAGCCGAGCCTCAGGACCTACGCGATGCCCGTCGTGGACGTCAGCGAGAAGCGCGTCTTCGCACAGATCGAGGAGGTCGCCCTGCGCGGCGCCGCGGGCCATCGCGTCCTGCCGCAGGTGGCGCTGAGCGCGTTTCTCTACAACGGCATGAAGGGACTGTCCCGCAGCGACGAGATCGAGGCCGCAATCCTCATGTCTTCCCGGCAGGTCGATTTCCTCGTGGTGGACGATGCCTGGCAGCCGGTCGTGGCGGTCAGCCTCGAGCGCGACAGTCTCTCGGCGGGGGAAGATGACGGTGTGGAGGCGGATGCTTGCGCGAACGCGGGCATCCTGTTCCTCATGGCCTCGCCCAGGGGCCTTAGCCCGGCGCAGCTCGACGAGATCCGGCGGCATGTCGGCGATCCGCAGGTCATTGCGGCGCAGTAATCCCCAAACCGCTATATCTTGTGGGTAACGCCATAATTCGGCGTGCCCACCCTTTGCGTCACAAAAATACTTCTTTACAGGTCCCGGAAGTCGCCGCACGATATCTTGTAGGGACCGGGCCCGTCCCGGCGACCCCTAGCAAAGACACCCAGCCAGTAGTGGGCGTCTTGGAACGATAACCAAGGCCCTGCACGGCTGCCAACCCAACGAGGCCTGGGCAATGTCGCATTCCGAGCAGTATCTGGACGTCGAGGACATCCATCCCATCGATATCGTGGAGTCGCTGGCCACTCATCACGAGTGGGATTTCGACCGCGTCGCGGACGATCAGATCGCGATGGCCATCGAGGGACAGTGGCGGACCTATTCCGTCACCCTTGCGTGGTCGTCCTACGACGAGACGCTGCGCATGATCTGCACTTTCGACATGGACCCGCCGGAAGACGGCCGCGCGAAGCTCTACGAGATGATGAACCTCGTGAACGACCGCTGCTGGGCGGGCGCCTTCACCTGGTGGGCGGCCCAGAAGCTCATGGTCTACCGCTACGGTCTCGTGCTGGCGGGCGAACAGCTGGCCAGCCCCGATCAGATCGCCTGCATCGTGGAGACCGCGGTCCTCTCGGCCGAGCGCTACTATCCCGCGTTCCAGCTTGCGCTTTGGTCGGACCGCACCCCCGAGGAGGCCATGCAGGTCGCCATTGCGGAGGGCTACGGCCGCGCCTAGTCTGCGTCCCCGAACGAATGACGGGGGACGAGAATGGCTTTTTCCGAGATCGCGCGCCGCGGCCTTGTCATGCTGGGCTGCGGCAAGATGGGATCGGCGATGCTGGAGGGCTGGCTGGAGCGTGACCTGCCGCCGGCCTCCGTCCATGTCATCGATCCGAACCCTTCGGACTGGCTTCGCGTGCAGGGTGTGTCGCTGAACGGGACGATGCCCGAAAACCCGGCGGTCGTGCTTCTGGCCGTGAAGCCGCAGATGATGGCCGAGGCGCTCCCGCGGGTCGCGGCCTTCGGCGGGGGCGGCACGCTGTTCGTGTCGGTCGCCGCGGGAACGCCGATCGCCACGTTCGAGGCCGCGCTCGGCGAGGGCACGCGCGTCGTGCGCGCGATGCCCAACACGCCGGCCGCCATCGGGCAGGGCATCACCGCGATCGTCGGCAACGCGGCGGCCGGGCCCGACGACCTCGCGCTGGCCGAGGCGCTTCTCTCGGCGGTGGGACACGTCGTGCGGCTGGACGCCGAGGACCAGATCGACGCCGTCACCGGCGTGTCCGGGTCCGGCCCGGCCTACGTCTTTCACATGATCGACGCGATGGCGGAGGCGGGCGTGGCCGAGGGTCTGCCGCCCGAGCTTGCCATGGCGCTCGCCAAGGCGACCGTGGCGGGTGCGGGCGCGCTGGCGATGAGCGCGGACGAGACGCCGGAACAGTTGCGCATCAACGTGACCAGTCCCAACGGCACGACACAGGCGGGGCTCGAGGTGCTGATGGACGATGCCACGGGGCTTTCGCCCCTGATCCGGCGCACCGTCGCCGCGGCGGCGCGCCGCAGCCGGGAGCTTCGCGGATGAGCGAGATCTCCTACGACGATTTCCTCAAGGTCGACATCCGCGTGGGCACCGTCTTGCGGGCCGAGCCCTTCCCCGAGGCGCGCAAGCCCGCGATCAGGCTCTGGATCGATTTCGGCCCCGGCATCGGCGAGAAGAAGAGCTCGGCGCAGATCACCGCCCATTACGCCCCCGAGGACCTGCCCGGCCGACAGGTCATGGCCGTGGTGAACTTCCCGCCCCGCCAGATCGGCCCGATGCTGTCGGAGGTGCTGGTGCTCGGCCTGTCGGACGAAGATGGCGGGATCGTGCTGCTCGCCCCTGACCGGCGCGTCGCCGACGGCGAAAGGATGCATTGATGAAACTCCTGATTTCCCGCCGCCTTCCCGAAAGCGTGATGGCCGAGGCGGAGGCACGTTTCGACGTGACCTGCCGGGGCGTCACGACGCCGATGGGCCACGACGAATGCGTGACCGCGCTGAGGGACTACGACGCGGTCCTGCCGACGCTTGGCGACGCCTTCCGGGCGGCGGCCTTCGAGGCAGCGGGCAGGCCGCGCTGCGGGCTCCTGGCGAATTTCGGGGTGGGCTACAACCACATCGACGCGGAGGCGGCGAAGGCTGCGGGCGTGGCGGTGACGAACACGCCCGGCGCCGTCACCGACGCCACGGCCGACATCGCCATGACGCTGATCCTGTCGGCGGCGCGCCGTGCGGGCGAGGGCGAGCGGATGGTGCGGAGGGGCGACTGGGCGGGCTGGCACCCGACGCAGATGCTGGGGCTGCACGTTACCGGCAAGACGGTGTGCATCGTCGGCATGGGCCGCATCGGGCAGGCCATCGCGCGGCGCTGCCACTTCGGGTTCGGCTGCCGGATCGTCTACGTCAACCGCTCGCGCAAGGAGGTCGACATGCCTGCCGAGCAGATGGAGATGCGCGAGGCGCTGGGCCTCGCCGACATCGTGGTGCTTGCGACGCCCGGCGGCGCGGGGACGCATCACCTCGTGGGGCGGAACGCGTTCGCGGCGATGCGGCCGCACGCGATCTTCGTCAACATCTCGCGCGGCGACGTCGTCGACGAGGCGGCGCTGATCGACGCGCTGGAGGCGGGAACGATCGCGGGCGCGGGGCTCGACGTCTACGAGTTCGAGCCAGAGGTGCCGGCCCGGCTGGTCGCGCTGGAGAACGTCGTGCTGCTGCCGCATCTCGGCACGGCCGCGCTGGAGGTGCGCGAGGCGATGGGGCGCATGGCGCTGGAGAACGTCATCGCGTTTTCGGAAGGCCGCGTTCCGCCCAACGCGGTCTGAGAGACGGCGCCGCCGGAGGGGGGCTGTCTGCCCCCCGGCGCCTGCGGCGCCTCCCCCCGAGAGTTTTCCTGCAAGGATGAAGCCGGGGCCGTCAGGCGGGCCGGTCGCCCGTCGCCTCGCGGAAGTGGCGCCGGCACAGCGAGACGTAGCGGTCGTTGCCGCCGACCTCGATCTGCGCGCCCTCGGTCACGGCCTCGCCGTTGGCGTCCACGCGGATCACCATCGTGGCCTTGCTGCCGCAATGGCAGATCGTGCGCACCTCGCGCATCTCGTCGGCGAGCGCGAGAAGCGCCGCGGAGCCGGGAAAGAGCTCGCCCCGGAAATCGACCCGCAGCCCGTAGCACATCACCGGCACTCCGAGGTCGTCGACGGCGCGCGCGAGCTGCCACACCTGCTCGCGCGTCATCCACTGCGCCTCGTCGACGAGCACGCAGGCGCAGGGGCCGGCCGCAAGGCGTGCCTCGATCTTCGCGAAGAGGTCGCAGGCCTGCGTATAGGTGTCTGCTTCGGCGGCGATGCCGATCCGGCTCGCGATCCGGGCCGTTCCCGCGCGATCGTCGAAATTCGCGGTCAGCAGGTAGGTCTGCATCCCGCGCTCGATGTAGTTGTAGGACGCCTGCAGAAGCAGGGTCGATTTCCCCGCGTTCATCGTGGAGTAGTGGAAGTGGAGCTTGGCCATGGCCGGCTTGTGCAAAAAAGGCGCGGCGGGGGCAAGGGCGCCTGCGAGCCGCGGGGACGGGGACAGGACATGACGGATGCGGCGGGGCTCTATCTCAAGCGGCACACCGAGCGGCTGATCAAGGACGTGGGCTATGCGGCCGCCTGCACGCTGACGGGGCGGTCCAAGGCGACGCTGGGGCGCTACTTCTCGGAGGACGAGGGTCATGCCGACCGGTTCATCCCGGTCGACGCGGTCGCCGCGCTGGAGGCGGCCTCGTCCTTCCCGCACGTCACCGCGGCGCTTGCGGAGCTGAACGGGGGACAGGTGGCCTACGGGGAGGGGCGGCGCAATGCCGGGCGCGGGGAGGGCGGCGTCACCGCGGGCGTCATCGCCCTGAGCCAGCGCTTCGCGATCCTGATGGCGGAGTACCACCGCGCGCTCGAGGACGGCGTGATTTCGGTGAACGAGACGCGGCGGCTGCTGGCGGAGGTGCTGGAGCTGCAGAGGGTTCTGGTCGAGATGAAGCTGAAGCTGGAGGCCGAGGGCGGCTGATGCCGGGCGTGGGGCGGCCTCAGGCGGCGCGTTCCAGGATGACCGATCCCACCGAGTAGCCCGCCCCGAACGAGCAGATCAGGCCGAGGTCGCCGTGCGCGAGGTCCTCGCAGTGTTTGGAGAAGGCGATGATCGATCCGGCCGAGGAGGTGTTCGCGTAGTCCTGAAGGATGTTCGGCTGCTCGCCCGGTTCGGGATCGCGTCCCAGCACCTTGCGGCCGATGTAGTCGTTCATCGTCCTGTTGGCCTGGTGCAGCCAGAGGCGCCTGAGGTCGCCCGGCCCGATGCCGTCCTCGGCCATGTGCTCGGCGATGTGTTTCGAGACGAGCGGCAGCACCTCCTTGAAGACCTTGCGGCCGTTCTGCATGAACTGCATGTCGCGGCGGTCCTGCATGTGGCCCTTCCGCGTCCGGCGCAGAAAGCCGTCGTTGTTGCGGATGTTGTTGGAGAACTGGGTCGCGCAGCGCGTGGAGCGGATGCGGAAGTGCGGGCCGCGTGCGAGATCCTCGCGCTCGATCAGCACCGCCGTGCAGACGTCGCCGAAGATGAAGTGGCAGTCGCGGTCGCGCCATTCGAGGTGCGCCGAGCAGATCTCGGGGTTCACGACGAGGGCGCGGGCGATGGAGCCCGACCGGACCATGTCGGCGGCGGCCTGGATGCCGAAGGTCGCCGAGGAGCAGGCGACGTTCATGTCGAAGGCGAAGCCGCCCGCGCCGAGCAGGTCCTGGATCTCGATGGCGACGGCGGGGTAGGCGCGCTCGTGGTTGGAGGCGGCGCAGATGACGGCGTCCACCTCGGAGGGATCGACGCCGGCCATGTCGAGGGCCTCACGGCAGGGTCCCAGCGCCATCTCCGCCATCTGGCCGGGCTCGTCGTCGCGGCGTTCCCTCAGCCAGGGATGCATCACGCCGGGATCGAGGACACCGGTCTTGTCGAGAACGAAGCGCTGCTCGATGCCCGAGGCGGCGAGGATGAAATCGCTCGAGGAATGGGCCTTCGCCTCGACCTCACCGGCCGCGATGGCCTCGGCGTGATCGGCGTTCCAGCGGTCGGCATGGGCGTTGAAGGCGGCCACGAGCTCGTCGTTGGTGATCGTCTCGCCGGGGGTGAAGACCCCGTGCCCGGTGATGGCTGGCTGATGCATGTCTCTCTCCGGAATGTGCGTCGCAGATGCGCGCGAAAGCTGCGGGGCGTCAAGCCTCGTGGCGCGCCCCGCTGCCGTGCGGCTTGCTTGACACCCGGGCGAAACTGGCCACTTTGCGCGACAATCGAGCATCAAGGAGCCATCCGCATGGCCGCCTCTCCGCCTCCCTTCGCCGGGTTCGAATTCCTGATCGCCTGGCGCTACCTGCGCGCGCGCCGCGCCGAGGGAGGCGTGAGCGTGATGACATGGATCAGCTTCCTTGGGATCGCGCTTGCCGTCGCGGCGCTGATCGCGACGCTCGCCGTGCGCTCGGGGTTCCGCTACGAGTTCGTGGGCACGATCCTCGGCGCGAACGCACATGTCAGCGTCTACGACCAGGTCGAGACGACCGCGACGGGGCAGATCGACCGGACGCTGGAAAACTACGCCGAGGTGGCGGACGCGGTGGCGGGCGTGCCCGGCGTCGTCCATGCCGCGGCGGTGGTGCGCGGCCAGGTGATGGCGACCCACCAGGGCCGGAACGCCGGCGTCGAGGTCATCGGCATCGCGCCCGAGGACCTCGCCGAGGTGCCTCTGGTCGCGGAGCCGGAGTTGGCGCGCGGCGATCTTTCGCGCTTCTCGGAAGGCATCGCAATCGGCTCGGGCGTCGCGCGCGAGCTGGGCGTGGGCGTGGGCGACACGGTGCGCCTGATCTCGCCCGACGGGGCGCGCACGCCCTTCGGCACCAGCCCGCGCGTCTCGGCCTACGAGGTCGTCTACATCTTCCAGGTCGGGCGCTGGGACATCGACCGGGTGCGGGTCTACATGCCCTTTGCCGAGGCGCAGACCTACTTCAACCGCGACGGGGTGGCCGACGAGATCGAGGTGCTGCTGGCGGATCCCGAAGAGGTGCAGGAGATGATCGTGCCGATCCTTCGGGCCGCGGGCGCGGGCGTCTCGCTCTGGACCTGGCAGGACAGTTCGGGCGCGTTCCTCCAGGCCCTCCAGATGGAGGACAACATCATGTTCATCATCCTGTCGATCCTGGTCCTGATCGCGACGATGAACATCGTCTCCGGCTTGATCATGCTGGTGAAGAACAAGTCGCGCGACATCGGCATCCTGCGCACGATGGGTCTGTCGGAGGGGTCGGTCCTGCGCGTCTTCTTCATCTGCGGATCGGCCATCGGGGTTGCGGGCACCGTCGTGGGCGTGGCGCTGGGATGCGCCTTCGCGATCTGGATCGACCCGATCTTCGCCTTCGTGAACTGGGTCGCGGGCGGCGGCGTCTGGGACCCTTCGGTGCGCTTCCTGTCGAGCCTGCCCGCGCGGCTGGAATGGGGGGACGTCCTGTCGGCGATGGCGCTGTCGCTGGGACTGTCGTTCCTGGTGACGGTGTTTCCCGCGCGCCGGGCCGCGCGGATGAACCCGGTCGAGGCGCTGCGCTATGAATGAGGCACCTGCGCTGAGGCTCGGCGGGATCGAGAAGGTCTACAACCGCGGCCGCCCCAACGAGGTCCGCGTGCTGCGCGGCGCCTCGGCGGAGATTGCGGAGGGCGAGGTCGTGGGCCTCGTGGCGCCCTCCGGGGCGGGGAAGTCCACGCTTCTGCACATCGCGGGCCTGCTCGACACCGCCGATGCGGGAACGGTCGAGATCGCCGGGCGGGACGTCGGACATGCCTCGGACCGGGCGAGGACGGCGGCGCGGCGCGGTCTGGTCGGCTTCGTCTACCAGTTCCACCATCTTCTGCCCGAGTTCACCGCGGCCGAGAACGTGATCCTGCCGCAGCTGGCGCACGGCGCGCCGCGGCGCGAGGCGGCGGAGCGGGCGGCCATGCTTCTGGACCGCGTCGGCCTGACCGGCCGCGCGCAGCACCGGCCGGGCGCCCTGTCGGGGGGCGAACAGCAGCGTGTGGCCTTCTGCCGGGCGCTTGCGAACGGGCCGCGGGTGCTGCTTGCGGACGAGCCGACCGGCAACCTCGACCCCGAGACGTCGGACCGCGTCTTCGAGGTGCTCATGTCGCTGGTGCGCGAGACGGGGATGGCCGCGCTGATCGCGACGCACAACCCCTCGCTCGCGGCGCGGATGGACCGGGTGCTGAGGCTCGACCAGGGGGTGCTTGCCTGACGCCGGACACGGGGCGGAGGCGGCGAGAGGCGCGGCCGCGGCCGCGCGC
>NZ_JARRSA010000009.1 GCF_029624655.1 Roseicyclus salinarum
AGGGCCGAGCGCGAGGCCGAGGCCACGCGCGCCGCGAAGGAGGACGCGCGCCTCGAAGGCCACAAGCGGGACGAGGAATGAGCGGCCGGCCGGCAAAGCGGTCCCTGACCCTGCGCGGCCACCGCACCAGCGTCTCGCTGGAGGATCCGTTCTGGGACGAGTTCCGCCGTCTGGCCGACGCGCGCGGCCAGTCCGTCAACGACCTCGCCGCCGAGATCGACGCGGGCCGGGGCCTGACCTCGGGGCTTGCCTCGGCGATCCGCGTCTTCGTGCTCGCGGAGGTGAAGGCCGGCCGCTGACGCCCGCCTCAGCGCCGCGACACGCGCAAGCGGATGCCGTCCCGCGCGCGCACGGTCAGGTGCGCCACCGGCACCGGATCGTCGCCCGCCACCCTCTCGAAGCGGAACGCGCGCACAAGCAGCGCAAGCAGAAGCGGTCCCTCGACCATCGCGAAGCCCGCGCCGGTGCAGGCGCGCGCGCCGGCCGAGAACGGGATGAACGCCTCGCGCAGGCACGCCTTGCCGTTCTCCGTCCCGAAGCGGCCCGGATCGAAGGCGTCGGGCCGATCCCAAAGGCGGGTGTGCCGGTGCAGATGCCACGGCGAGACCACGATCTGCGCAGCCCTGGGGATGTCGCGGTCGCGGAACCGTTCGGGGCATGTCGTTTCGCGGACCATCATCGGCACGGGCGGATACAGCCGCAACGCCTCGCGGAACACGTCGCGCGCGACCCGCAAGGCCGCGATGTCGCCAAAGGCGGGCCGCGCGCCCAAGGCCCCGGCCTCCGCGGCGACGCGGTCCTGCCATTCGGGATAGCGCGCAAGTAGATAGAGCGCCCAGCTTGCGGCGCTGGCGCTGGTCTCGTGGCCCGCGAGAAAGAAGATCGCGACCTGGTCGACCATCTCCGAGGCCGAAAGGCGCGCGCCCGTCTGGGGGTCGCTGGCCGTCAGGATCTTGGTGGCGAGGTCGTCGGGCGCCCCGCCCTGCGCGATGGCCTCCGCGCGGGCCGACACGAGATCGGCAAGGGCCGCACGGATCCGCCGCGCCGAGGCGCGCGTGGCGGCGCGGTGGCCGCGCGGAAACCAGCGCGGCAGCGGCAGGAACGCCCCGAGGTTCAGGATCGGCTGCGTTCGCTGAAAGATGCGGAACTCGCGATAGACGCGCGCGGCCATCCCGTCCTCGATCGGGATCGAAAAAAGCGTGCGGAAGATGACGTCGGCGGCGGCATGGCTCATCGCCTCCTCCATCTCCTGAACGCCCTCGCCCATGCGCGCGACGGCGGCCTCGGCGGCCTCGAGCATCGCGGGATAGGTCTCGCGCAGGCGGCCGCCCTCGAAGGCGGGGTCGATGATCCGCCGCTGCCGCGCCCATTCCTCGCCGTTCGTCACGAAGACCGAATTGCCCAGGAGCGGCCGAAGCCCCTCGCCCACGCGGTCCGACTTGGGAAAGTCCATCGGCCGCGCCCTCAGGACTTCTTCTACAAGATCAGGCTGGTTCAAGAGGAAGGAGCGAAAGAACGGCGTGCGGAATTCGGCCATCCACGCGCCATAGAGCCGTTCCGGCTGCGCCGAGAGGATATCCTGCCGGAACAGACGCATGTACCGCCAGAGCGAAACGCGCGCCGCGCGGGCCATCGGTTTCGGGGGAAGGTCGTTCCCGCCGCCCGTCATGCGGCCCGGTCGGTGTGGCGGCTGAGCGCGCGCTCGATCCGGCTTTTCGACGGACGGCGGGCGGCGAAGCGGTCGGACAGGGTGCGCGGTCCCGCGGTGATGGCGAAGTAATCGTATTCGCCCGGATCGCCCGAGAGGTTGTCGAAAGCGTTTAGATACTGGAAGTGCCGTTCGAGAAAGCGCCAGCGCAGGGCCGATTGCGCATCGGCCGACAGGGTCCGGCTGAAGGCCGCCGAGATCACGAGGGGCCAGCGCTTGTCGGGCGGCGCGACGCCCGAAACCGCCACGGGATCACAGAGCGCGAAGGTGCATCCGTCGCCCGGCGCGGAGACGTCGATCCATGTCAGGCGCGCGCTTGCCGACAGGAGCGCGAGGTCCGCCCGCAGCCGCCGCGCACCAGGCAGGAAGCTGACCATCGGGATGACCTGCCCCAGCGTGAGAAGACCGAGCGCCGGCCCGTCGCAGGGCACGCGGCCCGCACGGATCAGGTCGGCGATCACCGAGACGGCGAGATAGGCGCCCGAGGAATGGCCCACGACGAGAACCTCGTCGGCCTCGCCCCCGAGCGCTCCGGCGATGCGCTCGGCGAATTCGGCCATCCGCGCCTCCTGCGCGGCGGGATAGGCACCGTCGTGGCGGGCCGAGAAGGCGTAATCGTGCATCAGGTACCACGCAAGCAGGTGGTCGCGCCGGCGGAACCAGCGCACGAGCCCGTATCCCGCACCGGACGCGGGCACGAGCCCCAGAAGGCCGTAGCCCGCCGGCAGGACGGCCGCGGTCCCCGCGGCGACCCCGAGGAAAACACCCGCGGCGGCCAGAAGCTGCAGCAGAAGGACCGCCAGGGGGAAAAGCGCCGCGATCACCGGCCCCTTCCTCAGCCGGGCGAGGCGGAACAGCGTGCCCGACCTGAGGTAAATCCACGCCGTGCGCAGAAGCTGGCCATAGGTCGCGGCGATGCCCCCGCCCATGGAGGACCTGACGATATCGGCCCAGTGCAGCACTTCGACCTCGGTCTGCGTGGCCGCGCCCTCGATGCGCGCGCTGACGCGCCAGCCAAAGCGCGCATCGCCGCACGGGGGCGACAGGGCGATCTCGTGGCCCGAAAACCCGGCCTGACGCGCGGCCTCGCGCCGGTAGCGTTCGCGATACTTGCGCGGCGGCACGGGATCGTATCCCGGCACATAGAGCACGATGCGCCGGCGGACGGGTCGCGCGTCTTGGCCGGGTCCGCTCATGCGGGCACGATACAAGGCAGGTCCCGGCCGCGGCCAGCGCTCAATTCAGCCCAGAAGCGCAAGGGCGGGGAACGTTTCGAGCAGCCAGAAGGCGAAGGCCGAGAAGGCGCCGGTGATCAGCGCCGTGCCGACACCGATCAGAAGGATGCCCATCGCCCGCTCGATCGCCTTCATGTGCCGCTTGAGCCGTCCCAGGACCGCCATCGCCCGGTCGATGAAGGCGGCGGCAAGCAGGAACGGGATGCCGAGGCCGATCGCGTAGATCCCCAGAAGCGCCGTGCCGCGCTCGACGCTCGCCTCGGTCGCCGCGATCGACAGGATCGCGCCCAGCTGCGGGCCGATGCAGGGCGTCCAGCCGAAGGCGAAGGCGAGCCCCAGGATGTAGGCCCCAAGCGCGGATCCGCCCCGGTCGCCCGCATCGAGCCGCGCCTCGCGGTTGAGGATCGGGATATTGATGATGCCGAGGAAATGCAGCCCGAAGACCACGATCACGACGCCCGCGACACGGCCGAGCAGGATCTGGTTCTGCAAGAAGAACTGCCCGAAGATCGACGCGGTGAAGCCGAGGAAGACGAAGACCGTGGACAGCCCCAGCACGAAGAACAGCGCCGCGAGGAGCGCCTTGCGACGGGCCGCGCGCGGCGATGCGCCCATCTCCTCGATGGTGATGCCGCCCATGTAGGCGAGGTAGGGCGGCACGATCGGCAGGACGCAGGGGCTGAGAAAACTCAGCGCGCCTGCGGCCAGCGCAACCAGCATCGCGGGCAGAAGCGACGCGTCGAAGAGATCGATCCCGAACATCGTGTCACAGGTAGACGCTTTTGGAGGCGCCGTCACGAGGGCGCTGCGTCACATTCACTCGATACGGCCGCACGACGAGGGGCGTGGACACCGCGCGTCACCCGCCTTAGGCCATGACGCATGCAATTGGATCTCGAGATCGACGCAACGGGCCTGAAATGCCCCCTGCCCGTCCTGCGCCTGCAAAAGCGCCTCGGCGAAGCCGCGCCGGGACAGGTCGTGCGCCTTCTGGCGAGCGATCCGATGGCGGCGATCGACGTCCCGCATTTCTGCGCCGAAGCGGGCCACGCGTTTCTCGGGACCGAGGACGGCGGCCCCGTTCCAGCGTTCCTCGTCCGGAAGGGCGGCTGAAAGCGCGCCCCCCGAGGCGGCGCCGCCGCCGCCCGCGCCCGCGCGACGCGTATTTGGAGAAAGATGAAGGACGCCCCGTCAGCGAAACAGCGTCAGCGCCCTTGGATCCCAGGCCAGCATGGTGCGCTCGCCCCGGTCGAGAACCCTTCGGCCCGGCATGTTGCGCGCCGAGACCGAAACCGTGGAGGGTGCGCCCTCGAGCGCGATGTCGTAGTAGGTCATGTCGCCGTAATAGGTGACCTCGTCCACGCGGCCCTCGATGCGGCGTGCGCCCGCGCCGTCGCCCTCGAAGAGGACCGTCAGGCTTTCGGGGCGGAGGCCGACGGCGGCAGGGCCCGGAGCCGCGCCGCCGGGCGCCTGGATCCGGTCGATCTCGGCCCGGCCGAGACCGGCGATGTCGGCCTCGACCCTGTCGCCATGGACCGCGACGACCTGGGCGGGCAGGAAGTTCATCATGCCGATGAACTCCGCCACGCGCCGCGAGGCGGGACGGCGGTAGAGCGTCTCGGGATCGTCGAGCTGGGCGATGCTGCCCTCGAACATGACCGCGATGCGGTCGGACATCACCAGCGCTTCCTCCTGGTCGTGGGTGACGAGGATGAAGGTGATGCCGACCTCCCGCTGGAGCTTGATCAGCTCGACCTGCATGACCTGGCGCATCTTCTTGTCGAGCGCCGAGAGCGGCTCGTCGAGCAGGAGCACGCGCGGCTTCAGGATGAGCGCGCGCGCGAGCGCGACGCGCTGGCGCTGGCCGCCCGACAGCGCATGTGCGGCGCGCGCGCCGAAGTCCGACAGACCCACCATCTCGAGGGCCTCGCCGACAGCGCGGCGCTTTTCCTCGGGCGACTTCCCTGACCTGCGCAGCCCGAAGCCCACGTTCTGGGCCACGGTCAGGTGCGGGAAGATCGCGTAGGACTGGAACACCAGGTTGGTGGGGCGGCGGTTCGGGGGCACGCCTTCCATGTCGCGGCCATCGAGGCGGATCGTGCCCGACGAGATGTCCTCGAAGCCCGCGATGGCGCGCAGGAGCGTGGTCTTGCCGCAGCCCGAGGGGCCGAGGAGCGAGAAGAACTCGCCCGAGCGGATCTCGGCGGTGATGCCGCGCAGCGCATGGTAGTCGCCGTAATACTTCTCGACATGGTCGAGCGTCACGATCTCGGGCGGGGGTGTGGTGTCTCTCACAGGAAACCTCCTGAATCCTTGACGCCGGCGCGGCGCAGGCCACGGCGGCGGAAGGTCTCGGCGATGACGAGGAGCGCGATGGACAGGATCACGAGGATCGTGCCGAGCGCCATGATCATGGGCAGGCGGGCCGGAAAGCGAAGCTGGCCCCAGAGGTAGACCGGCAGGGTCGGCGCGTTGCCGGAGAGGAAGAAGGCGATGATGAACTCGTCGAGCGAGATCGTGAAGCAGATCAGGAGCGAGGCCACGATGCCGGGCGCCACGAGCGGCAGGGTGACGAGGCGGAAGGTCGACCAGGGCGTCTCGCCGAGGTCGATCGAGGCCTCCTCGAGGCTTTGATCCATGTTGGCGAAGCTGCCCTGCAGGATCGCGATGGCGAAGGGCATGCACAGGAGCGTGTGACCGAGCACGATCGACCACAGCCCGCTTTCGAGGCCGAGCTGCATCAGCACCACGAGCAGCGAGATCGCGACGATCACCTCGGGCAGCACGAGGGGCAGCATGATGAACCCCATGATCCCCGTCTTCGCCGGAAAGCGGTAGCGCGTGGCGGCGCGCGCGGCGAAGAGCCCCAGGCACGTGGCGAGGATCGCGACGGAGACCGCGATGACCAGCGAGTTCCGCGTGGCCTGGTGCAGCGCCGGCGTCTCGAGGAGCAGGCCGAACCATTGCGTCGTGAAGCCCTGCAGCGGGAAGGCGATGATCGTGCCGTCGTTGAAGGCGAAGATCGGCAGAAGCAGGATCGGCGCGTAGAGGACGACGAGATAGAGGAGGGTGAACAGGACGAGGGGACGCGCCTTCATATGCCCGCCCTTCCCTTCGGCACCTTCGCGAAGACGAGGACCGAGCCCGCGGTGGCAAGGCCGAGAAGGCCAAGCACCGTCGCGGCGGCGCCAACGAGGCCGGGCCCGAGGGTGAAGATCGCGCGGATCACGATGATCTCGGCCACTGCGAGCCCGAGCGCCACCCAGAGGCCGCGCGTCTCTGCCAGCCACAGCCAGAAGCGGAGGCGGCTGACGAGCCAGAGCAGCGACAGCGCCACGATGGCCATGGCAAGCACCGCGAGCGTGGCCCCCATCGGCCGGTCGTTGAGGTCGAAGATCTGAGCATAGATCATGTTGGCGATCATGGTGCCGCCCGAGCCGCCGACGAGGCGCGGGGTGACGTAGTCGCCGACCGTTGGGATCGAGACGATGAGCACGGCAGCCAGCACGCCCGGCATCGCGAGGGGCAGCGTGACGCGCAGGAAGGTCATGGTCTTGCTCTCGCCCAGATCGCGCGCCGCCTCGAGCAGCGAGCGGTCTATCTTCTCCAGGCTGACGAAGATCGGCAGGATCGCGAAGGGCGCAAAGGCATGGGCGAGCGTGATGATGACCGCGTTGGCGTTGTAGAGGATGAAGGAAAGGGGCTCGTCTATGACGCCGAGCGCCAGAAGCGAGCCGTTGACCGGCCCGTCATAGGCCAGGATCACGCGCCACAGGAACACGCGGATCAGGTAGCTCGTCCAGAACGGGATCGTGATGAGGAACAGCCAGAGCGATTTGCGGTCGGGCGTGACGTGGAACGAGATGAAGTACGCGACCGGGAACGCCAGCACGACCGTGACCGCCGTGACCATCGCCGAGATGCGCAGCGAACGCAGCATCAGTTCGCGGTAGAGCGGGTCGGTCAGCGCCTCGGCGTAGTTGCCGAGCGTGAAGGTGCGGTCGATGGTCAGGAAATTCTGCGTCCAGAAGGAAAACAGCACGATCGTGGCCAGCGGGGCCGCAAGCAGAAGAATCGCGTAGGCCAGCGGAGGGCCGACGATCACAATGCCCTTGCCGTTTTCGCTTCTGAGCGCGCGCGAGATGGCGTTCATGCAACTCCCCCGGACCCTGACCCGGTCCCTCCGGACGGGGCCCAATCTGCGCCCGCGGGAACCGACAGTGCAACCGATGCGGCGCTGCCGCAAGAGGTGTTCGCGCCCGCATTCAGGTCGCGACGATCTCCTGCACGCTTTCGAAGCATTCGAGAACGGGCGGGCCGTCATACATGGCGCCCGAGGATTTCGCCCCCTTGTGCGCGGCACGGAACGCCTCGGACCTCGTCCAGGCCTCGAAGGCATCGCGGCCCGACCACAGCGTGTGCGAGACATAGAGGCGCGCACCCTCCTCCGCCGCGCCGCGCATCAGGTGGAAGCTGACGAAGCCGGGGACGGATTTCAGATGGCTGTCGCGGCTGTTCCACATGGCCTCGAAGGCCTGTTCCTGGCCAAGGTTCACGCGAAAACGGTTCATGGTGAGGTACATGGAGGTGGCTCCTTCGGACGAATGGGGCGGCCTTGCGGCCGGAGCACCGCGGCCGCGGCCGCGCTGCGAATGCGCGTTGCGGATCCTTTCGCGGGGACTGGCAGATGCCAAGCAAGAAAAAGGCCGCCCGAAGGCGGCCTTTTCCCGAAGATCGTCGCGCCGATCAGCGCTTGGAGAACTGGAAGCTCCGGCGCGCCTTGCGCTTGCCGTACTTCTTGCGCTCCACCACGCGGCTGTCGCGGGTGAGGAAGCCTGCCGCCTTGAGCGCGCCGCGGAACGACGGTTCGTAAAGCTGCAGCGCCTTGGAGATGCCGTGCTTGACCGCGCCGGCCTGCCCCGAGAGGCCGCCGCCCTTCACGGTCGCCATCACGTCGAACTCGCCCTCGACGCCGGTGATCTGGAAGGGCTGGCGCAGGATCATCTGCAGCACGGGACGCGCGAAGTACGTGTCGATCGGCTTGCCGTTCACGGTCACGACGCCCGAACCCGGCTTGATCCAGACGCGGGCGACCGCGTCCTTCCGCTTGCCGGTGGCGTAGGAGCGCCCGAGCGCGTCGCGCACGGGTTCACGCGGGATTTCCTCGAAGGCGGACGCGGCAGGCGCGCCGGTCGCCGGGGTGCCATCGACGGCGCCCTTGAGCTCGTCGAGCGAAGAAAGGGTCTCGGCCATGGTTATGCCTGCCTCGTGTTCTTGGGGTTCATCGAACGGACGTCCAGCACCTTGGGCTGCTGCGCCTCGTGCGGGTGCTCCGCGCCGGCATAGACGCGCAGGTTGGTCATCTGCTGGCGCGACAGGCGGTTGCCGGGCAGCATCCGCTTCACGGCCTGGAAGACGACGCGCTCGGGGTGCGGCCCCTCGAGGATCTCGCCGGTCGTGCGCGACTTGATACCGCCCGGATAGCCGGTGTGGCGGTAGTTTGGCTTGTCGCGCTTGTCGCCCGTCACCTGCACCTTTTCGGCGTTGATGACGATGACGTTGTCGCCCATGTCCATGGACGGCGTGAAGCTCGGCTTGTGCTTGCCGCGCAGCCGCATGGCGATGATCGAGGCGAGACGGCCCAGAACGACGCCCTCGGCGTCGATCAGGATCCATTCCTTCTCGATATCCGCCGGAGTGGCAGAGAAGGTTTTCATCACTTAACCCTTTTCGGTCCTGTTCGGGGGCCTCGGCGAACACCTCGGCCGGAAACGCGAGGGGACACGCGCCAGATTGATGGCTTGCATCCCCGTTCGGATTGCGCCCTTCTAAGCTATTCCGCGCCAGCGTCAAGCCTGTCGAAGCCGCGGGAATCGTTATATAACAATGGCTTGCAGTTAGGGTATCATTTTACCCCACACCTGATCGCCGCCAATGGCGACGCAGATGGCCGCGACCGCCGGGCGCGACCGCCGCGCACAGTTAGGACCGGGCCGCCACGGGCTTGGGCCCCTCGCTCGACAGGAACGCGGCGATGGGCGACAGGGCGGGCACGGTTTCGCAGATGACGCGCGCGGCGATCATCATCGGAACGGCGAGGAACATGCCGATGAACGACCATGCCCAGCCCCAGAACGCCACCGACAGGAACACCAGAAGCGGGTCGAGCTTGAGGTTCCGGCCCACCGCGTGGGGCGTCACGAAGTTTCCCTCGATCGTGGTCATGGCGAAATACGCGCCCGCCGCCAGCGCCGCCTGCCCCACCGTGTCGAAGGTCACGATGCCGATCGCCGCCGTCACGGTGATGCCCACGATGGCGCCGAGATAGGGCACGAAGTTCAGCACGGCCGCCATCACGCCGAACAGGACCGGGTTCGGCATTCCCGCCGCCCACAGGGCCATGCCGACGGCGAGTCCCAGAGTGACGTTGATGGCCGCGACCGTCAGGAAATACCGGCTGAGCGTGCTCTCGATGCTCTGCACGATCTCCACGGCGCGGCGCTTGTCCGTCCGGTTCGGCAGGACGGCAACGAGCTTGCGCTGCAGAAGGTCGCCGGAGGCGAGCAGGAAATACAGCAGCACGAGCGTGAACACGATCTGCCCCGCCACGAAGGGCGCCGTCATCGCCATGCGCGTCAGAAGGCCGGGGCCTGTGGAGACGACGACCTCCTCCCCCTCGCCCGTCACGGGCGCGCCGGGCGGAATGCCGCGCGGCTGGTCGTCGCCGGCCGCGACCCGGCTCAGTTCCTCTCCGGCGTCCGAGACCGTCTCGATCGCCTCGGAGACGCCGCGAAGCTTGCGCTCGACATCCGCCGCGATCGCCGGGGCATTCTCGAGGTAGGTCTGCACGGGGCCTGCAAGCACGAAGATGAGCACGCCGATCGCGACGAAAAGCGCAAGCACGAGCGCAATCGACGTGAGGGCCGCCGGCACGCCCCGGCGTGAGGCCCATTTGCGGATCGGCGCGAAGGTCAGGGCCAGCAGGATGGCCAGCATCACCGGCATGAGGAACGTGCGCGCAAGCACGACCACCGCCATGACGGCGAGGACCGCAAGGACGGCGAGGACCGCCGACGGTGCGACGATCGGGGAGGAACGCGACTCTGACACTGGGGCTGGGGATCCTGCAACTTCGAGCATGGACAACGCCGCATCCGCCGGGAAGTTTCCGGGCCTCGGCCCGCCGCCTCAGTCGGGCCGGCAGATCTCGCCCCTCAGCGCCGCCACCACCGTGCGCACGGCAAGGCCCGCCACGACCAGTACCAGCGCCGCCAGCACGACGAGGCCGATCGCCTCGTGAAGCGGGCTGGCGATCGCGCGGCCATAGGTGAACGAGGCGATGGACAGGGCGGCGAGCGGAAAGCTGAGCGCCCACCACGACAGCGCGAAGGGAAGCGTGCGCAGCTTCGGCACCTGCACGAGCACCAGCGCCGTGAAGGCATAGGCCATGCTGACCAGCATCTTCGCCGCAGGATCCACGCCGCCAGTAAGGCGGACATAGGCCACGAACGCCAAGGCGGGCGGGGCGATCAGGATGACCATGGTCGGAAACAGCCGCGCGGGGATCGGATCATGGAAGATCAGGCGGTTGAACACCAGCGTCAGCAGCACCACCCAGAAGATCATTCCCGCCGAGAAGAACAGCCACGAGGTCTCGGTCCAACCCAGCTCGACCCCGGCCAAAGGCACGATCACGTTGCCGACGGCGGGAATGAACCAGGCCGGCGTCAGGTGCCCCACCTGGAAGGCGCGGTGGCTGATCCAGCCCGAGATCACGGCGATCGTCAGCACCCCCTGCCCCGTCATGCCCACGATCCAGACCGGCTCGGCGATTGCGGGATAGGACGACGCGAAGGCCGTCGACATCAGCAGAAGCGAGATCGAGATCGTGGGGAAGAAGGCGATCTTGACGGGATGGCGCCATTCCGCGGCGACGGCGCCGGGATGGCGCAGCGTCTTGGCGACGTAGAGTGCTGCGATGAGCACGAATGTCGCGAGCCCGGCCCAGAGCATCGCAAGCGCAAGGGGCGCGGCGAAGGCGAAGCTCGCCGAGGCCGCGTGAAACGCGAGCGTCAGGCCGAACAATCCCATCAGGACCGCGAAGAATGTCACGGGAAGATGCTCCAGCCAGTGCCCCGCCGGCTCCATCGCCGCGTGGGTGGCCTCGCCTCCGGCTTCGGTCATCTGCTCGCCCCTACAAGTTGCACTTGTCAATCATCTACGCCCGCCACCGCCCGAATGCAGCGGCGCGTCCTGTCGCAGGGCGCGCGGCGCCCGCGTCAGCGCTCGGGCGGAATCGAGTAGGTCAGCGACGCCCGCGCGACGGGCGCCTCCATCCCCTCGGAGAACAGCTGGCACTCCCCCACCGCCAGCACACGGCCAAGCTTAAGCAGGCGGCACTCGCAGATCAGGTCCGCGCCCGCGGCGGGCTTGCGCATGAAGTCGATCGAACAATTCGTGGTCACCGCCAGCGCCTTGGGTCCGATCATGGTGAGGATCGCGAGATAGACCGCGACGTCGGCCAGCGCGAACATCGAGGGGCCCGATACCGTCCCGCCCGGCCTGAGATGGCGGTGCGCGACTGGCATCCGCACGCGAATGCGCATCTCGCCCGCCTCCTCGATCACGAAATCGCCGGCGGTCTGCGGAAACTCCGCCTCGAGAAACCGCGCCAGCGCGGCCTCGTTCATTTCCAGTCCCATGTCCCTGCCTGTTCCCCCCCGCCTCATTTCCCGCTAAGTTGCCGGCCGGTGGAACGACTGGCAAGGGAGAGACCGGGGTGGCCGACGACATTCTGCTGCGCGAGGATCGCGGCGCGGTGACATATCTCACGATGAACAGTCCGGGCAACCTGAACGCGCTGTCGGACGCCATGCTGGCCGAGCTGACGGGCGCATTCGGCGATCTCATGGCCTCGGACACGCAGCGGGTGATCGTCCTGCGCGGAGCGGGCAAGGCGTTCTGCGCCGGGCACGACCTCAAGGAGATGACCAACAAGCGCCAGGCCAACGACGACGGCGCTTCGGCGATGCGCGACCTGTTCGACCGCTGCTCGAACATGATGCAGATGATCTCGCGGCTGCCGCAGCCGGTCATCGCCGAGGTGCACGGCATCGCTACCGCCGCCGGCTGCCAGCTGGTCGCGTCTTGCGACCTCGCCGTTGCGGCCGAGGGCACGCGCTTCGGCGTCAACGGCGTGAACATCGGCCTGTTCTGCTCGACGCCCATGGTGGCGCTGTCGCGCAACGTGCCCCGAAAGCAGGTCTTCGAGATGCTGACGACGGGTGAATTCATCGATCCGCACCGCGCGCGCGAGCTTGGCCTCGTCAACCGCGTCGTCGCGCCCGAAGCCCTTTCGGAGGAGGCCGAGGCGCTCGCCACCAAGATCGCCTCGAAGCTCGGATCGGCCGTGCGGATCGGCAAGCGCGCCTTTTACGAGCAGATCGAACTGCCGCTCGACCAGGCCTACAGCCTCACGGGCGCCGTCATGGTCGAGAACATGCTGAACCGCGACACCGCGGAGGGCATCGCGGCCTTCCTCGACAAGCGCGCGCCAGACTGGTCGCAGGACGGCTGAGGCGCCGCGACAGGCGGGGTCAGACCCCGTAGATCGCCCCGAACTTGGCGTCGAGATAGTCGAGAAGCGGCGCCTCCGACACCTTGCGCCCCGCCGCGTGCTCGATCGTGTCGCGCGGCGGGCGCAGGCCGCCATGGCGCTGCAACCTCTCGCGCAGCCACGCGGTTGCGGGAGACGGATCGCCCTTGGCCAGCGACGCGTCCAGATCCGGCAGATCCGCGCGCAACGCCTCGTGCAGGACGCCCGCGTAGACGTTCCCCAAGCTGTAGGTGGGGAAATAGCCGAACAGACCGACGGACCAGTGCACGTCCTGCAGGACGCCGTGCCTGGGCTGATCGACCGACACGCCGAAATCGGCACGGAAGCGGTCGTTCCACGCGGCCTCCAGATCCCCGACCGCCAGATCGCCCGAGATCAGCGCGCGCTCGAGGTCGAAGCGCAGCATGACGTGGAGGTTGTAGTGCACCTCATCGGCCTCGGTCCGGATATAGCCCGAGGTCACGCGGTTCACGGTGGCGTGGAACGCCTCCGGCCCATCGACGCCGATGTCGCCGAACATGTCGCGCATCCGCCCGTAGAGCCACCCGGTGAAGGCGGCGGACCGGCCCAGCTGGTTCTCGTAGATGCGGCTCTGGCTTTCGTGCACGCCCATCGAGACACCCTGCCCGAGAGGCGTCAGCGCATAGTCGCGCGACACGTTCTGCTCATAGGCGGCGTGGCCGACCTCGTGGATCGTGGAATAGAAGCACCCCAGCGGCTCCATCTCGTCCACGCGCGTGGTGATCCGCACGTCCGCGCCCGAACCCGACGAGAACGGGTGCACGGCCAGGTCGATGCGCCCATGCTCGAAGTCGTAACCGAAGGCCCGCGCGATCTCGGCCGACAGCGCAAGCTGGATGTCCTTGGGAAACCGTCCCGCAAGCGCCGGCGGGGGCGCGCCCCCCGCAAGGATCCGCGCGCGCAGATCGACCAGCCGCGGGCGCATCCGCCCGAAAAGCGCGCCAAGCTCCGCCGCCGTCATCCCCGGCTCGAAATCGTCCACGAGCGCGTCGTAAAGGTCGCTCCCGCCGGCCAGCGCCTCGGCCTCGACACGCTTCAGCCGCACGACGTGCGACAGCGTCGGCAGGAAGGCGGCGAAATCGTCCGCCGCCCGCGCCCGCGCCCAGACGCCCTGCGCCACCGACGTCACCCGCGCCAGTTCGGCGGCCAGATCGGCGGGCACCTTCGTGGCGCGCCGATGGGCGCGCTCGATCAGTCTCAGCTGCGCGGCGTCGGCCTCGGTCCCCGGCTCGGCCAACGCCAGCATCTCGCCCACCCAAGGGTCCGAGCGGCGCGCGTGCAGGACGCTCTCGAGCGCCCCAACCTCCTCGCCACGCTGCTCCGCGGCGCCGGGCGGCATCATCGTCTCCTGGTCCCACCCCAGGCGGCCCATGACCTGCGCCAGCGCCTCGGTCTGGCGCTGATGGGCGAAAAGCTCGGACATGGCGCTCATGCGGTTCCCCTCACGGATTGGCGCAGCGGGTAGATCGAGACGAACCGCGCGCGCAGGATCAGGACGATCAGGACGACCGCCCCGAACTGGTGGGCGATGGCGAAATACCAGGGCGCCGAATAAAGCACGGTGACAATCCCCAGCGCGATCTGCAGAAGCATCATCGCCATCATGGCGTGGAAGGCCCCCCGCGTCGCGGTCCGCGCCGAACGGCGCCCCGCAAGCCATGCGGCGACCGCTACGGCCAGCAGCAGGTATCCGGCCATGCGGTGGATGAACTGCACCGTCCCGTCATTCTCGAACAGGTTGCGCCACCACGGGTCGAGCGCCCACATCGCGGGCGGCGTGAAGCCTCCCGCCATCAGCGGCCAGTCGGGATAGTTGCGGCCCGCGTCGATCCCGGCGACCAGCGCGCCGATCAGGATCTGTGCGAAACTCAGGTGCAGGACGCCCGTGGCCATCCCCTTCAGCCTGCGGTCTCCCTCGCGCCGCGCCGACATCAGGTCCGCCTCGTCCCGCCCGAGCCGCAGGACGAACCACGCGATCAGCGCCAGGATCAGGAATGCGAGGCCGAGGTGCACCGCAAGCCTGTAGGAGGCCACGTCGAGCCGCCCCTCCGTCAGCCCCGAGGACACCATCCACCAGCCGATCGCCCCCTGAGCGCCCCCGAGCGCCCCCAGAAGCAACGCGCGCCCCGTCCATCCCGGCGGCATCATTCGCGTCGCCAGAAGCCCCACGAAGCCAACGGCCCAGACCAGCCCGATGAACCGGCCCAGCTGCCGGTGGCCCCACTCCCACCAGTAGATGAACTTGAACTCCTCGAGGCTCATGCCCCGGTTCTGCAGCTGGTACTCGGGGATCTCGCGGTAGGCGTCGAACTCCGCCTGCCAATCCTCGGCCGATAGCGGCGGCACGGCGCCCGTCACCGGCGCCCATTCCGTGATCGAAAGCCCGCTGTCGGTCAGACGCGTCAGCCCACCGACCGCGATCATCACCACGACGAGCGCGAAAAGCGTCATGAGCCAGACGCGCAGGAAACGCCGCCCGCGGCCCCGGTCGCGGCTCACGCCGCCGGGGCTCGCCGCCTGCTTCCTCGTCTCGCCGACCTCTTCGAAGATGCTGCGCTTTCCGGCCATCGCCCGTCCCCCGTCGATCTCGCACCCTGACCTATCGCGGCGCCCCAGCCCCTTCAAGCGCCTGCGACCGCATGGACCCGCGCACACACCCCCGGGGCCATACCCGCGCGCGTCTCCTTCATCTTTCCGCAAATACGCAAACGCCCGCCGGGCGCCAGCGGCGGGGCGGGCTCGATGCCCGTCCCGGCGCTTCCCCCCTCAGGTCCGGTCGTCGCGTCCCGCCCACCGCACCATCTGGCGCATCATCCCGTGCAGGGTCTGAACGTCCGCCCGCGTCAGCGGGAGCCGCGACCAGAGGTTGCGCAGGTTCGTCTTCATGCCCGCCGCCTTGGCCTCAGGAAAGAAGAACCCGGCCGCCTCGAGCCGGTCCTCGAAATGATCGCCGAGCGCCGCGATCTCGGCGCCCGTGGCGAAATCCGTTCGCGCCATCTCCATCACGGCCTGCGGCGTCTCCACCGTCGCGCGGCGCCACTCGTAGGCGCACAGGAGCACGCATTGCGCGAGGTTCAGCGACGGAAACTCGGGGTTCACGGGCACCGACACGACCGCGTTCGCCCGCGCGATGTCGTGGTTCTCCAGCCCCGCGCGCTCGGGCCCGAACAGGACGGCGACGCGACCGCCCCGTGCGATCATCTCGCGCGCCTCGATCATGGCGCGCTCCGGCGTCACGACGGGCTTGGTCAGCCCCCGCTCGCGCGCCGTCGTCGCGTAGACGTAGGTGCAGTCCCCGATGGCCGAGGGCACGTCGTCGAACAGCCCCGCCCGGTCCAGGAGCCGCCCCGCCCCGCTGGCCAGCGCGACCGCGCGTTCGTTGGGCCAGCCGTCCCGCGGATGCACGACGCGCATCCGGTCGAGGCCGAAGTTCCACATCGCGCGCGCCGACGCGCCGATGTTCTCGCCCATCTGCGGGCGGACGAGGACGAAGGCGGGCTGGCTCGCCATGTGGGGGGATGTCTCCTGCATGGGCAGCCCGATACATCCCGCGCCTGCCTGCGGCAAGGCCGGGCTTGGGCGGCTCCGCCCGCGCGGGCCTTGCGGGGCGCCACGCGACGGCGTAGTGACGGGCCGCACCCCAGCCGAGGCACCCGGAATGGCCGAGACCGAAACGCCGCAGATCTACCTGATCACGCCCGCAGCCTTCGAGCCGGACGCCTTCGCGCCCATCCTCGCCCGCATCCTCGACGTGACCCTGGTCGCCTGCCTGCGCCTCGCGCTCGCCGACACCGATGCCGACGCGCTCGCGCGCGCCGCCGACGCCTGCCGCGAGATCGCTCATGCCCGCGACGTGCCGCTCGTGATCGAGCGTCATGCCGGCCTCGTCGAGCGCCTCGGCCTCGACGGCGTGCACCTGACCGACGCGGCGCGTTCGGTCCGGGCCACGCGCAAGGCGCTCGGCGCGGATGCGATCATCGGCGCGGGATGCGGCACGTCCCGGCACGACGGGATGAATGCGGGCGAGATCGGCGCCGATTACATCAGCTTCGGCCCGGTCGGCGAGACCGGTCTCGGCGAGGCCGAGCTTGCCCCGCGTGACCTCTTCGCGTGGTGGAGCGAGGTGATCGAGCTTCCCGTGGTGGCCGAGGGCGGGCTCGATCCCGCCCTCGTCGAAAGCTTCGCGCCGGTGACGGACTTCTTCGCGATCGGCCCCGAGATCTGGCGCACCGAGGATCCGCTGAAGGCGCTTCTCGCGCTCACGGCGCCCCTGCGCTAGGGACGGCGTTCCACGCCGCTCTCGAAGCCTGCGCGCACGGCCGCTTCCGCCGCCGCGGCAAGCGCCTTCCTGTCGCCGAAGTCCGCGACGCGCAGGGGGGCGTGGTAGACCACGCGCACCGATCCCTGACGCCGCACCGCCAGAACCGCAAGCAGGCTCGATCCGAAGCCAGCCCCGCCCCACCAGCCGTAGAAGGACGCAGGCTCTCCGTCCGGGGCCGCGTAGACGATGCTGACCGGCTGGATCTGCAGCGTCTCGCGCAGGCCCGGCGCGAAGAAGGCCGCGAAAAGCGTCGTGCGGAACGGCAGCACCCGCAAACCGTCGGTCGAGGTGCCCTCGGGGAAGAACAGAAGCCTGTGCCCCGCCTCCAGCCGCTCGGCGAGAAGCCTCGCCTGCCGCGCGGCGTCGGCCCTGTCGCGCCGGATGAAGACGGTCCCCGTCCCCCGCGCCAGCCAGCCGATCCCGCCCCAGCCCGCGACCTCGTCCTTCGCCACGAAGTAGAGGCGCTTGGAGGCATTCAGCACGAAGATGTCGAGCCAGCTCACATGGTTGGCCACGTAGGCGCCCATGCCGCGCATCGGCCGGCCCTCCACCCGGAGGGTCAGGCCGAAGAGGCGGCAGGCCGCGCGGCACACGCCTTGCGTGATCCACGGCGTCACCGGCCGCTCCGCGCCCCAGACCATGCGCTCGGCCGGACGCAGAAGCAGCAGAAGCGGAAAGCCCGTGGCCAGCAGGAGCAGCAGCGGCGCGGCCCGCCGCGCTGCCCTGAGCCTGTCGCGCAACGACAGCCGGGGCGGGTCCGGCGGCGGCGCGCCGTCCCATGTCATGCTCATGCGCGGCCCTCGCGCGCCAGCGCGCGGTCGCGCGCGTAGATCGCCCTGTGCCGGTCCGACATCCGCGCGACGTCCATCACGAGGCAGACGTCGATGCAGTTGAACGGAACGTCCACGAACGCGCCCTGCCCGACGAAGCCGCCGAGCCGCAGATAGGCCTTGATGAGCGCGGGCGTGGCACGGATCGCCGCGGGACGGTCGAGATCGGCCTCGGCGACCAGGTCCATGCGCTGGAAGCCCTCGGGGCGGGCGCGCGGCCGGATGTCCTGCGGCGCGAGATGCCGGTGATGCAGGAGCGACAGGGGGGCCGCAAGCGGCGCGGGATCGGTGCCGTGGAAGCTTGCCACGCCGAACATCACCTCGATCCCGTGCGTCGAGATGTAGTCCGCCAGCCCGTTCCAGAGATGCATCATCGCCGTCCCGCCCCGGTAGTGGGGATGCAGGCAGGACCGGCCAAGCTCCAGAAGCCTGCGCCCGGACGCACGCAGGGCCGAGAGGTCGTATTCGTCCTCGGAATAGAACTGGCCCGCGGCCTCGGCCTGCACGGCACGCATGAGGCGATAGACGCCCACCACGCGGTCGCCCTCGGCGCGGCGGGTGTCGCGCAGGAGCAGGTGGTCGAAATGGGGGTCGAAGCGGTCGGCCTCGAGGCGGGCGGCGTGATCGACGAGCGGCCCGTCGCCGCCAAGCTCCTCGACAAAGACGGCGTAGCGCAGTCGCTGGGCCTCGCGGACCTCGGCCTCGTCCGCGGCGAGGCGCAGCTCGAAATGGGAATCGTCGATGTGCATCCGCCAGCCCGTTGCCGCGCCCCTTCCAGCAGGTGGCGCAGATCGCCTCGCGATCGGGGTTAGCCGCGCGCCTGCCGCGATGCAAGCGGCGCCTCGGCCGATGCCGTGGACACGGCCGCCGACCGTTTTAAAGCCTTGTTAACCTTCCTCGCGGTAGGCAGGCTTTTCAAGGGGTCCGGCCGCCATCGCCGGGCACAGGGGAACCGGGCGCGGATCGCCCGCGACGCTTCAGGACAGGAATTCGATGATCAGAGTGACGCGCCTTCCGTCGAGGACGACCTTGCCCTCGTTCTCGAAATTAACCGTCAGCCTGCCGCCGACGTTGGACTGCACCTGTCCCAGCCCCCAGTCCGGCCGTGCGGGATGGCGCACGAACATGCCCGGCTCCAGCATCGCGTTCAGATCTTCGGACAATGGACCCCCGGCCGGTTGGAGCGCGTGATGGATGACAGGATGCATCCCGAACCGCAGAGCCTTGCGGACCTCGTGGGGTCGCGGCTCTGCCACGATCTAAGTAATCCCCTCGGCGCGATCGGCAACGGGGTGGAGCTGCTGGAAATGACCGGCGACGCGAAGGGCCCCGAGCTGGAGCTGATCGGCGACGCCGTCGCGGATGCGCTGGCGCGCGTCCGCTTCTTCCGCCTCGCCTTCGGCCATGCCGGCCCGGACCACATGACCAGCGCGCGCGAGGCGGCGGCGGCGCTCATGGACCTCTATCGCCGCGCGCGTGTCGCGCCGTCCTGGAAGCCGCAGAACGACCTTCCGCGGCGGCAGGTGAAGCTTGCCTTCCTCATGATGCTCTGCGCCGAGACCGCGCTGCCGATGGGGGGCGAGGTCGCGCTTACGATGCCCGCGGCCGGCCAATGGTCCCTCGTGGCCGAGGCCGACCGTATCGTGCTGGAGGAGGGATTGTGGGCTGTCCTGCGCTTCGGGCCCGGCGCGGCGGGCCGTCCGCTTCGCCCCTCCGAGGCGCAGTTCCTCGCCCTCTACGAGACCGCCGGGGTGATGGGCCTCACGGTGAACTTCGTCCAGGGCGACGGCGTCCTGCGCATCTCGACCGCCTGAGGGGCGCCGTCTAGCGCAGCGGCGTCAGGCCGTCGCGGAAGCGCCGCATCCGCTCGCGGTAATGCGCCGCCGAGGCCAGGAGCCCCGCCCGCGCCGCCTCATCGAGATCGCGCACGACCTTGCCAGGCATCCCCATCACGAGCGATCCGTCCGGGATCTCGCGCCCCTCGGGGATCAGCGCGCCCGCCCCCACGAGGCAGCCCGCCCCGATCCGCGCCCCGTTCAGCACCGTGGCGCCCATGCCGATCAGGCTTCCCTCGCCGATCGTGCAGCCATGCAGCATCGCCTTGTGGCCAATGGTGCAATTCGCGCCGATCGTCAGGGGATAGCCCATGTCGGTGTGGAAGACGCAGTTCTCCTGCACGTTGGAGCCCTCGCCCACGCGGATGTCCTCGTTGTCGCCCCGCAGCGTCGCGCCGAACCAGACCGAGGCTCCGGCTTCGAGGACGACGCGGCCGATGACGTTGGCGTCGGGCGCGACCCAGGTGTCGGGGTCGATCCGGGGGGCGATGCCGTCGAGCGCGTAGATCATGGCGTGGCGCCCTCCTCGAACTGGTCGTGAAGCGTGCGGACATGTGCGGCGAGGCCCGGTTGCTGCTCGCGCCGTAGCCGCTCGGCCGTGACGATGGTGCGCAGTTTCTCGAACGTCGCGTCGAGATCGTCGTTCACGAGGACGTAGTCGTAGCCGTCCCAATGGCTGATCTCGTCCCAGCTGCGCTGCATCCGCTTGGCGATCACGTCGGGCCCGTCCTGCCCGCGGCTGACCAGCCTTCGGTGCAGTTCGGGGATCGAGGGCGGCAGGATGAAGATCGACAGCGTATGACGCCCAAGGACCGAGTTGCGGATCTGCTGGGCGCCCTGCCAGTCGATGTCGAACAGCACGTCGCGCCCGGCCTCGATCGCGGCGCGCACGGGCGCAACGGGGGAGCCGTAGAAATTCCCGAAGACATGCGCGTGTTCCAGCATCGCGCCGTCCGCCACCAGCTTCTTGAACTCCGCCTCGCCGAGGAAATGGTAATGCTCGCCGTCGGCCTCTCCGGGACGCGGCGCGCGCGTGGTGGCCGAAACCGAGAACCTGAGCGAGGGGTCCCAGTCCATGAGCCGCCGCGCCAGCGTCGACTTGCCCGCGCCCGAGGGCGAGGACAGGATGATCAGAAGTCCCCGCCTCGGGGGGATGGGCGCGTCGACAGGCATGTTCATTCCACGTTCTGGACCTGTTCGCGGGTCTGGTCGATGGCGAGTTTCAGGTCAAGGCCGATGGCCGTCAGCGCCGCATCGCCCGACTTGGAGCACAGCGTGTTGGCCTCGCGGTTGAACTCCTGCATCAGGAAGTCGAGCTTCCGGCCCACGGGCCCGCCGGCCGCGAGCAGGTCGCGCACGGCGCCGACATGGGCGCGCAGGCGATCGAGTTCTTCCGTCACGTCCGATTTCACCGCAAGAAGCGCGAGCTCCTGCGCGACGCGTCCTTCGTCGAGATCGGCGGTGTCGAGGATCTTGCGGACGTTGGCGCGGAACGTCTCGGCCTGGCTGACCGCGCGCGCCTCGGCGGCGGTGCCGGCGGCCTCGGTCAGCGCCGCGATGCGCTCGATCTGTGCGGACAGGACCTGCGCGAGGGTGCGCCCCTCCGCCAGCCGCATCGCCGCGAAGGCGTCGATCAGGGCGTCGGCCTCGGCGAGAAGCGCCTCGGCCTCGGGCAGCTCGGGTGCGGCGGTGCTGTCGGCCATCCCGCGAAGCGCGAGAATGTCGGCCGGCGAAGGATGGGCCATCGCCATGCCCCGCGCCTCGGCGGCCGCGCGGATCTGCGTGAGCGCGGCCAGCGCGGCCTCCAGCGCCGCGGCATCGACGCCGGTGGCCGTGGCGTCCTCCGACCGCGTGGTCCGCAGGCTCACGCTGAGCGATCCGCGCGCGAGGCGGTCGGACAGCCGCTTGCGCAAGGGCGCTTCCAGCGCGCCCAGCCCATCGGGCAGCCGCAGCCGGATGTCGAGACCGCGCGCGTTGACCGAACGGATCTCCCATGTCCAGCGCAGGCCCGGCGCGGACCCCTCGGCGGTGGCGTATCCCGTCATGGAGGCGATGGCCCCGGCGCCCTCCGGTTCGTTAACCACTTGAAAACTCTCCCCCTGCCCGTCGCATTCGAACGACGTTATTAAGGATTGGGAAAGCAAAACCACGACAGGGTCAACCCGAGCCACGAGCCCCGAGCCTCTGGCCCGGCCCTGTCCCGATACCGAACGGAGGCCATGCCATGAACGGACCCATCTCGAACGCCCCGGCCGAATGCCGGCTCGACCGGATCGTGAACGATCTCGCGCTGCGCTCGGCGATCGCCTACTGGGACAGCCTCAGGGGCAAGCGGCTGGTCCCGGCGCGCATGGCGCTCGACCCGGCGGACCTGCGGCCGATCCTGCGGCAGTCCGCGATCCTGGAGAATCCGCGCCCCGGCACCCTGCGCATCCGACTGGGCGGCGCGCGGATCAGCGCGCTGATGGGGATGGAGGTGCGCGGCCTGCCGCTCAGGGCGCTGTTCGATCTCGCCGATCGCGGGCGTATCACCGCCGAGGTCGAGCGGGCGCTCGAGGAGCCCTCGATCCTTTTGCTCGACGTGGTGTCGCCCGCGCCCCGCCACCAGGGCCAGGAGGTCTTCGCCACCCAGATCGCGATCCTGCCGATGACGGACCGGGACTACTCGATCTCCCGCGCGCTCTACGTGATGGGGGCCCTGCGCGGCGCGGACGGCACCCAGGCGGAGGACATGGCCGAGATGCCGCAGCGCTGGAGCGTGGCGCGGGTGGAGCATGTGCCGGTGCGCGTCGGCGTGCCCGTCCTAACGCCCGGAGCGGCCGACCTGCGGCGCGCGGCGCCTGAACGCCCCCAAGAGACCCACGCGCAGGACGCCGACGAGGACGCCGTCGAGGCGCGCGGTCCGATGGCGCGCGCCCGTTTCCGGGTGATCGAGGGCGGGCTCGCCTGAGCCCGCCCGCGCGGGCCCTCAGCCCGCCGCCCGCAGCGCCTCGCGGCTTTTCTGAAGCTCCTCGGCCACGAGGAACGCCAGTTCCAGCGACTGCGAGGCGTTCAGGCGCGGGTCGCAGGCGGTGTGATAGCGCGAGGACAGATCCTCGTCCGTGAGCGCGCGCATCCCTCCGGTGCACTCGGTCACGTCCTTGCCCGTCATCTCGAAATGCACCCCGCCGGGCACGGTGCCCTCGGCGCGGTGGATCGCGAAGAATTCCTGCACTTCGCGCAGGATCGAATCGAAGGGCCGCGTCTTGTAGCCCGTGGACGACTTGATGACGTTGCCGTGCATCGGATCGCAGGACCAAAGCACCTTCGCGCCCTCCGCCTCGACCGTGCGGATCAGGCGCGGCAGGTGGTCGCCGACCTTGCCCGCGCCGAAACGGGCGATCAGCGTCAGGCGCCCTGCCTCGTTCGCAGGGTTCAGCTTTGCCATCAGGACCTTGAGGTCCTCCTCGGTGGTGGTCGGGCCGCATTTCAGGCCAATGGGGTTCTGCACGCCGCGGCAGAACTCGACATGCGCGCCGTCGGGCTGCCGCGTGCGGTCGCCGATCCAGATCATGTGCCCCGAGCCCGCCAGCCACTTGCCCGACGTGCTGTCGAGACGGCACAGCGCCTCCTCGTATTCCAGCAGAAGCGCCTCGTGGCTGGTGTAGAAATCCACCGTGGACAGCTCGTGGTTCGTCTCGCCGGTCAGCCCCGCCGCGGCCATGAAGTCGAGCGCGTCCTGGATGCGGTTCGCAATCTCGCGGTAGCGCTCGGCGTCGTCGCTGTCGGTGAAGCCGAGCGTCCAGGAATGCACCCGGTGGATGTCGGCGAAACCACCCGTCGAGAAGGCGCGCAGCAGGTTCAGCGAGGCCGCGGCCTGCGTGTAGGCCTGCAGCATCCGGCGCGGATCGGGCATCCGGGCCTCCAGCGTGGGCGCGATGTCGTTGATGATGTCGCCCTTGTAGGACGGCATCTCGACGCCGCCGAC
The DNA here is from genome assembly GCF_029624655.1 of Roseicyclus salinarum. Lineage (GTDB taxonomy): Bacteria > Pseudomonadota > Alphaproteobacteria > Rhodobacterales > Rhodobacteraceae > Roseibacterium > Roseibacterium salinarum. Next base: position 23,534 of record NZ_JARRSA010000009.1, read on the forward strand.
CATCTCCATCGGGGCCGAGCGCGGCTTGGCGAACTGCCCGGCCATGCGGCCGACCTTCACCACGGGCACCTTAGCGCCGTAGGTCAGGACCATCGCCATCTGCAGCATCACCTTGAAGGTGTCGCGAATCGTGTCGGCCGAGAACTCGGCAAAGCTTTCGGCGCAGTCGCCGCCCTGCAGCAGGAACGCCTCGCCCCGGCTGGCGGCCGCAAGCTCGGCCTTCAGGCGCCGCGCCTCGCCCGCGAAGACGAGCGGCGGATATTTCGAAAGCTGGGCCTCGGCCTCGGCCAGCGCCGCGGCGTCGGGATAGTCCGGCATCTGGATGCGCGGCTTCGCGCGCCAGTCCGTCTTGGTCCAGCTTCCGGTCGAGGTTCCGGTCGTTGTCCTTGCTGTTGCGGCGGTCATGGCAGGCCTCCTATGGCGTCTCGAGGAGCGTCTATACGCGAGCCGTCACGGCGGGCCAATCCCGCAATTCGGGAGCGACGGGGATTGCTCTCGCTTGGAAATGGTGCTTTCCGTGGAAAACCATTGGAAAGAACCAGTCCGCCACGGCGGTCGGGCCCCAAAGCACGGACGACACACCATGGCCGAACCGATGCGGCGAACCACCGGCGAAAGCCAACCGCGACGCTTCGTGTTCGTCCTGCTCGACCAGTTCACCATGCTGTGCTTCTCCAGCGCCGTCGAGGCGCTCAGGATCGCCAACCGCATGTCGGGACAGGAGCTTTATTCCTGGCGTCTCGTGGGCGAAGGCGGCGACGTCGCGTGGTGTTCGGCCGGGATCGGCTTCCGGCTCGATGGCGACCTCGAGGAGATATCGCGCGACGACACGGTGCTCGTGTGCGGCGGGATCGACGTCGGGGCGGCCACCACGCGCCGGGTCATAAGCTGGCTCCGGCGCGAGGCGCGCAAGGGGGCGGCGATGGGCGGGCTGTGCACGGCGGGCTATTCGCTGGCCAAGGCCGGGCTTCTCGACGGCAGGCGCGCGACCATCCACTGGGAAAACCAGGACAGTTTCTCCGAAGAGTTCCCGGACGTGATCCTGACGAAGTCGGTCTTCGTGATCGACGGCAACCGCATCACCACGGCGGGCGGCACCGCGTCAATCGACCTGATGCTGAAGATCATCGCGGACGAACATGGCGAGGACCTCGCCAATCTCGTCGCCGACCAGCTCATCTACACGTCCATCCGCACCGACCAGGACACCCAGCGGCTGTCGATCCCGACCCGCATCGGCGTCCGCCACCCAAAGCTCGGGCAGGTCATCCGCATGATGGAGCAGAACATCGAGGACCCGATCAGCCCCGCGCAGCTGGCCAAGGAAGTCTCGATGTCCACGCGCCAGCTGGAACGGCTGTTCCGGCGCTACCTCAACCGAAGCCCCAAGCGCTACTACATGGAGCTTCGGCTGGCCAAGGCGCGGAACCTGCTGATGCAGACCGACATGAGCGTCATCAACGTGGCGCTGGCCTGCGGCTTCGCGTCGCCGTCGCATTTCTCCAAGTGCTACAGGGCGCATTACGACACCACCCCCTACCGCGAACGCGGCAGCCACGCCGCGCGCGTGAAGGCCTGAGGCAAGCGGCCGTCAGCCGTCGGTCACGCGGGCGCGGCGTCCGCCCCGCCGCCGTCCCGGGGGCGGGGCGTCCATACCGCCCGCAAGCACCGCGCGCATCGGATGCCCGGCGGGCGCGTCCGCATGGCGCGCCAGAAGCGTCTCGATAAACGGGCGCGGATCGGCGGCCTCCACGCTCAGCGCCCAGTCCACGAAGATCGACCGGCATTCGGCCTCGGTGATGCCCTCGATGTTGAAGGCCTCCCGGATCAGGCCCTTGGGGTCGGCGGGGTCATGTGTCTGGGGCATCTTCGCTCTCCTTCGGCGGGGGCAGCGCGGCGTCGATGATCCGCGCGGCGTCGTCTCGGGCCGTATCCAGGCGCAGGGCCAGTGTCCCGGCATCGGGCGCGCCGGCCCGCTCGGCGAGAAACGCGCGCCCGCCAACCCCGACCTCGGCGGCATCGAGCGCGCCGTCGCTCAGAAGCCGCCCGGACTGGTTCACGCATGCGAAGAGGGCGTGCGCCTCGGCAAGCCTGCCCGCGTCCTCCTGCGAAAGCCAACCCGCCTCGGCGGCCGCGGCAAGCTGGCCCGCGCAACGCCGCTCGGGCACGCCCGCGACAAGCGCGCCGGCCTGCGAGACAAGCTCGATGTCCTGCATCCCGCCCGGCCCCTCCTTGACCGCCCAGGTCGCCCCGCCCCGCCCTGCCGAGGCGATGCGCGCGCGCATGACGGCCGCATCGGCCACGATCGCGTCGCGGTCCGGCACCTTGATGATCACGTCGCGGCGGATCGCCTCGATCTCCTCGGCCAGCGCCGGGTCGCCCGCCAGGACGCGCGCGCGGGTCAGGGCCATGTGCTCCCATGTCCAGGCCTCCTCGCGCTGGTAGCGGTCGAAGGACGACAGCGCGGTCGCCACCGGCCCCTGCCGCCCCGAGGGACGCAGGCGCATGTCCACCTCGTAGAGCTTGCCGGCCGCGGTTGGCGCCGACAGCGCCGTGACCAGCGCCTTCGTCGCCTTGGCGAACCAGTTCCTGGGGTCGATCGGCCTGCGGCCGTCGGTGAACTCCACCCCGCCGGCGTCGTATATCACGATGAGGTCCAGGTCCGAGGCCGCCGTCATCTGGCCCGCCCCGAGGCTGCCCATCGCGACCACGGCCCCGCCACGGCCCGGCGCCGGGCCGTGCTTCTGGGCGATCTGCGCGCAGACGGACGGCCAGAGGGCGGTGACCACCGCATCCGCGAGATCGGTGTAATGCGCCCCCGCCGTCTCGGGCGGGACGAGGCCGCGCAGCTGATGCACGCCGATGCGGAAATGCCATTCGTGCTGCCAGCGCCGCGCGGTGTCGAGCTGCGCCTCGTAGTCCTGACGTTCCATCGCCTCGGACAGCTCGCGCGCCAGTGCGTCCCGGCCCGGCCAGGGTGCGAAGAAGCGTCCGTCGAGGACGGCGTCCAGCACCTCGGAATGACGCGACAGGTAGCGCGACAGGCGCGGCGCGGTGGCCGAGATGTCAACGATCAGGTCCACGAGCGGCGGGTTCGCCTCGAACAGCGAGAAAAGCTGGACGCCGGCGGGAAGGCCGCGCAGGAACCCGTCGAAGTTCTGAAGCGCCTCCAGCGGCCGCGCGGCCCGGTCGAACCGCGCGAGAAATCCCGGCTTCAGCCGCTCGAAGATGGCCTGCCCGCGCGAGGACCGAAGCGCGGCATAACTGGGCCAGCGCGCGACGATGGCTGCGGCCTCCTCGCTGATCTCGGGGGCGGCGGCCTCGCGTTCCGTGGGGGCGAAGAACTCGCCCGTCAGCGCCTCCACACGCTCCAGCCGGTCCGACAGCGCGCGGCGGAACGCCTCCGTGTCGCCCTCGCCGCAGAAACGCGCGAGCCGGTCGAAACCCTCCTGCGACTTTGGCAGGGTGTGGGTCTGCGCGTCGTCGATCATCTGCAGGCGATGTTCGACCTCGCGGTGATGGGCATAGAGGTCGGCCAGTTCGCCCGCCTCCTCGCGCCCGATCCATCCGCCCCGCGCCAGCGCGGCAAGCGCCTTGACCGTGCGGCGGCGCCGCAGCGAGGGATGACGCCCCCCCGCCACCAGCTGCCGCGTCTGGGCGAAGAACTCGATCTCGCGGATGCCGCCCGCGCCGAGCTTGATGTTGTGCCCCTCCAGCGGGATGGCGCCGCCGACGCGCACGAGGCCCTTGTGCTCGCGGATGCGTTTTCGCATGTCCATCGTGTCCTGAACCATCGCGAAGTCGAGATGGCGCCGCCACACGAAGGGCGCGAGCGTCTCGAGAAAGCGCTCGCCGGCCGCGATGTCGCCCGCAGCCGCGCGCGCCTTGATGTAGGCCGACCGCTCCCACGAACGGCCCTCGGCCTCGTAGTAGCGCTCCGCGGCCTCCATCGAGATGCACACCGGCGTCACCGAGGCGTCGGGCCGCAGCCTGAGGTCGGTGCGGAAGACGTAGCCCTCCACGCCGGTCTCCGACAGCGTCGCGGTCATCTTGCGCGTGGCGCGGATGAAGCCCGCGCGCGCCTCCATCACGTCGGCGTCCTCGAAGCGCGTTTCGTCGAACAGGCAGATGAGGTCGATGTCGGAGGAATAATTCAACTCCCCCGCCCCGAGCTTGCCCATGGCCAGCGCCACCATCCCCGCCCCGTCGCGGAACGCGTCCTCCTCGGTCTGGCCGGGGATGCGCCCGCGCCGCGCCTCCTGCGCGACATGGTGGGCGAGCGCCGCCGACATGCAGGCATCGGCGAAGTCCGACCATGCCTGCGTGACCATGTTCAGCGCCCAGACCCCGCCCAGATCGGCAAGCGCCACGATCAGCGCCGCGCGCCGCTTCAGGCGCCGCAGCCCCGAGGCGAGGTCGGCGGCGTCGATCTCGCCCGTCTCGCGGATGATCGCGGCGATCGTGTCCTCTGGCGGCTCGGCCAGAGCGTGGGACAGCCACGGGCCTTCCTTGCGCACAAGTCCCGCAAGATAGGGCGCGCAGCCCGCCGCCCCCTCGACCAGGGCGCGGACCTCCGGCGCGAGGTCGTGGACATGCTCCAGCGCCTCCGCCGCGCGTTCGGGTGAATACGGAATGGGATGCCGCGTGATGCGGGCGGCGAAGCTCACGACGCGCCCGCCCCCGCCTTCGCTGATCGCGCCTGTCTCATGTGTCTCGCCTTTCGGCCTCCCTTGTCCGCCGCGCCGATCCTTGCAAGTGTCCGCCGTCGGGAACAAGGGGCGATGACCATGTCGAAAAACGTGAAGCGGGTGGCGCGGGTGCTGGAGGAGGCTGGGATAGGCGCGGACATCGTCGAGATGCCCGACAGCACCCGCACCGCCGCCGAGGCCGCAGCGGCCGTGGGATGCACGCTCGACCAGATCGCCAAGTCGATCATCTTCCGCGCCGAGGCGCATGGCACGGCGGTCCTGTTCATCACGGCGGGAGGCAACCGGGTGGACGCGGAAAAGGCCAGCGCGCTTGCCGGAGAGCCCCTCGGCAAGGCCGACGCGAGCCTGATCCGGGCCCAGACGGGCTTCGTCATCGGGGGCGTCGCACCCGTGGGCCATCTGAACCCGATCCGCGCGTGGTTCGATCCCCGCCTGCTTGCGTTCGGCACCGTATGGGCGGCGGCGGGCACGCCCCGCCACGTCTTCGCGATCCCGCCGGACGCGCTTCTGCGCCTGTCGGGAGCGGTCGAGGCCGACTTCACCGCCGCCTGAAGGGCGTCAGATCGCCCGCAGCACCGAGCGCGCCGCGCGCAGGCCCGGCGGCTCACCCCCGCGTCCAAGCCTCTGCATCGTCAGCGACATCGCCTCGAGCTGTGCGTCGCGCGCCCGCTCGTCCGAGATGAGGCGCCCGAGCGCATCGGCGATCGGCGCAGGACGGCAGTTCTGCCCGAGAAACTCGGGCACCGCGCGGGTCTCCGACACGAGGTTCACCAGCGTCACGGTATCGACCCGCAGAAGCGCGCCGATGATCCGCCGGCTCAGCCAGCTCATGTCATAGGCGACCACCATCGGCGTCGCGGACGCCGCCAGCTCGAGGCTGACGGTCCCCGAGGCCGCGAGCGCCACGTCTGCCGCCGCGAAGGCCGCGCGCTTTTCGGCGAGGAAGGCCTCGGCAGGCTGTCCGCGCGGATCGAGGACGATGGGCGGGGCGGGCCAGTCCTTCAGCTTGGCGGCAAGCTCGTCCACGACGTTCGCGGTCGCGGGCAGCACGAGGCGCGCGTCCGGGCGGGCGGCCAGCACTGGCCCCAGGGCAGCGCCGAAGACGGGCGCGAGGCGGCCCACCTCGGACCGGCGCGAGCCCGGCAGGACAAGGATCAGCGGATCCTGCGCGCCGATGCCGTGGCGGTCGCGGAACGCCGCCGCCTCCCGCGGGGTGGCCACGGGTTCCGTCGTCACCGGATGGCCGACGAAGTCGCAGCTCATCCCTTCGGCCTCCATGTAGGGCGGCTCGAACGGGAACAGGGCCAGGACGTGGTCGATCGTCCGCGCCATCTTGCGCGCGCGCCCCGGACGCCACGCCCAGACCGTCGGCGCGACGTAGTGGACCGTCGGCACCTGCTCGGCGCGGGCCTTGACCTTCGCCGCCACGCGCAGGGAAAACTCGGGGCTGTCGATGGTGATCAGGGCGTCGGGGTTCAGCCGCACGACGGCCTCCGCGGTCTGCGAGACCCGCGCCAGAAGGCTGCGCAGGCGCGGCAGGATCTCGGTCAGGCCCATCACCGAAAGCTCCTCCATCGGGAAAAGCGACGTCAGCCCCTCGGCCTGCATCAGCGGGCCGCCGATGCCGTGCAGCTCCAGCTCGTCCCCCGAGACCTCGCGCAGCCCCCGGATCAGCGCCGCCCCGAGCCTGTCGCCCGACGCCTCGCCGGCCACGAGGAACAACCGCAGCGTCACGGCGCGGCCCAGAGGGAGAGGCCGGTCTCGGCGCAGGCGGCGAGAACCTCGTCGGGGCCGAGCAGCAGGACCTCACCCGCCGAGATCTCGATCCCTCGAAGGCCCGCGCGCGCGGCGGCGCGGACTGTTTCGGGTCCGATCGCGGGCATGTCGAGGCGCAGGTCCTGCCCCGCCTTAGGACGCTTCACCAGAACCCCGCCGCTGTCGGGCGCGGTTTCGGCCACGAAGCGCAGCATGGCGTCCGTCCCTTGCAGCGTCTCGATGCCCAGAACCTGCCCGCGTGCCGCGACCGCGCCCTGCCCCACGTCGAGCGGCCCGAGCGCGTCGAGCACGGCGCGCGCGCGGGCGACGTCGGCCTCCGGCAGGGGCGCACCCGCAAGGCGGCCGGGCCTCGCCACGAGGTCTCCCCGCACCTCGCGCGCGCCAAGAACGGCAAGGCCGCGCTCCTCGAACAGCGCCGCGACATCGCGCAGGAGCGCGTCGTCCCCGCGTGACATCGCCTGCATCAGCCGGGGTACGAGCGCCTTCGTGACCTCGTCCATCGCCGCAGGGTCGAGGGGCGGGCGTGTCATCGCGCCGGCAAAGCACACGTCGCGCACGCCTGCAGCGGCGAGATCGGCGAATAGCTGCCCCAGACGTTCGAACCGCGCATCGATCCGGCCCGCGCCCTGCGCCGCGACCGGGACCCCGGCGAAGGCCACCACATAGGCAGGCCCCGCCTCCAGGAGGAGGTCGGGCAGGACGCCCCTGCCCGCGACGATCGCCCGTTCGGGTCCGCGAGGCGCCACGCCCTCAGCCCGGCGTCAGGTAGGAACGGTCGGAATCGCCCAGCACGAACTCGACGATCTCGCGGACGTAGTCCGACCGGCCCTCGTCGCTTTCGCCGAGGCGGCGGGCGCGGTCCTGGAAGGCGCCCTCGCCCTGCGCCAGCGCCTGGAAGGCGGCGCGCAGGGCGGTGATGTCGGCACGGTCCACGCCGCGCCGCTTCAGCCCCACGAGGTTCAACCCGTCGAGGACGCCGCGCGGCCCCTGCACGAGGCCGTAGGGGATCACGTCGTTCGTCACCATCGTGACCGCACCGATGATCGCGCCGCGCCCGATCCGCACGAACTGGTGCACGCCGGACAGGCCGCCCACGATCACGTCGTCGTCGATCACGCAATGCCCCGCGATCGCGGCGTTGTTCACGAGGATCACCCGGTCGCCGATGCGCACGTCATGGGCGACGTGCGCGCCGGCCATGAACAGCCCGTCGTCGCCCACCCGCGTCACGCCACCGCCGCCCGACGTGCCGGTGTTCATCGTCACGCCCTCGCGGATGCGGTTGCGCCGCCCAACGACCAGCCGCGACTTCTCGCCCGCGTATTTCAGGTCCTGCGGGATGTCGCCGATGTTGGCGAAGGGAAAGATCTGGGTCTCGTCGCCGATCTCGGTCCAGCCGGTGACGATGGCGTGCGACCTCATCATGACGCCGCGCCCAAGCGTGACGTCCGCGCCGACCACGCAGAACGGCCCGATCTCGCAGTCCGGGCCGACATGCGCCCCGTCCTCGATCACCGCCGAGGGATGTATGCGTGCCGAGGGATCGACGCTCATTCCGAGGCCCCGTCCCCGGCCGGCGCGTCCGCTGTCATGTCCATCATCGCGGTGAACTCGCATTCCGCCGCAAGCTCGCCCTCCACGGTGGCGCGGCCCTGGAACTTCCAGACCTTGCCGCCGGGCTTGCCGCGCGTGACCGAGATCGCCAATTCAAGCACGTCGCCCGGCACCACCTTGCGCCGGAACTTCGCGCGGTCGATCCCCATGAAGTAGACCAGAAGATCGCGGTCCGCGTAGTTCGAGGACACGCCCACCATCACCGCTGCGGTCTGGGCCATCGCCTCGACGATGGTCACGCCCGGCATGATCGGGACGCCGGGGAAGTGGCCCTGGAAATGCGGCTCGTTGCAGGTGACGTTCTTGATCCCCGTGGCCGAGACGAAGGGGACGATGTCGCGCACCTTGTCGATCATCAGGAACGGGTAGCGGTGCGGCAGAAGCCGCTGGATCATCTGGATGTCGGCGCTGGTCGGGACGGTCTCGGCGGCTTGGGTCATGCGGACGCTCTCTTTCGTGCTCGATCGGCCGGGATGCGCGGTCACGCGCCCCTGGGCTTCCCGCGGGATTATCAACAAGCCGACGCAGCGGCAAGGCGCGCACGGGTCAGTCCGCCGCGCCTTCCGTGTCCGGCAACGGGGAGGTCAGCGGAGCATCGGCCGACGCACCGCCCTCGACGGAAATGATCGGCTCGGCCCCGCCATCGCCTAGGGTCGCGTCGATCTCGGCGATGGCAGTCTCGGTGATGTCGACCCGGTCCGCGGACAGAAGCACGGCGCGGCTGTCCATCAGGACGGCGGCGCCGCGGTCGCGCACGATTTCGAGAAGCACGGGGGCTGCGCGCTCGAAGAACTGCACCTGCGCGGTGTCCGCCTGTTCCGAGATGTCGCGGGCCTTTGCCTCCTGCGCGGCGCGGATCGCCTCGACGCGGGCGTCGAACTCGTCGGCCAGCCTGCGGAATTCCTCGGGCGTGAGCGTGTCGCGCAACTCCGTCAGGTCCAGCTCCTCGGCCGTAAGCCGCGCCTCGATGCGGCGGTTCTCGGCGGAAAGCTCGGCCGAGGCAGCCTCCAGCTCGCGCTGGATGCGCTGGCCATAGAGGCTTTGGGCGATCAGCCGCTCCTGGTTGACGACAAGGACGCCTGCCCCGGGTTGCGCCGGATCCTGCGCCTGCGCGACGGATGCAGCAAGCGCAAGGGCCGCCGCGGCGAGGAGACGCCCGAGCCGTTTCGGGACGCTTGCGCCGGGGCGCGTCACGACCGGCTCAGAAGCGGGTTTCGACCGTGAAGTCGAAGTCGCGCGTCCGGTCATAGGGCTGCTTCTGAAGGGCGCGGCTGAAGTTGAAGCGGAGCGGGCCAAGCGCCGTGTCCCAGAACACCGAGAAGCCGACGGCCGAGCGCCAGTAAAGGTCGTCGTCCACGGTGTTGCCGCCGAAGCCCGCCGTGTTGTCGAGGCCCCAGACCGACCCGATGTCGTAGAAGACGCCGCCGGAAATTCCGTATTCCTCTGGCAGGCCGAGCGGGAAGGACGCCTCGAGCCGCGCCACGGCGAAGTAGTTGCCGCCAAGCGCATCGTCGTTCGGCGCACCGGTGTCGCGCGGGCCGAGGCCGAAGGAATCGAAGCCGCGCATCTGCCTGGAGTTCAGGAAGAAGCGGTCGTTGTAGTGGCTGTCGCCATTGAGCGATTCGACCATGCCGCCCTCGACGGTCGCGCGCAGAGTGACCTCTTCGCGCATCACCGCACGCTCCGCGATGGCGAGCGCGCGCGCCCGCAGATATTCAGCGTCGCCGCCGAGGCCCGCGTATTCGCCAGCCAGCTCGAGGCGGACACCGGCGTTGGGATTGAGGCCCGTATCGCGGTTGTCGAAGGCGTAGCGCAGCTCGACCGCCGAGGTGATGCGATCCCCAGCGTCGCCGGTGATGATCGGCGAGGAGTTAGCAAGCGCCTCGTCGCCGAAGATCAGCTCGCGGCGGTTGATGTTGTAGCTGAGGGCGAAGCGGCCATTCTCGCTTGCCGGGAAGCTGAACGTGGTGCCGAAGCCGTAATCCTCCGTGTCGAAGGACCGGTCCTGAGCCTGCGTCTGCTCGTAGAAGGCGTTGAAGCCGAGGCCAACGTCGCGCGCGAGGAAATTCGGCTCGTTGAAGGCGAAGGTGAAGCTCTGGCCACCCTCGACCGTGCTGAGCCCGAAGCGCAGGCTCTGCCCACGTCCGAGGAAGTTCCGCTCGGAGAAGTTGACGGCGAAACCGGCGCCTGCGTCGGTCGAGTAGTTGAGCGAGAAGCCGAGCGAACCGGTGGGCTGCTCCTCGACGTTGACGTCGACCACGACCTGGTCGGGCGAGGACCCGGGACGCCCTTCGACGGCCACGTCCGCGAAGAAGCCCGTGGCGCGGATGCGCTCGGCGGCCTGGCGCACGGCGCGCGGATCGAAGGGGTCGCCCTCGACGGTGTCGAACTGGCGGCGAATCACGCGGTCGAGCGTGGTCGCGTTGCCCTCGATGTCGATCCGCTCAACGAAGACGCGCTCGCCGGGGGTGATCACGAACTCGACGTCGAGCGTCAGGTCCTGCGGGTTCCGGGTGATGCGCGGCTCGATGCGGACGAAGCGCAGGCCCTCCTGCGTCGCGAGGTTCTCCATCCGGGTGATGGCGGTGTCGACGAGGCGGGGCGAGTAGGTCACGCCCTCGCGGATGCGCAGGGTCGCGGCATACTCCTCGGCCGGGGCCTCGAAGATCTCGGAGGTGACGGTGATGTCGCCGAAACTGAAGCTCTGGCCCTCGCGGATGTTGAAGGTCACGAAGTAGGCGTCGCGCGCGCGGCTGAGCTCGGGCGTGACGGACAGCACCTCGAAGTCGACATAGCCGCGGTCGAGGTAGAAATCGGTCAGCAGCTGCCGGTCGAGCGCGATGCGGTCCTCGATGAAGGTGTCCGAGCGGATCAGGATCGAGAACAGCCCGGCCTGCGTGCTTTCGAGGACGCGGCGCAGGCGGCGATCTGAATATTCGCGGTTGCCAACGAAAGCGATGCGCTGCGTCTCGACGACGCGCCCCTCGGTCACTTCGAAGACGAGGTCGACGCGATTCTCGCCGCGGCGGATGATGACGGGGTTAACCGTGGCTGTCAGGCGGCCCGACATGCGGTAGGCCTCGGCGATCGCTGCGGCGTCCTGCTCGGCGGTTGCGGGGGAGTAGACGCGGCGCGTCTGCGATTGCAGCGTCGCCATGAGGGCGTCGTCGTCGAGGCGGCGATTGCCTTCGATCGCGATGCGGTTGATCGTGGGATATTCGCGCACCTGGATCACGAGCGTATTGCCGCGCGGAATGACCTCGACCTGTTCGAAAAGTCCCGTGGCCTGAATGTTCTGCAGCGCGTCGTTGACCTGCGCGGCGGACACGGCGGTGCCGGGTGCGATGCCGGCGTAGGTCAGGATCGCCTCGTCGCTTATGCGCTGATTGCCCTCGACGAGGAAGCTGGAGAACCGGAAGGACTGCGCGTGCGCCGCCGGCGCGGTCGCGGTGAGGGTCATGGCCGTCAGCGAGGCGATGGCAGCACCTTGCAGAGGAACCATGAGCATGGCGGTCAGGACCGCCGACGATACGCGCACTTGTCGGATCATCGAATCCAACCCCTTGGTTTTCCCTGCAGACGCAATCTGCGTATCGGAGGGATATGGGGTTGTCAAAACGATGATGCACAGGATGTGGACACGGGCGCCCGTTTTTCGGGACCTGTGTCGAATCCGATACGTCGGCGGAGAATCGCGGACCGTATGAAAAAAGGATGAAGAAGTGAGCGGTTCCGGCAGGTGGAGGCCGTCGGCCGTGCCGCTGCGAGGGGCGCGGGCGGTCCGGTCAGCGCACTGAGCGGCGCCGCCCTGGCGCGCTCAGAACGCCTGGAGGAGCGACACGAGCCATGCCGCCAGCGTCAGGGACGCAACGATAAGGACCGGCATCAGGAAGCGGTCGGTGTTGATGGCCACGACGAGCGAAAGGCCACGGTAGCTTTCGTTGAGGAATTTCATCTCGCGCTCCCGCCTTCTTGGCATGGGCTCCATTTCAGTGGCGAGAAATGCCCTCCGATTGTGGCGCCTTTGGGACCGGGCGAAGGACTTTTTTGGGTGCGCGCCGGCCTTGCCCGCGCGACACCGCGCGCCGGGGTCAGGGGCAGAAGATGTCGTTTGTCAGCGCAAAGAGCATCAGCGACAGAAGCAGCGTGAGGCCCGCCGTCATGAACACCCGAAGCGCCTTTTCCGACGGGGGTTTGCCCGAGACCGCCTCGTAGGCGTGGAACAGCAGGTGTCCCCCGTCCAGGACCGGGATCGGGAACAGGTTCAGCAATCCCACCGCGGTCGACAGGACGGCGATGAACCAGATGAAGTCGTCGATGCCCTGGCTCGCGGCGGCCCCGCTCGTCTCGGCGATTCCGATCGGGCCCTGCAGGTTGCACGACGAAATCGCGCCGGTGATCATGTGCCACAGCCCCGACAGCGAGGACCGGATGATGAAGCCCGTCTGCTCCACCCCGGACCACAGCGCGTCGCCCGGCCCCACGCGCACCGTCTCGGGCGAGAAGATGAGGCCTCCGGTGATCCCGATGAGCCAGCGTGTCTCGAAGCCGCCATCTGCGGTCGGCAGGTCGGTGCGCCTCGGGCTGAGCGTGACGTCCACCACCTCCCCTTCGCGCCAGACCGACAGCGAAAGCGGGGCCCCTCCGCTTGCGTCGACCGCGTCGCGCAGCTGCGAAAACGCGTTGATGGCCGTGCCGTCGACGGCGCGGATCACGTCGCCCTCCTGCAGGCCCGCGGCCATGGCGGCCGATTGCGGTGCGACCGACTGCACGATCGGCAAGAGCGGGAAGGAGGCCGCGATCTCGGACGTGGCGCCGTCACGCTCGACGACATAGGCCACGGTCCGCGACGGCTCGAGGTCGCGGGCAACGGTGTAGACGTCGGCAAGCGTGTCGACGGGCCTCCCCTCGATCGAGGTGATGAGGTCGCCCGCCCGAAGCGTCGCCATCTCCGCCGGCAGCGCCGCGGGCTCGCCCACCACGGGCGCCTCGGCGGGGCGCCCCGCAAGCATCAGGACGGACGCGAAGATCAGGATCGACAGGATGAAGTTGAACACGGGGCCAGCAGCGACCGTCGCCGACCGCGCCCAGAGCGGCGCGCCGTGCATCGAGCGGCGGCGTTCGTCCATGTCGAGCGCATCGATGGCGGCGGCGTCAACGCCGCTTGCCGCGTCGGCGTCACCGAGGAACTTGACGTAGCCGCCGAAGGGAAGCGCCGCGATCTGCCAGCGCGTTCCGTGCCTGTCGGTGCGGGAGAACAGGACGGGGCCGAAGCCGATGGAAAACACCTCGGCGTGGATGCCGGACCAACGGCCGACGATGTAGTGGCCGTATTCGTGGATCGCCACGATGATCGAAAGCGCCGCGATGAAGGCGACGAGCGTAAAGGCCAGACCTCCGAAATCGGGAATGAATTCCATGTGTCAGGCCGTCTCCCGTGTTGCGATCACCGCCGTCGCGCGTTTCCGTGCCATTTGGTCCACCGCCAGCACTTCCTCAAGGTCGGATGGCGGAATTGTCAGGCCAAAATCCGACGACATTGCGTCAAGGGTCGCCTCGACCACGCCGGACATGTCCATGAAGCCGATGCGCCCCGCGAGAAACCCGTCGAGCGCGACCTCCTTGGCCGCGTTGAAGACGCAGCCCGCGCGCCCACCCGTCTCCATCACCGCGCGCGCGATGGCAAGGGCGGGATAGCGCCGCGGATCGGGGGCGCGGAATTCAAGCGTCGCGATCTGCGCGAGATCGATGCGCGCCACCGGCAGGTCGCGCCGGTCCGGCCAGTTCAGGGCGTAGCCGATCGCGTGGCGCATGTCCGGCGCGCCGAGATGCGCCATCAGCGCCCCGTCGCAGAAACCGACCAGCGCGTGCACGATGGATTGCGGATGGATCACGGCCTCGATCCGGTCGGGGTCCACGCCGAAGAACTCCCGCGTCTCGATCAGCTCCATCGCCTTGTTGAACATCGAGGCGCTGTCGATCGTGATGCGCTGGCCCATCTCCCAGTTGGGATGCGCGCCCGCATCGGCGACGCTCGCCGCGCTCAGCGCCTCGAGGGGCCAGTCGCGCAGGCCGCCGCCAGACGCGGTCACGATGATCTTCTCGACGCAGGAGATGTCCTCGCCCACGAGGCCCTGGAAGATCGCCGAATGCTCGCTGTCCACGGGCAGGATGGTTGCGCCGTGCCTGCGCGCCTCGGCCAGCAGGAGCGGCCCGGCGGTGACGAGGCTTTCCTTGTTGGCGAGCGCCAGCGTCGTGCCGTGGCGCAGTGCGCGGAAGCCCGGCGCAAGGCCGGCTGCGCCCACGATGGCCGACATGATCCAGTCGGCGGGGCGGTCCGCGGCCTCGACCAGCGCCTGCGGCCCGGCCGCGGCCTCGATGCCCGTGCCGGCGAGGGCCGCGCGCAGGTCGTCGAGCCGCTCGTCGAAGGCCGTCACCGCGACCTCCGCGCCAAGCCGCCTTGCGTCGCTGGCCAGCTGCGCGATGTTGGCGCCGCCGGTCAGCGCGACCACGCGGTAGTCCTGCGGCGCGCGCGCGATCAGGTCGAGCGTGTTCTGCCCGATCGACCCCGTCGCCCCGAAGACGCTGACCTTGCGCACGGCGTTCCTTTCAGACCGAACCGGACGGAAAGCTCGAGACGCTTTCCACCACAAGCAGGAGCAGCGAGGCGCCGAGCATCCCGTCGAAGCGGTCCCAGAGCCCGCCGTGCCCCGGCAGAAGGCGCGAGCTGTCCTTTACGCCCGCGCGCCGCTTCACCGCCGATTCCGCGATGTCGCCCATCTGGCTCGCCATGCTGAGCGCGACCGAGATCGCGATCAGCTCGGGCCCCATCCCGGTCACGGCCATGAAGGCCCAGCCCACCAGCCCCGCCGCGATCCAGCCCGCCACGGTCCCCGACCACGTCTTCTTGGGACTGACGCGCGGCCAGAATTTCGGCCCGCCCACGGCGCGCCCGGCGAAATAGCCGCCGATGTCGGTGACGGCCACGACGAGGATCAGCCAGAACATCCATGTCAGGCCGAACGTGTCGCGATGGGTGATGAGGCCGAAGCTCGCCAGCATGATGAGGGTCGTGATCACGAGGAAAAGCGTGCGGTTGCGCGTCAGCGCGCCGAAGCCCGCAAGCCCCGTCAGCGTCAGAAGCGGCAGACCGAGGCCCACGGGCACGAGCTTGGCCGCCAGAAGCAGCGCGCCCCCAAGGATGCCGAGCGCGAGGCTGGCCCGGCGGGATGCGCCCAGCATCCGCGACAGCTCCCACACCAGCACGCCCACGATGCACGCCACGAGGCCCGTGAACCACGGATAGCCCGCCCACACCGCCGCCAGCCCCACGGCCGCGACGGCGGCCCCGGTCGTGATGCGGGTGGCAAGATCGGAGAAGCTGCCTCGCGAGAGGGACATCTGCCTCAGACCGGCACCGCGCCGAAGCGACGCTCGCGCTTGCCGAAGCGTGCGAGGATGCGGGCCAGCTCGTCGGGCGTGAAGTCAGGCCAGAGGGTGTCCACGAACTCGTATTCCGAATATGCGGACTGCCACAGCAGGAAGTTCGAGATGCGCGCCTCGCCGCTGGTGCGGATCACGAGGTCGGGATCGGGCAGCACGTAGGTGTCGAGGTAGCGCGGGAAGGTCTCATCGGTGATCGACATCGGGTCGAGCTTGCCGGCCTGCACGTCCTGACCGAGCCTGCGCGCGGCGCGCGCCACCTCGTCGCGGCCGCCGTAGTTGATCGCGATGGTCAGGTTGACGCCGTCGTTGCCGGCCGTCATCAGTTCCAGCCCGTCCATCAGGTCGACCAGTGCCGGCTCGAGGCGGACGCGGTCGCCGATGAAGCGCACGCGCACGTTCTCCTCGAACAGCGAAGCCGCCTCGCGCCGGATGTAGCGCTTGAACAGCTTCATGAGGCCCGCCACCTCGGTCTGGGTCCGGCGCCAGTTCTCGGTCGAGAAGGCGAAGATCGTCAGGTATCCGACGCCGAGATCGGGACAGGCCCTGACGATGTCCTTGACCCGCCGCGCGCCCTCGTGGTGCCCGAAAAGCCGGGGACGGCCGCGCAGCTGGGCCCAGCGGCCGTTTCCGTCCATGATGATCGCCACGTGGGTCGGCGTCTGGTCTGTCATAGGCTGGGCAATCCTCGTTCCTGCAAGATACCGGTGCGCGCGGTGGCCGCGGGCGCTTCGGCCGGGAGCCTTGGCGCAGCAATGTGGCACGAGCACGACGGCCCGCGCCGGATCTCACACCTGCATGATCTCCGCCTGTTTCGACTCCAGCGCCTGATCGACCTTGGCGATATGCGCGTCGGTCATCTCCTGCACCTCGGCCTCCCAGAGCTTCTGGTCGTCCTCGGACATCCCCTGCCCCTTCGCCTTCTTGATCCGGTCCATCCCGTCGCGGCGGACATTGCGGATCGCGACGCGGGCGTGTTCGGCATACTGCGCGGCCACCTTCGTCAACTCGCGGCGCCGCTCCTCGTTCAGCTCGGGGATCGGCAGCATGATGATCGTGCCGTTGAGCTGCGGGTTGATGCCGAGGCCGCTTTCGCGGATCGCCTTCTCGACCTTGCCGACCATCGACTTGTCCCAGACGTTGATCGTGACCATCCGCGGCTCCGGCACGTTCACCGTTCCGACCTGGTTGATCGGCGTCGGCTGGCCGTAGGCATCCACCATCACAGGGTCCAGCATCTGAGCCGAGGCGCGCCCCGTGCGCAGCGACGCGAACTCGGTCCTGAGCGAGGTCAGCGCCCCGTCCATCCGCCTTTGAAGGTCGTCGACATCGATATCCAGCTCGTCGTCTTCCGCCATGTCAGCAGCCCGCTCTCTCTCGTTGTTTTGGTGGTGATACCCCGGCGGGGGCAAAGATTCCAGAACTCGATTGCCCGCGGCGGAACATGCCGATCCAGGCCCCGGGCGCCCTGCGCTCACTGCACCTTGGTGTAGGTGCCCATCCCCGCAAGGATACCGCGGAAACCGCCCGGCTCGTCGAGGCTGAAGACGATGATCGGCACGTCGTTCTCGCGCGCCAGCGCGATGGCGCTGGCGTCCATCACGCCCAGGTGCTGCGCCAGCACCTCGTCGTAGCTGACCGTGTCGTAGCGCCGGGCGTCGTCGTGCTTGTTGGGGTCCTTGTCGTAGACGCCGTCGACCTTCGTGCCCTTGAAGATCGCCTCGCACTTCATCTCGTTGGCGCGGAGCGTGGCGGCGGTGTCCGTCGTGAAGTAGGGATTGCCCGTGCCTGCCGCGAAGATCACCACGCGCCCCTTCTCGAGGTGGCGCACGGCGCGGCGGCGGATGTAGGGCTCGCAGACCTGGTCCATGGGAATGGCGCTGATCACGCGGGTGTAGACGCCCATGGATTCAAGCGCCGACTGCATGGCGAGCGCGTTCATCACCGTGGCGAGCATCCCCATGTAGTCCGCCGTGGTGCGCTCCATCCCCTGCGCGCTGCCCTGAAGGCCGCGGAAGATGTTGCCCCCGCCGATGACCATGCAGATCTCCACGCCGAGATCGCTCACCGACTTGACCTCGCGTGCGATGCGCTCGACCGTCGGCGGGTGCAGACCGAAGCCCTGGTCGCCCATCAGCGCCTCGCCCGAGATCTTCAGCATGACGCGTCCGTATTTCGGCTTGACCGACTGGGCCGTTTGCGGGGCCGGGCCCTCGGTGGTCTGCGGATCGGTGTCGGGCATGGGGCGCGGGGTCCTGTGGCTGGGGTGCGGCGGCGGGCAAGGCAGTTGCGGTGGCCGCAACATGAGCTAAAACCGGAGCCGGTTCAACGCCTGCGGCCGCCACACCGGCCGATGCCTGAAGAACGGGATGCAATACACTGTTTTCCTTGCGAGACATACCAAGGGACGCGCCCGTTCTCATCGCCGGGCCGACGGCTTCGGGCAAGTCGGCCCTCGCGCTGGAGATCGCCGCGAGCGGCGGCGGGGTCGTGGTGAACGCCGACGCGCTTCAGGTCTACGAGGGCTGGCGCGTCCTGACCGCGCGCCCCGGCGAAGCGGACGAGGCGCAAGCGCGCCATGCTCTCTATGGCCACGTGCCTTTCGAGGCGGACTATTCCGTGGGGGACTGGCTGCGCGCCGCCGCGCCGCTCCTCGAGGGGCCGGACCGGCCGATCTTCGTCGGCGGCACCGGCCTCTATTTCCGCGCTCTGACCGAGGGCCTCGCCGAGATCCCGCCGATCCCGCCCGAGATCCGCGCGGAGGCCGAGGCGCGCGACCATGCCGAGTTGCTGCACGACGTCGCGCACGGCGATCCTGCCCTGGCCGCACGCATGGACACGCGAAACCTCGCGCGGCTGCGCCGGGCGTGGGAGGTCCTGCGCGGCACCGGGCGCCCCCTGTCGGAGTGGCAGGCCGAGACCGCGCCGCCGCTGCTGCCCCTCGACGCGGCCCGCGCCATCGTCCTCGACGCGGACCGCGACTGGCTGAACGCCCGGATCGAGGCCCGTTTCGACAAGATGCTCGAGCACGGCGCGCTGGAGGAGGTGCGCGCCAACCTGCCGCGCTGGCCCCGCGCGGGGGGCGCGCGCAAGGCCATCGGCGCGCCCGAGCTTGTCGCCCACCTGCGCGGGGAGATGTCGCTGGGGGCCGCGCGCGAGGCGGCAATCGTCGCCTCGCGGCAATACGCCAAGCGACAGCGCACGTGGTTCCGCGCCCGGATGGGGGCGTGGCGGCCCCTGCCCCTGCCCTGAGAAGCGGCGGAAAGGGACCGCATTCCGGCATCTTCGACGTTACCGCTTGCCATCCCGGCGCGCGTGGCTAGCCTCGGCGCATGTTCGACACGTCGCGACGCCCCCTCGCCCATTCCGTCACCTCGCTGGGCAAGCTGCGGATGCAGGGCGCGTGGAAGTTCGAGCTCCTGCATTCCTCGACCCGGCACAGGCTTTACTGGATCACGCGCGGTCAGGGGCGGATCAGCGTCAAGTGCATCACGCGCGGCTACGGGCCCAACACGGCGATCTTCGTGCCCGCAGGCGCGACCATGGCGCTTGAACTGCAGTCGCAGACGCAGGGCCTCGAGCTGTGCCTGCCGCCCGACGATACGCTCGGCCTGCCGGACCAGCCCTTTCACCTGCGGGTCTCCAACATCGAGGCGCAGGCGAGCCTGACCAGCCACCTCGAGAAGATCGAGCGCGAGCTGGCCGCGCGCGCACCCGCGATGGAGCGCGCGCTGACCGCCTATTCGCTGCTCGTCTCGGCATGGATGACGCGCGAGCTTGCCCGTCAGGAAGGTGCGATCCTGCGCGAGCGGAGCCACCGTCTGGTCGAACTTTTCGCCGAGCGGATGGAGGCGCAGTTCCGCACCGGGCGCGGCGTGGCGGACTACGCAGGCCAGCTTCAGGTGACGCCGACCCACCTCAGCCGGGTCTGCCGCGAGGCCGCCGGACGGCCCGCGCACGCGCTTTTGAACGAGCGCATCATGTACGAGGCGCGGCGGCTGCTGCTGGAAACCGACATGCCCGCCCGCGAGATCGCCGATCACCTGGGCTTTTCCTCGGCCGCCTATTTCACGCGGGCCTTCGCGCAGGCGACAGGCAGGACGCCCTCGGATTTCCGCGCCCCCGCGCGCCGCGCCTGATGCGCCCCAGGGCGCGCGCGCCCGTGCAGTTCCCGTGCCGACGTACGGGCGACAGTGACGAAAAAACCTGTTGCGGTCGGGGGTGATGTCGTTTTTTGTTCGTGTCGATGTCGCAATTGGACAAATGATTTGCGCAACTTGCCGCTGACCTATGCAAGGCAGGCGTCCGCGCACCGGTGCGATCGCCACGCAGCGCGCCCGGCCGGGCCGCGGCGGAACCGCCGGACCTCGGGCGGATCACGATCACGTCACGGTCAGTCCGCATCACGGACGCGCGGGACGACACGATAGAACCACAGGGAGAACGACACATGAGCCATTCCACGAACAAGCGTCCGGCGAGCCATCCGGCCGCCGAGATGTACGCGCAGGAATACAGGGACGGTAAACTCAGCCGCCGCGAATTCCTCACCCGCTCCACCGCGCTCGGCGTCAGCGCCGCGGCCGCCTATTCTCTGATCGGCCTGCCGCAGCCCGCCGCAGCCCAGACCGAGATCGCCGAAGGCGGCGTGCTGCGCATCCAGCAGCTCGTGAAGGCCATGAAGGATCCGATGACCTACGACTGGTCCGAGCTTGGCAACCAGTCGCGCGGTTTCCTCGAATACCTCGCCGAATACCGTGCCGACGGCAGCTTCGTCCCGATGCTGCTGGAAGGCTGGGAGGCCAACGAGGACGCTTCGCAATACACGCTCCGCGTCCGGCAGGGCGTGACGTGGAACAACGGCGACGCCTTCACCGCCGAGGACGTGGCCCGCAACTTCGAGCGCTGGTGCGACGGGTCGGTCGAGGGCAACGCGATGGCCTCCCGGTTCAACGGCCTGCGCGACGCCGAGACCGAGCAGCTCCGCGAGGGGGCGATCGAGATCGTGGACAGCCACACCCTCCGGCTCAACTATTCCGAGCCCGACATCACGCTGATCGCGCAGGTGTCGGACTACCCCGCCGCCGTCGTCCATTCCTCCTTCACCGGCGGCAACCCTTACGACAACGGCATCGGCACCGGCCCCTATCGCCCCGTCAGCATCGAACCGGGCCTGCGCGCGGTGCTCGAGCGCGTGCCCGATTTCGAATGGTGGGGAACGGCCGTCTACGGCGGGCCCTATGTCGACCGCATCGAGTATATCGACTACGGCGTCGATCCCATCTCGTGGCTGTCGGCGGCCGAGGCGGGCGAAGTGAACCTGCTCTACGAATCCGTGGGCGAATACATCGACCTTCTGGATTCGATCGGCTGGACGCGGTCCGAGACGACGACGGCCGCAACGGTCGTGATCCGTCCCAACCACGCCTACGAGGTGGACGGGCGGCGCCCCTACGCCGACGAGCGCGTGCGCCGCGCGCTGACCATGGCGGTGGACAACGCCGTCCTGCTCGAGCTTGGCTACGCCGGCCTCGGCTCGGTCGCCGAGAACCACCACGCCTGCCCGATCCATCCCGAATACGCCGATATCGGCGCGCCCGCGCACGACCCCGCGGCCGCCGCCGAGCTGATGGCCGAAGCCGGCTTCGGCGACTTCGAGCACGAGCTGATCTCGCCCGACGAGGAATGGCTCTCGAACACGGGCAACGCGGTCGCGGCGCAGCTGCGCGACGCAGGCATCCCGGTGCGACGGACGATCACGCCGGGCGCGACGTTCTGGCAGGCCTGGGCGACGCACGGCTTCTCCACGACCTCGTGGAACGGCCGCCCGCTGGCCGTCCAGAACATGGCGCTCGCCTACACCTCGACGGGGTCGTGGAACGAGACGGCCTTCGCCAGCGAGGAGTTCGACGCCGCAATGGCCGAGGCGCTGGCCCTCGCCGACGCGGACGCACGTCGCGAGGTGATGGTGACGCTGGAAGGCATCCTCCAGTCGCAGGGCATCATCATCCAGCCCTACTGGAGGTCGCTCTTCAACCACCAGGACGGGTCGCTGGTGAACGCCGAGAAGCATCCGGCGCACGAGATCCACGTCCACAGGATCGGCTTCGCCGCCTGAGCGACGTCCAACAGGGGCGCGGGGGGCATTTCACGATGCCTCCCGCGCGCGCCCGACGTGTCCCCGCCGCCGATCATGGCGGCACGGACGCAATTCCCGAAAGACCGGAGGTCGCGTTGGCGAAGTTCATCCTGCGCAGGGTCCTGACGATGGCGCTCACGGCACTCTGCATGACGCTCATCGTCTTTCTGCTGACCAACCTGCAACCCAACCTCGAGAAGGTCGCGCGCTCGCTCGCCTCGGTCCGCATGACCGACGCCGAAATCGAGAGCTGGCTGGCCAACAGGGGCTACGACGCGCCCATCCTCGACCGCTACGGACAGTGGCTGGGCGTGATGCCCGGCTGGACGCGGGTCGCCGACGACGGCGGCGTGACCGGGCGCTGCATCGAGCGCGGCATGGCGCCCGAAGAGGCGCCCTTGCGCTGCGGGCTCCTGCAGGGCGATTTCGGTTATTCCACGGTCTTCGACAACGACGTGAAGCCGATCCTCGGACGCGCGCTGGGGCTGACGGGCGTGCTGATGTTCTGGGCCTTCGCCATCATGGTCCCGGCCGCGCTTCTGATCGGGATCCTCGCCGGGATGCGCGAGGGGTCGCGGCTCGACCGGTCGCTTTCCACGCTGTCCATCGCCTCGACCGCGACGCCGGAATATGTCTCGGGCGTGATCTTCATCGTGCTTCTGGCCTCCTCGACGACGGGCCTGTCGCCGTGGCTTTCCGAGATGGGCTGGATCGAGGGGCGCACGCTGTTCACCGGCACCGCGCGCTCGGCGATGGAGTCGGGCATCACGTTCATGAACTTCACCCTGCCCGTCATGACCATCGCGCTTTACGGCATGGGCTACATCGCGCGGATGACGCGCGCCTCGATGGCCGAGGTCATGACCGCGCAATACATCCGCACCGCGCGCCTTAAGGGCGTGAGCTTCCGCAACATCGTCATGCGACATGCGCTCAGGAACGCGCTGATCGCCCCCTTCACGGTGATCATGCTGCAGTTCCCATGGCTCCTGACCGGGGTGGTGATCGTCGAGACGCTGTTCAACTACAACGGCTTTGGCTGGACGCTGGTGCAGGCGGCCTCCAACAACGACATCGAGCTGCTGCTGGCCTGTTCGATCGTCGCGGTCCTCGTGGTGCTGGTGACGCAGCTGATCTCGGACATCGGCTACGTCTTCCTCAACCCGCGCATCCGCATTTCCTGACGCCCCGGAGGTCACGCCCATGGAACCACTTACCTGGACCGGCACCTTCGGGACGTTCCTCAACCCCTTGATGCTGGCCGCCGTCGTCGTCTTCGTCGCGGGCTTCGTCGCGAATTTCGCCATGAACCTCGCGGGCGTGCGGGCGGGCGAGGTGCTGGTCAATCCCGACCACACCCTCAGCGTGAACCGGACGCCCGTCGACTATGCCCTGATGGCGATGAAGGCCGCGGTGCTGCTGTTTCTCGCCTGCTGCATGCTGTTCGTCGTTGGCGGCATCGTGATGCCGGGGCTTGAGCAGAAGGGTATCGTCGGCGCAATGGGGCAGCGGCTCCTGCCGGTGTGGATCGCGCTCATCGTGCTCTTCTCGGCCTCGATCGCCTTCAAGCGCAGGCTCGGCCTTTATGGCAAGCTCTTCGACAGCCCCATCGGCATGGTGGGCTTCGGACTGGTGATGTTCTGGGCCTTCGCCGCCATCTTCGCCGACCTCGTCATCACCCATGGGCCGATCGACGTCCTCAGCCAGATGCGCAACGAGCTTCCCGGAAGCTTCGTGCCGGCCCCCGACGAGGGCGCCTATCCCGTCTACCTGCTGGGCGGCGACAACCTGGGGCGCGACGTCTTCAGCCGCATGGTCATGGGCGCGCGCGAGGTGCTGAAGATCGCGCCGGCCGCGACGCTCTTCGCGTTCATGGTGGGCATCACGCTGGGTCTTCCGGCGGGCTATTTCGGCGGGCGGCTCGACACCGTGCTGACCTTCTTCGCCAACCTCGTTCTCGCCTTCCCCGTGATCTTGCTGTTCTACCTTCTCGTCACGCCCGAGATCGTGGCGGCGGGCATCCCGACGGCGATGGCCGCGGTGCTGTTCCTGTTCCCGATCATCTTCCTCGTCGTCTTGTGGAATTCGCGCTACCACATGCAGGCGGGAAAGCGGGCGATCTACATTTCTGTCTCGCTCGTGCTGGGCTTCTGGCTCTATGCCGGCCTCGCCTTCGACGCCGATCCGCTCGGCATCATATCGATGCCCGGCAACATCCTGATCGTGTTCGTCTCGGTGGTGTTCGTGAACTCGCCCACCGTCTTCCGGATCGTCCGGGGGATCGTCCTCGACATCAAGACGCGGGACTACGTCGCGGCCGGCCAGACGCGCGGCGAGGGCCCGTGGTACATCATGCTCTGGGAGATCCTGCCGAACGCACGCGGGCCGCTCATCGTCGATTTCTGCCTGCGGATCGGCTACACCACGATCCTTCTGGGGACGCTCGGCTTCTTCGGCCTCGGCGTCTCGCCGGAAAGCCCGGACTGGGGATCGACGATCAACGAGGGGCGGCGTCTTCTGACCATCTACCCGCACCCCGCGCTGCCGCCAGCGCTCGCGCTGATGAGCCTCGTGCTGGGGCTGAACCTGCTGGCCGACGGCCTGCGCGAAGAGAGCCTGAAGGACTGATGGCGAGACTTCGCAAGAAACCCCGCGCCCGGCGCCGTCACGGCGCGACGCTCGCCGCCGCCGTCGCCCTGGCGCTGCCCGCAGCCCTGGGCGCGCAGGAGGAGGTATGGCAACCCGCGATCCATTGCGCGGCGCTCGACTTCACGCGCGCCGAGATGCTCGAGGCGCTGGGCGAGGATGCGCCGCCACGGGCCGGCACGCCTCAGGGCGCCGAGCTTGGCGGCCGGACCTACCTTCGGATCGCGGCCGAGGCGATGGGATGCCCCTCCACCGCGCAGCTCGAAACGATGCTCGCGGCGGTGAAAGTGGGCATCGCTCACCGCATCGAGCTTGCCGCGGACTACGGCCACGGACCCGAGGTGACGGTCCTGCCGCTCGCCTCCGAAAGCGAACTCGTCTGCCGTCTGCATGTCGACGCCGCGCTTCTCGCGACGGCGCGCGCGGCGGAGGAGGCGAGCCCGCCCGCCGCCCTTTGCCCCGGCTCGGGGTGAGGGACGGACGATGAACGCGAACCAACGCCCGAAGGCCGGGCGACAGGGAGATTGAAGATGCTGGACGAATCCCCCGATCCGACCTCGGTGATCCCCGAACGTCACGACGGCCCCATCCTCGAGATCGAGAACCTCTCGATCTCCTTCT
This sequence comes from Roseicyclus salinarum, assembly GCF_029624655.1. Taxonomy (GTDB): domain Bacteria; phylum Pseudomonadota; class Alphaproteobacteria; order Rhodobacterales; family Rhodobacteraceae; genus Roseibacterium; species Roseibacterium salinarum. Next base: position 48,482 of record NZ_JARRSA010000009.1, read on the forward strand.
TCACGCGCCTGCGCGAGATCCCGGCCGTCATGGACTTCTCCACGAAGGTCATGCCCGGCGAGGCGATGGGCCTCGTGGGGGAATCGGGCTGCGGCAAGTCCACCGTGGCGCTCGGCGTGATGCAGGACCTCGGCGTGAACGGGCGCGTCGTCGGCGGCTCGATAAAGTTCAAGGGCCGCGACCTGAACGAGATGTCCCAGGACGAGCTTCGCGCGATCCGTGGCCGCGAGATCGCGATGATCTACCAGGAGCCGATGGCCTCGCTGAATCCCGCGATGAAGATCGGCAGGCAACTCATGGAAGTGCCGATGATCCACGAGGGCGTCTCGGAAAAGGAGGCCTGGGCCCGCGCCCTGGAGGTGGTCACTGACGTGCGCCTGCCCGATCCCGAGCGGATGCTGCGCGCCTATCCGCACCAGCTTTCGGGCGGCCAGCAGCAGCGCATCGTGATCGCCATGGCGCTGATGGCGAACCCATCGCTCCTGATCCTCGACGAACCCACCACCGCGCTCGACGTGACGGTTGAAGCCGCGGTGGTCGACCTCGTGAAGGACCTCGGCCGCAAGTACGGCACTTCGATGCTGTTCATCTCCCACAACCTCGGCCTCGTGCTGGAGACCTGCGACCGCATCTGCGTGATGTATTCGGGCGAGGCGGTCGAGACGGGATCGATCGGGGACGTCTTCGACCAGATGCGCCACCCCTACACGCAGGCGCTGTTCCGCTCGATCCCGCTTCCGGGCGCGGACAAGAACGCGCGGCCGCTGAAGGCCATTCCCGGCAACTTCCCGCTGCCCCACGAGCGCCCGAGGGGATGCAACTTCGGACCGCGTTGCGACTATTTCGAAGCCGGACGCTGTGATGCGGGGGACATCCCGATGGCGCCCGTCCCCGGCGACGAGCGCCACAGGTCGCGCTGCCTGCGCTTCGAAGAGATCGACTGGAACGCGGCGATCGAGGCCTCGCAGTCCATCGACGCGCCCGCCAAGGGAGACGTCGTCCTGCGCGTCGAAAACCTCAAGAAATACTACGAGGTGGCCGCAAGCGCGATGTTCGGGGGCGGCGACCGGAAGGTGGTCAAGGCCAACGAGACGCTCAGCTTCGAGGCCCGCGAAAGCGAGACGCTGGCCATCGTGGGCGAATCCGGCTGCGGCAAGTCCACGCTGGCGAAGGTGCTCATGGGCCTCGAGACCGCGACGGACGGGCAGGTCTACCTCGACGGCGTGGCGATCGGCGATACCCCCATCGAAGACCGCGAGACGGCGACGGTGTCCTCCGTCCAGATGGTGTTCCAGAACCCCTTCGACACGCTCAACCCCTCGATGACCGTGGGCCGCCAGATCATCCGTGCGCTCGAGGTGTTCGGCATCGGCGCCAACGACGAGGCGCGGCGCCAGCGGATGCTGGAGCTTCTGGACCTCGTGAAGCTGCCGCGCGCCTTCGCCGACCGGATGCCGCGCCAGCTTTCGGGCGGTCAGAAGCAGCGCGTCGGCATCGCGCGCGCCTTCTCGGGCGGGGCGCGCATCGTGGTGGCGGACGAGCCCGTTTCGGCGCTCGACGTGTCGGTGCAGGCCGCCGTCACCGACCTCCTGATGGAGATCCAGCGCCGCGAGAAGACGACGCTCCTGTTCATCTCCCACGACCTGTCGATCGTGCGCTACCTCTCGGACCGTGTGATGGTCATGTATCTCGGCCACGTCGTCGAGATCGGCACCACGGACCAGGTCTTCAGCCCGCCCTATCACCCCTACACGGAGGCGCTCCTGTCGGCGGTGCCGATCGCGGACACCAGGGTGCACAAGCAGAACATCGTGCTGGAGGGCGACATCCCCTCGGCGATGGACCCGCCGCCGGGGTGCCCGTTCCAGACGCGCTGCCGCTGGAAGGACAAGGTTCCGGGCGACCTGTGCGAGACCGAAGTGCCGCCGATGCGCAGGATGGCGGAAGGCCACGAGGTCAAGTGCCACCTCGCCGACGAGATCCTCGAACGGATGGAGCCGGTGATCACGCTCGACGCCGCGGAGTAGGCGGGGACCGGCCGCCTGTCAGGGCGGGTTTGACGCAGCCCGCGCGTCAGTCCTTCTCGCGCAGCGTGCGGCGGCGTGTCGGCAGAAGCAGGCGCCGCGGAAGCGCGCGGCCTTCGGCGCAATGGGCGAGCGACACGACGAGCCTGTCCGCCCGGCGCAGCGCCACGAGGAACAGCACCGCCCCGAGCGCAAGGTCCAGCGGCTGGCCGAAGAAATCCGCCTTCGCCACCAGCGTCGCGCACATGCCGAGGAGCGCGCAGCCCCAGACCTGGATCTCGGCCCGCATGGCGGTGGCGAGCTGGTGGGGGGGAAGCGCGCTCGCGTCCTCGGCAGGCTCCATCCCGAACCACCGGCGCAGGAAATTGCCGCGCCGGATCGCGGTGTTGACGTAGTCGCCCGGAAGCCTGTCGCGGCCCACGAGGTCGTTGGTGATGTTGTCCTCGAGCCAGCAGATCCGCATGAGCGCGAAGACAGCGACGACGCCCATCAGGTTCGCAGGCGCCCATGCCCCCGCCAGCGCCGCGGCGGCGACGATGCCCGCCGCGATGCACAGATGTGCCTTTTCCGTGCGTCCTGACGTGTTCATGCGCGTCCCTCCGTTATGCCGAAACGCCGCCCGCTTCGCGACGGTTCCCCGCCCGCCCCCCCCGGCGCGGGACCGGCCACCCGAGCCTAGGCCAGTTTGCGGCGGAACGTTTACCATTTTCTGAAAACATGGCGGCGTGCACGGCCCGCGGGGCGGTTTTCGGCCGCGCAAAAGAAAAAGGGGACGCCGGTGGCGCCCCCAGTTTCGCTGATCAGGCTCGGATGTTAACTGCCCGAAGTGTTCTGCCTGCGGCCTGATCCGCGTCAGGGGCGAGCGCACCCGCCCCGGATGGCAGGCGCGCGGCGGTGAGGCCGCGCACCCGATTTCGTTCAGCTGCAGCCGCTCGTGCCGCCGCAGGTGTTGCACTTCATGCAGGTGCCGTTGCGCACCAGCGTGTAGTTGCCGCATTCGCCGCAGGCCTCGCCCTCGTAGCCCTGCATCCGCGCCTTGGTGGCCGCATCGACCGAGACCGATCCCTTGGCGACCGCCGCGGTGGCCGCCACGGCCGCGACCGTGCCCTTCACCTCCGGCACCAGCGTCGCGAGCGCCTCGACCGGGTCGGCGGCCCCGCCTTGCAGCACCACGAAGTCCTGCGGCAGGCGCTTGCGAAGATAGCCGGTCGAGCTGATCTGCTTCAGCACCTCGAGCGACTTGGTGGCCGCCGTCTCGGTGACGGGCCGGACGTTCGACACGCCCTCCTCCACACCGCGGCCGACATCGTCGAAGCTGGCCCCTTCCGGCGCGACATGCGCAAGGTCCGTGCGGTCGAGGTAGCTCACCGCCAGCTCGCGGAAGATGTAGTCGAGGATCGACGTCGCGTTCTTGATCGAGTCGTTGCCCTGCACCATGCCCGAGGGCTCGAACTTGGTGAAGGTGAAGGCGTCCACGAACTCCTCCAGCGGCACGCCGTATTGCAGGCCGACCGACACCGCGATGGCGAAGTTGTTCATCATCGCCCGGAAGCCAGCGCCTTCCTTGTGCATGTCGATGAAGATCTCGCCCAGCGAGCCGTCCTGGTATTCGCCGGTCCGCAGGTAGACCTTGTGTCCGCCCACGATCGCCTTCTGGGTATAGCCCTTGCGCCGCTCGGGAAGCTTCTCGCGGTGGGCGCGGACGATCTCCTTGACGATGACCTTCTCGACGATCTTCTCGGCGAGAACGGCCGCCTTCTCCTGGGCCGTGCCACTCTCGAGGATCTCGGCCGCCTCATCGTCGTCCTCGACCAGCGCGGAGGCCAGCGGCTGCGACAGCTTGGAGCCGTCACGGTAGAGCGCGTTGGCCTTCACCCCGAGGGACCACGACAGCTCGTAGGCCTTCTGGCAGTCCTCGATCGTGGCCGAGTTCGGCATGTTGATCGTCTTGGAGATCGCGCCCGAGATGAAGCTCTGGGCGGCCGCCATCATGTGGATGTGGCTGTCAACGCCGAGGAAGCGCTTGCCCTTCTTGCCGCAGGGGTTGGCGCAGTCGAAGACGTGGTAGTGCTCTTCCTTGAGGAAGGGCGCGCCTTCCAGCGTCATGGTCCCGCAGACATGGTCGTTGGCCGCCTCGATCTCGGCCTTCGAGAAGCCGAGATGCCGGAGCATGTCGAAGGTCGGGTCGTTCAGCTTCTCGGCGGGAATGCCGAGGGCCTGCGTGCAGAAGGCCTCGCCCAGCGTCCATTGGTTGAACACGAAGCGGATGTCGAAGGCCGAGGGAAGTGCTGCCTCGACCTTGGCGATCTCCTCGGCGCCGAAGCCGTGGCCGATCAGAGAGGTGTGGTTGATCCCCGGCGCCTGGCCGAGTGTGCCGTGGCCGACGGCGTAGGCGATGATCTCCTCGATCTGCGAGGAGGTGTAGCCAAGCGTCTCGAGCGCGCCCGGAACGGACTGGTTGATGATCTTGAAGTAGCCGCCGCCGGCCAGCTTCTTGAACTTCACCAGCGCGAAGTCGGGCTCGATGCCGGTGGTGTCGCAGTCCATCACGAGACCGATCGTGCCCGTGGGCGCGATGACGGTCGCCTGCGCGTTGCGGTAGCCATGCGTCTCGCCCAGCGTCAGCGTCTCGTCCCAGGCCTGCCGGGCAAGGTCGATGAGCCGAGCGTCGGGGCAGTTGGCATGATCGAGCGCGACGGGGTTCACGTTCACCGCCTCGTAGCCGTCGGTCTTGCCGTAGGCTGCGGCGCGGTGGTTGCGCATGACCCGCAGCATGTGCTCGCGGTTGCGCTGGAAGCCCGCGAAGGGACCCAGCTCCGAGGCGACCTCGGCGGAGGTGGCGTAGGCCACGCCCGTCATGATCGCGGTCAGCGCGCCGCACATCGCGCGGCCCTCGGGGCTGTCATAGCCGAGGCCCATGTTCATCAGGAGCCCGCCGATGTTGGCATAGCCGAGGCCGAGCGTCCGGAAGTCGTAGGACAGCTGCGCGATCTCCTTGGAGGGGAACTGCGCCATCGTCACCGAGATTTCCAGCGTCAGCGTCCACAGGCGCGTGGCGTGCATATAGCTTTCGGCGTCGAACTTGCCGTTCTTGTAGAAGGTCAGCAGGTTCATCGACGCCAGGTTGCAGGCCGTGTCGTCGAGGAACATGTATTCCGAGCACGGGTTCGAGCCCCGGATCGGCCCGTCCTCGGGGCAGGTGTGCCATGCGTTGACGGTGTCGTGGAACTGGATGCCGGGATCGGCACAGGCCCATGCGGCGTGGCCGACCTTCTCCCACAGCTCGCGCGCCTTGATCGTCTTGGCGACCTTGCCACCGACGCGGTTGATCAGGTTCCAGTCCGCGTCCTCCTCGACGGCCTTCAGGAAGGCGTCGGTGACACGGATCGAGTTGTTCGAGTTCTGGCCCGAGACGCTGGAATAGGCTTCGCTGTCCCAGTCGGTGTCGTAGGTCGGAAACTCGATCGAGGTGTAGCCCTGCTTGGCGTAGTCGAGCACGCGCTTGATGTAGGTCTCGGGCACGCTCGCCTGCTTGGCGGTGCGGATCGCCTTCTTCAGCGCGTCGTTCGCAGCCGGATCGACCGCGTCCTCGAGGGCGCCGTCCCAGGCCTGGATCGCCGCGAAAATGCCGTTCAGCGTGCGCTCATGCGCCTTGGACCCGGCGACGAGGCTCGCGACCTTCTGCTCCTCGACGACCTTCCATTCGATGAAGTCCTCGATGTCGGGATGGTCGGCATCGACGATGACCATCTTGGCCGCGCGACGCGTGGTGCCGCCCGACTTGATCGAGCCCGCCGCGCGATCGCCAATCTTCAGGAAGCCCATGAGGCCCGACGACTTGCCGCCGCCCGACAGCTTCTCGCCCTCGCCGCGAAGGTGCGAGAAGTTCGTGCCCGTGCCCGAGCCATACTTGAACAGGCGCGCCTCGCGGACCCACAGGTCCATGATCCCGCCCTCGTTCACGAGGTCGTCCTGCACGCCCTGGATGAAGCAGGCATGGGGCTGGGGGTGCTCGTAGGCGCTGCTCGACTTGGTCAGCTTGCCGGTCTTGTAGTCGACGTAGTGGTGGCCCTGGCTGGGCCCGTCGATGCCGTAGGCCCAGTGCAGGCCGGTGTTGAACCACTGCGGCGAGTTCGGCGCTGCCATCTGGCGCGCGAGCATCAGCTGCATTTCCTCGAAATAGGCGAGCGCGTCGCTTTCGTCGGTGAAATAGCCGCCCTTCCAGCCCCAGTAGGCCCAGGCGCCCGCGAGCCGGCGGAAGACCTGCCGCGCGCTCGTCTCGCCGACGATGCGGGCGTCCTCGGGCAGCTCCTCGAGCGCCTTCTCGTCGGCCACGTGCCGCCACAGGAACTCGGGCACGCCCTTTTCCTTGACCGGCTTCAGGCGGGCCGGAACCCCGGCCTTGCGGAAATACTTCTGGGCGATCACGTCGGAGGCGACCTGGCTCCAGCCCGCGGGCACCTCGACCTCGTCGAGACGGAACACCACGGTGCCGTTGGGGTTGCGGATCTCGGAGCTGGTCGTCGTGAATTCGACGTCCGCATAAGCGTCAGCACCGGCCCGTGTGAATCTGCGTTCGATCTTCATGTCTTGTGCCTCTCCGACCTTCTGTACCCTGGTTCCCTTCGCAGCCAGCCCGCACCCCTCGGGGATACGTGCCGGCCGGTCTTTTGCCTGTCGCGGGGCCCGCGGTCCGGCCACGAGTGTCCGGACATCGAACGCAGGGGACTGGCGCGCGCCGTCAGGCGCACGGGTCTCCGTGCTGATAATCGTAACGCGAGGTTGATCCTCTGCCCCTGCCAAGTTGCGCTACATATTGTGGCGCTTCACCCGACGGACACAAACTGACGTAGGCGCACCCATAGCGTCAATGTAATTTTAAGGCCTTCGATACAATTTTTTGGCTTGCCAAGAAGCGTATCGGGCGTTCCGTCCGGGACCGCCTCGATTCACCCACAGGGACGGTCGGGGAAGTTCCTCAGAAATTGTTGGACAAACCCGCGGATCGTGGTCTCTCGCGCCCCGGTTCCGGCAAGACCGAGCTCCCCGCGCCGGATGCGGAGGAAACCGCCGGATGCGGCGCCGCGGAACCACTAGATGTTGCGCGAGGGCCACGACAGGCACCCGCACAGGCTGCCCCGCACGCAGGGACAGCAGCCGCGACACACAAGATGTAGGTGGAGAGGGAGATGGTCGGGGCGGCGAGATTCGAACTCACGACCTTCTGTACCCAAAACAGACGCGCTACCAAGCTGCGCCACGCCCCGACGCGCCCTGTTACCTCGCGCGCGAGGCTGCGCGCAAGGGGCTGCCTTGCGCCCACGCGCGTGGGCCGGTCACTCGGCGCAGGGCCAGGCGGCGATCTCCTGGTTCAGGGCGGGATGGCGCAGCTCGGTGCCGGGCCCCATGCCGAAGGCTTCGGCAAGGCCCGCGTTCACCTCGAGCACGTATTGCGCCGGCGCGTCGCTCGGCAGGCTGGTCTCGTCGAATGGCACCGCGTCCGCCTGCACGCTGACCCACGCGCCGCTGGCGTCGAAGTAGATGATGTCGAGCGGGATGTAGGTGTTGCGCATCCAGAACGTGCGCACCCGCTCCTCGGGAAAGACGAACAGCATCCCCGACGACTGAGGCATCTCCTCCACGAACATCAGGCCGCGCGCGCGCGTCTCGGGCGTGTCGGCGATGTCCACGCGGAACCGCGCGGTGCCCCAGTCGCCCCGCAGCTCGACGCGGCCCTCCGAGCAGGCCGCGACAGCCGCCCCCGCCGAGAGCGCGGCAGCCCCGGCGACGGACGCCGCAAGCGCGAGGCGAGCGATGATCGACGGGCCCGAAGCCCCTACTGGACGTAATCCCAACTGCGCACCTCGGCGGCAAGCTTTCCCCTCGGTCCGTCCACCACCTTCATGGCGACCGCCTCGCCCGCCTGCAGATCGGACAGACCGAACCGGCGCAGCACCTCGACATGAACGAACACGTCCTCAGCATGGCCGAAAACGTTCGCGAACCCAAAGCCTTTCGCCTTGTCGAACCATTTGACGCGGGCGGCGAGAAACGGGGCGTCCGGCGGCGCATCGGGGATGACGACGCTGGCCGAGCGTTCGGTCATCACCTCGGGGTCGGGCGGAACGATCTCGACGACCTCGCTCGCCTGCAGCCCACGCGGCGTCTCGTGGACGAGGACCGTGATGCCCGAACCCTCGGCGACCGAACCCTGGCCATAGTTCCTCAGCACGTTCGCATGGAGAAGGATATCGGGTCCGCCATCGTCGGCGACGATGAAGCCGAACCCCTTCCCAGCATCAAACCACTTCACGCGGCCGCGCACGACCTGCTCTGAAGCCTCATTCTCGGCCATTCCGCCTAAGTCCCAATCTTGTGGCCGCGAGGCCCCTGCATGTCCCGACGCAACATATCGCAGGGTCAACTAACTCTCGGCAACACGAAAATAATGTTGTTTTCCATTGATCTGGAAAATTCGCGCTTCGCGAATGGGTGCGATATGGGCCCCTGGGCGAGAAATCGAGCTACGGATTCAGCCGCGTGACGGACCATTCCGGGGCGCCCTCGGCGCGCACCCAACGGAAGCGGTCATGGAGCCGGAAGGCGCCGTCGGCCCAGAATTCGATCTCCACCGGCCGGATGCGGAACCCGCCCCAATGCGGCGGCCGCGGCGGCGCGGGCCCCTTCTCGGCGGTGACGCGCGCGACGTCGGCCATCAGCGCGGCGCGGCTCTGAAGCGGGCGCGACTGCTTCGAGGCCCAGGCGCCCAGCCGGCTCTTGAGCGAGCGGCTCGCGAAATAGGCGTCCGCCGCGGGTCCGTCCTCGCGTTCGACCGGGCCGCGCACGCGGATCTGCCGCCGCAGGCTCTTCCAGTGCATGGTAAAGGCCGCCCGCGGCGTCGCGGCAAGCTCCTGCCCCTTGGCGCTTTCGTAATTCGTGTAGAAGACGAAGGCGCCCTGCCCCCGCCCCTCTGCCTCGATCTCCTTAAGAAGGACCATGCGCACGTTGGGCATCCCCGCCGGGTCCACGGTGGCGAGCGCAATGGCGTTGGGGTCCTCGGGCTCGGTCCTGCCGGCTTCCGCAAGCCACGCCTTCGCGATCTCGAACGGGTCGTCTCCCGCGAAAATTCCGGTCCGGTCGCTCATCGTGTTCTCCTGCGCAGAAGGCCTGCACCATATCGGCAACCCAAGCCGCCGCAAGCCCCGCCTCGGGCCGCGCGCAATCTTGCGGCTCACGGGTCGATGGCCTACAGGGGTTGCACCTGCGAGTTGGAAAAAAGCGGAGACGGCCATGGGCTTGATGACAGGCAAACGCGGACTGATCATGGGTCTGGCCAACGACAAGTCCATCGCCTGGGGCATCGCGCGCACCGTCGCGGCCGAGGGCGCGGAACTGGCCTTCTCCTATCAGGGCGAGCAGCTTCTCAAGCGGGTCGGACCGCTGGCCGAGTCGCTCGGCTCGGACATCGTCCTGCCCTGCGACGTGGGCGACGAGGACAGCCTCGATGCGCTCTTCGCCGCGCTCGCCGAGCGTTGGGACAGCATCGATTTCGTGGTCCACGCCATCGGCTTCTCCGACAAGAACGAGCTGCGCGGCCGCTACGTCGAGACGAGCCCCGCGAACTTCGCGCAGACGATGCACATCTCGGTCTATTCCTTCACCGCCGTGTGCCAGCGCGCCGAGAAGATGATGCCGAACGGCGGCTCGCTTCTGACGCTGACGTATTTCGGCGCCGAGAAGGTCATGCCGCATTACAACGTCATGGGTGTGGCCAAGGCCGCGCTCGAGGCGTCGGTGATGTATCTCGCCGAGGATCTCGGCCGCGACGGCATCCGCGTGAACGCGATCAGCGCGGGTACGATCAAGACGCTTGCGGCCTCCGGGATCGGCGACTTCCGCTACATCCTGAAATGGAACGAGAACAACGCGCCCCTGCGCCGGACGGTCACTCAGGAGGAGGTCGGCAAGTCCGCGCTCTATCTCCTGTCGGACCTCTCCAGCGCGGTGACGGGCGAGGTCCACCACGTCGATTCGGGCTACAACGTCATCGGGATGAAGAACCCCGAGGCGCCCGACATGACGCTCGAACGCAAGGGGGAGTGAGGCGATGATCAATCCGCTTCCGCACGAGAAGGGCTTTCACGTCTCGTGGGACCAGATTCACCGCGACGCGCGCGCTCTGGCCTGGCGGCTGGACAAGCGCGGCCCGGGCGAGGACGGAGCGTGGCGCGCGGTCGTGGCGATCACCCGCGGCGGCATGGCGCCCGCCATGATCGTGGCGCGCGAGCTCGACATCCGCATGGTCGATACGATCAGCGTGAAAAGCTACAATCACCAGAACCAGACCGCGCCCGTCGTGCTGAACCGGCCCGACGATGCGATGATGGGCGACGGCGACGGCGTTCTGGTCGTCGACGACCTCGTGGACACGGGCAAGACGCTCGAGGTGGTGCGCGCTCTCTATCCGAGGGCCCATTTCGCCACCGTCTACGCCAAGCCCAAGGGCGAGCCGATGGTCGACACCTTCATCACGGGCGTGAGCCAGGACACCTGGATCTTCTTTCCGTGGGACATGGCGCTGCAATACGTCGAGCCCTACCGCGGCGCGGACTGATCAGCGCGCGGCGAGCGCCTCGGCCAGGACGTCGCGCACGGCTTCGGGCGGCACGTCGCCGCTGACGAAGGCCTCGCCGATGCCGCGCGCGAGGATGAAACGCAGCTTGCCGTCCATCACCTTCTTGTCCTGAGCCATCAGGTCCAGCAGACCGTCCGCATCGGGCAGGTCGCCGGGGATGTCGGCAAGGTCGCGCTTCATGCCCATCTCGGCGAGGTGCGCGCGCACGCGGCTGGGGTCCTCCTGGCTGCACAGGCCAAGTCTTGCGGACAGCCCGAAAGCGAGCGCGCAGCCGATCGCCACGCCTTCGCCATGCAGCAGCCTGTCCGAATAGCCCGTCGCGGCCTCCAGCGCGTGGCCGAACGTGTGCCCGAGGTTCAGAAGCGCGCGGTCGCCCTGCTCGGTCTCGTCGCGCACCACGATGTCGGCCTTCATCGCGACCGAGCGCCGGATGGCCTCGGCGCGCAAGCCGGCGTCGCCGGCGGCAAGAGCGGGCCCGTTGCGTTCGAGCCACGCGAAGAAGCCCGCGTCGCCCAGAAGGCCGTACTTCGCGACCTCGCCGTATCCCGCAAGGAAATCGCGGGGCGCGAGCGTGCCGAGGACGTCGATGTCTGCCAGCACGCGCGACGGCTGGTGGAACGCCCCCACGAGGTTCTTGCCGTGGACCGTGTTGATCCCGGTCTTGCCGCCGACGGAGGAATCCACCTGCGCCAGAAGCGTCGTGGGCACCTGCACGAAGCGCACGCCGCGGCGCAGGATCGCGGCCGCGAAGCCCACGAGGTCGCCGATCACGCCGCCGCCGAACGCGATGACGACATCGCGCCGTTCGACCTTCTCCGACAGCAGCCACTCGACCGTGCGCGTGAGGTGCGGCCAGCTCTTGGTGGCCTCTCCGGGCGGCAGGCTCAGGGCCTCGCTGCCGATGCCGCCGGCCTCGAGCCCCGCCTGAAGCGCGCCGAGGTGATGCGCCGCGACCGTGCTTTCGGTGACGATCCAGGTCCGACCGCGCGGCAGCAGGTCCGCGATCTCGGCGCCCGCGCGCGCCAGCAAGCCCGGCGCGATACGCACGTCATAGGCGCGCGTCCCAAGCGGAACGTGAACATCGTGCGACAAACTACTGATATCATTCATTCGATCGAAGCTCCTCGACCGCGCCCGCCTCGACGAGGCGGCGCAGAACATGACCCGCGGTCTCGGTGATGGACCATTCCGGCTGCACATGCACCTTCAGCGGCGCGAGCCTGTAGACGGGGCTGCGCGCCTCAAGGATCTCCGACAGGCTGCGCCTGGGGTTGTCCGTGCGCAGGAGGGGCCGCGTCGTCTTGTGGCGGACGCGGCTCCACAACAGCTCGAGGTCCGCCTCGAGCCAGAGCACCGCCGCCTTCGCCGTCATCAGCTGGCGGTTACGCTCCGACATCCACGCCCCGCCCCCCGTCGAAAGCACGCAAGGCGCGTCCTCCAGCAGGCGGGCGATCACCTGCGTCTCCTTCTCGCGGAAGAATGCCTCGCCGTAGCGCTCGAAGATCTCGGCGATCGATAGCCGGGCGCGGTCCACGATCTCGGCATCCGAGTCGCGCATCGGCACGCCGAGCCGCGTGGCCAGAGCCCGGCCCACGGCCGTCTTCCCGGCGCCCATCATTCCGATGAGAACCACGGTCTTCCGCAAGCGGACGTCGACCTCTGGCGCGCTTTCGCCCATGTCAGAAAAATTCTTTTCCCCGGCTGGCATTATTCCACCCGAGATGGCTTATATTGAAAAGCGTGGCGCGGCAAACGCGGCGGTTGACCTGTGCGGCGCGCAGGGGCCTCGGCGGCGCAGCCACGGAAACCGGACCGGGACACGCCCGGCCAGAGCAGTGCAGAACGGCCCGCACCGACACGCCGGGCCGCATGAACGGACCGATCTCATGGGGCGTCTGATCCGCTTTCTCCTGATCCTGATCCTGCTGGCGGCGATCGGCATCGTGGCGTTTTCCTATTCGGGCTTCATGCAGCCCGACCGGCAGTCCGTGACCGAGCCCGTGGACCTTGGCGGTGACTAGACGCATCGCGCGGGCCGCCTCGCTCGCCGTCCTCTTGGGAATGTCGGGCGCGGGCGCGCAGGCGCAGGACGGCGTCGAGGAGATCCTGCCCCCCACGTTCCAGAACCTGCCCGAAACGCTCGAGCCCCCGTGGCTGTCCGACACGGTGACACGGCCTCACGCCAACGTGGCCACGTCCGTGGAGCGAGCCGAGATCACGGTGCTTCCGCTCGACGCCGTGGAACTGGACGCGGTGGGGCTTCTTCCGCGCTCCATCACGGGCCTGCCCAGCGACCTCTGGGGGGACTCCGACACCGCGACGCTGGTGCGCCTGTTCCGCGCGCAGCCGAGCGGCGGGCTTCCTGCGGTGCTGTCCTTCACGCAGACGCTCGCGCTGGCGGAACTGGCGCCGCCGGCGGCCACGGGCGATGCACGGGGCGAGCTGTTCCTCGCCCGCCTCGACATGCTTCTGGCGCGCGGCGCGCTCGATCCCGCGCTTGCCCTGATGGAGCGCGCGGGCCCCACCGAGCCGCAGGTCTTCCGCCGCTTCTTCGACGTGAGCCTGCTGACCGGCCAGGGCGACCGCGCCTGCGCGGCGATGGAGGCCAATCCCGACATCGCCCCCACCTTCCCCGCGCGCATCTTCTGTCTCGCGCGGACCGGCGACTGGTCGGCGGCGGCACTGTCGCTGGGCACCGGTGAGGCGCTTGGCCGGATCACGCCCGAGGAGGGCAACCTGATCGCCCGGTTCCTCGACCCCGAACTGTTCCAGGGCGAGCCGCGCCTGCCGCCCGATCCCAACCTGACGCCGCTCGCCTTCCAGATGCGCATGGCCGTGGCCGAACGTCCCGACCTCACGGGCGCGCCGCTCGCCTTCGTTCATGCCGACCTTTCGCTGCTGGCGGGCTGGCGCGCGCAGCTCGACGCCGCCGAGCGGCTGACCCGCTCGGGCGCGATCGAGCCGCAGCAATGGTTCGCCATCTACACCGCGCGCGTGCCCTCGGCCTCGGGCGGCGTGTGGGACCGCGTCGCGGCGGTCCAGGCGCTGGACGCGGCCCTTCTGGCCGGCGACGCGCGCGAGGTGGACGCGCGTCTCGCGCCCGCCTTCGCCCACATGCGCGACGCGGGGCTGTCGGTCGCCTTCGCCACCATCTTCGCCGAGCGCCTGCAGCGCGTCGCGCTCGGCGGCGAGGCGGCGCGTCTGGCCCGGCGCATCGGGCTTCTGTCGCCGATCTACGAGCGCGTGGCGCAAGCCGCCACGCCGGGTGACGCGGCCGAGGCCTTCGCCTTCGATGTCGCGCGCGGCCGGCCCGCCGCCCCCGCGCCCTCCGACGACCCGATGGCCGTCGCCGTCGCGAACGCGTTCTCCGACCCGCTTCCGGCGCATCGCTACACATGGTTCGTCGAGAACGACCGCATGGGCGAGGCGTTCCTGCGCGCAGCCCTCGTCCTCGGCAACCGCGAGTCCGACTACGCCGACATCTCCGACGCCCTCGCGCTGTTCCGCGGCGTGGGCCTCGAGGACCTCGCCCGCCGCGCAAGCCTGCAGCTCCTTCTCGCGGAGGGCTGAGGATGGCGCCCCGCGACGATACCGACTGGATCGCGGCCTTCCTCGACGCCCACGCCGCCGAGCAGGGCGCCGCGCGCAACACGCTGCTCGCCTATGGGCGCGACCTGAAGGACGCGATGGGCTGGCTCGCGCGGCGCGGCGCGTCCTTCGCCACCGCCGGGCGCGCGGCGCTCGAGGATTACGTGACCGCCCTGGAGGCCGAGGGGCTTTCGGCCGCGACGCGTGCGCGCAGGCTGTCCTCGCTGCGGCAGCTCTACCGCTTCGCGCATGACGAGGGGTGGCGCGCGGACAATCCCTGCCTGCAGATCAGGGGGCCCGCGAAGGCGCGCACCCTGCCCTCCGTCCTTGGCGTGGACGAGGTCGACCGCCTGCTCGAGGCCGCTCGGCGCAGCGGCCGGGGCGAGGCCGAGCGCCTGCGCAACGCCTGCCTCTTCGAGGTTCTCTACGCGACGGGGCTCAGGGTCAGCGAACTCGTGGCGCTTCCGGCCGCGGCCCTTCGCGGTGATCCGCGGATGCTGCTGGTGCGGGGCAAGGGCGGCAAGGAGCGCATGGTGCCCCTGTCGCCGCCCGCGCGGGACGCCGCGCGCGTATGGCTCGAACGGCGCGACGCCGAGGAGGACCTCGCGCGCCGCGAGAAGGGCGCCACCGCCTCGCCGTATCTGTTTCCTTCGCGCGGGCGCGCGGGCCACATGACGCGCGTGCGCTTCTTCACGCTCGTCAAGGAGGTTTCGGCCGCCGCCGGCATCGATCCCGCCCGCGTCACGCCGCACACCCTGCGCCACGCCTTCGCGACGCACCTGCTGCAGAACGGCGCCGACCTGCGCGCGATCCAGACGCTTCTCGGCCATGCCGACATCGCCACGACCGAGATCTACACCCACATCCTCGACGCGCGGTTGCGCGACCTCGTTCTGGACAACCACCCCCTCGCGCGCAATCCCGGCTGAGCGGCCGCGCGACGCCACGCGGGGCTTGCCCGGCCCTTTTCTCACCCCCATAACGCTGCCCATGGAAATCATTCCCGAAACGTCCGGCCTCGTCGCCGGACTATCCGAACCGACGACATGGATCACCGCCGCGGTGATCCTGTTCCTGCTGCTGTGCTCGGGCTTCTTCTCTGGCTCGGAGACGGCGCTGACCGCGGCCTCTCGCGGCAAGCTGCGCTCCATCGCGGACCGGGCCGAGGCGGGCTCGAAGGGCGCCGAACGCGCCTTGCGCCTGAAGGAGGACAACGAACGTCTGATCGGCGGCATCCTTCTTGGCAACAACCTCGTCAATATCCTCGCGACCTCGCTCGCCACGGCGCTCTTCACCACGCTCCTGGGCGAAAGCGGCGTGGCCGTCGCGACGCTGGTGATGACCGCGCTCGTCCTGATCTTCTCGGAGGTGCTGCCCAAGACCTACGCGATCAACGACCCCGAGAAGACCGCGTCGCGCGCCGCCGGTCCGGTCGGCGCCGTGATCTCGGTGCTCGCCCCCGTCGTCACCGTCGTGCGCATCATCGTTCGCGCCGTCCTGCGCCTGTTCGGGGTGCGGATCGAGGCTGGCGCCAACATGCTGTCGGTCCAGGAGGAGATCATCGGCGCCCTGTCGCTCGGCCATTCCGAGGGCGTCGTCGAGAAGGAGCACCGCGACCGCCTTCTGGGCGCGCTCGACCTGCACGAACGCACCGTGGAGGAGATCATGCTGCACCGCTCGGGCATCGAGATGATCGACGCCGACGCGCCCACCGAGGAGATCCTGAGCCAGGCCCTGCAAAGCCCGCACACGCGCCTGCCCGTCTTCCGAGGCGAGACCGAGAACATCGTCGGCGTCGTCCACGCCAAGGACCTGCTACGCGCCATCGACCGCATGACGCGCGGCGGAGATGCGCCGGGCCTGTCCGCCTTCCGCATCACCGACGTGGCGATGAAGCCCTACTTCGTGCCCGAGACGACGACGCTCGACGACCAGATGCGGCAGTTCCTGCGCCGCCACACGCATTTCGCCCTCGTCGTGGACGAATACGGCGCGCTGCGCGGCCTGATCACGCTCGAGGACATCCTCGAGGAGATCGTGGGCGAGATCACCGACGAATTCGACGTCGCCGACGCCCCCACCCTGACCCCGGACGCGCAGGGCAACTACGTGGTGGACGGCGCCATGACGATCCGCGACTTCAACCGCGCGACCGACTGGACGCTGCCCGACGAGGAGGCGAACACGCTGGCGGGCCTCGTCATCCACGAGGCGCAGACGATCCCGGTCGAGGGACAGACCTTCTCGTTCCACGGCGTCCGCTTCGAGGTGGCCGAGCGCGACAAGAACCGACTGACGCGACTGAAGATCCGCAAGCTCTGAGGCGCGCGGGGTCGCGGGCGCTTACCCCGCGCCGGGGCCCTGCCGCGTCACCCGATGTCGCTTTCTGACATGCCGCCCGGCTGCCCGGTCCGTTTCATGCCCGGGACACAAGGAGGCCCGTCCATGAAAACCAGCACCCGCGTCTGCATCATCGGAGGCGGCGTCGTCGGCTGCTCGGTGGCCTACCACCTCACGAAGCTCGGCTGGTCCGAAGTGATCCTGCTGGAACGCTCCGAGCTGACCTCGGGCTCCACCTGGCACGCCGCGGGCGGGTTCCACACGCTCAACGGCGACACCAACATGGCCGCGCTGCAAGGCTACACGATCCGCCTCTACCGCGAGCTCGAGGAGCTCACCGGCATGTCCTGCGGCCTGCACCACGTGGGCGGCGTGACGCTGGCCGATACGCCCGAGCGGCTCGACATGCTGAAGGCCGAGCGCGCGAAGCATCGGTTCATGGGTCTCGAGACCGAGATCATCGGCCCAGAGGAGATCGCGAAGGTCGCCCCCGTCACCAATGTCGAGGGCATCCTCGGCGGCCTCTACGATCCGCTCGACGGGCATCTCGACCCCTCGGGCACGACGCACGCCTACGCAAAAGCCGCGCGCATGGGCGGCGCGGAGATCGTGCTTCACACAAGGGTCCTCGAGACCAACCCCCGCCCTGACGGCACATGGGACGTCGTCACCGACAAGGGCACGATCCACGCAGAGCATGTCGTGAACGCCGCCGGCCTCTGGGCGCGCGAAGTCGGCCACATGGCCGGCCTCGCCCTGCCGCTTCACCCGATGGAGCACCAGTATGTCGTGACCGACGATATCCCCGAGATTTACGAGCGTGACCGCGAACACCCCCACGTCATGGATCCCGCCGGCGAAAGTTACCTGCGCCAGGAGGGACGCGGCCTGTGCATCGGCTTCTACGAGCAGACCTGCCGCCCCTGGGCCGTGGACGGCACGCCGTGGGATTTCGGGCACGAGCTTCTGCCCGACGACTTCGACAAGATCGAGGACAGCATCGCTTTCGCCTACCGCCGCTTTCCGGTGCTGGAGCGGGCGGGCGTCAAGTCCGTCATCCACGGCCCCTTCACCTTCGCCCCGGACGGCAATCCGCTGGTCGGCCCCGTGCCGGGCCTGCGCAACTACTGGTCCGCCTGCGGCGTGATGGCGGGCTTCAGCCAGGGCGGCGGCGTGGGCCTCAGCCTCGCGCAGTGGATGGTCGAGGGCGAGCCCGAGCGCGACGTCTTCGCGATGGACGTGGCCCGCTTCGGCCGTTTCCTCACGCCCGGCTACACGCTGCCAAAGGTGATCGAGAACTACCGGACGCGCTTTTCCGTCTCCTACCCCAACGAGGAATTGCCGGCCGCCCGCCCCTTCCGTACCTCGCCGATCCACGACGTGCTCGACGCCATGGGCGCGGTCTGGGGCCAGCAATACGGGCTGGAGGTGGCCAACTACTTCGCCGAACCAGGCGAGCCGCGCCACGAGACGCCCTCGTTCCGCCGGTCGAACGCCTTCGGGCCGACCGCGCGCGAGGTGCGGGCGGTTCGCGACGGCGTCGGCATCAACGAAGTCCAGAACTTCGGCAAATACGCCGTGCGGGGCGCGGGCGCGCGCGCGTGGCTCGACCGGATCATGGCCGGGCGCGTGCCCGAAGCAGGGCGCATCGCGCTGTCGCCGATGCTTGCGCCCTCGGGGCGGATCATGGGCGACTTCACCATCAGCTGCCTCGGGCCCGGGGACTTCCGCCTGACCGCGAGCTACGGCGCGCAGGATTTCCACATGCGCTGGTTCGAGCGGCACCTCGACGGCGACGTGACCGTCGAGAACCTGTCCGACCGCGTCACCGGCTTCCAGATCGCCGGACCGCGCGCGAGAGATCTTCTACAAGATGTGACCCGTACGGATGTCGGCCCCGCCGCCTTCCGCTTCCTCGACGCGAAGCGCATGACCATCGGCCTGTCCGGCGCGCTGGTGCAGCGCGTCAGCTATACCGGCGATCTCGGCTACGAGATCTACGTCGATGCGATGGAGCAACGCGCGCTCTGGTCGGTGCTGTGGGATGCCGGACAGGCTTACGGCCTTCGCCCCTTCGGCATGCGCGCCATGATGAGCCTGCGGCTCGACCGCTTTTTCGGTGCGTGGATGCGCGAGTATTCGCCCGATTACACCGTCGGAGAGACCGGTCTCGACCGCTTCGTGGACTGGCGCAAGTCCGCCCCCTTCATCGGGCGCGACGCCGCCGAGGCCGAGCGTGCAGTCGGCCCGTCGCGCCGCCTCTGCGCCTTCACCGTCGATGCCGACGATGCCGATGTCGTGGCCTACGAGCCAATCTGGCATTGCGGCGAGGTCGTGGGGTTTTGCACCTCGGGCGGCTACTCGCACCATGCCGGCGTCTCCGTGGCGCTCGGCTTCCTTCCCGTGGACTTGATCGAGGAGGGTCGCGAGGTGCAAATCGAGATCCTTGGCCGGATGCACCCCGCGCGGATGGTCGCCACGCCGCTCTTCGATCCCGACGGCGCGCGGATGCGGGGCTGATGGCCGATCCCTCATTCCTTCTGCTGGCGGCGGGACGCGCGACGCGGATGCGCGGCGCCGACAAACTGCTGGAGCCGGTCCCGGCGGCCTTCGGCGAGCGCCCGCTTCTGGAGGTCATGGCCCGCAGATGCCTGCGCGCCGGCGCCACGCGCGTCGTGCTGGGGCCTGGACAGGACGCGCGGCGCGCGCTTCTCGCCCCACTCGAGGTCGAGGTGGTGGATGCCCCCGAGGGGGCGGGCATGGCGGCGTCGATCGTCGCGGGCGTGACCGGCCTGACGGACGCGGTGCTCGTCGTCCTTGCCGACATGCCCGACGTGACCGCATCGGACCTGCACCTTCTGATCGCGCTGTCGCGGCAGGCCCCCCGCGCGATCCTGCGCGCCGCCGCGCAGGACGGCACGCCGGGCCACCCGGTTCTGTTCCCGGCCGACCTGCTGGGCGAGTTGCAGGCGCTGACCGGAGATACCGGCGCGCGCGACGTGCTGCGGCGTCATTCCGGCCGCGTCCACCTGGTGCCACTGAAGGGACGCCGCGCGCTGACCGACCTCGACACCCCCGAGGACTGGGCCGCATGGCGCGCGGGCACGCGCACCTGAAGAAGCCCCCCTGAAAGAGGACGGGCGGTCCCGACCGGAACCGCCCGCCACCCTGTCCTGACGCCTTGGGGGCATCAGAGCTGCAGAAGTCGTGCCTCATGCGACCGGAGCGCACGGCGCGCCGCGCCGTACCCGATCTGCCCCGCGCCCGTCCCCAGCTCCGGGAAGATCGAGAGGATCTCGTCGCGCTGCGCCTCTCCCATCGCGCCCAGCGTCATGTCACCCGGCTGGAAGCTTTCGGTCCAGCAGCCGTCGGACAGGACGACCTCGTGGCGGTCGAACATGAAGTGGACATAGGTGGCGCCGGACGGATCGGCACTTTCGACGCCGGGCTTGCCCACAAGGTGCTTGGCCGCGACGAGCACCTCGCTTTCCGCGAAATAGAGCTGCGTGGCCCCGCCGAAGACCAGCACCCGGTGCTGCGGGCTGACAAGCATGTCCCGCTCGGGCAGGCCGCCGCCAAGGCTTCCGGCCCGGATCAGCACCGGCTTGAGGTTCGGCGCGCGCTGCAACTCCTGACGGCTCAGCGTGCGCGAGCCGACCCAGCGGATTTCCTGAAAGCCGTTGTCGCGCGTCAGGATCCTGTCGCCCTCGCGCAGGGTCTCGACAGGCACCTTGCCGTTCGGCGTGGCGATCAGGGCGCCCGGCGTGAAGCATGGGATGACGTTCTCGATCTCCTTGAAGACAAGCTCGCCCACAGCCTCGGTCTTGGCGGCATCCTTGTAGAAGATCACCTTGCCGCTTTCCCCGGTCTCGCCGCCCGGGTCGATCGCGTCGTCGTAGATGATCTTCAGCGGGCCGGATCCGCTGAGGTCGAGCACGTCGATGTCCCCGTCGTCGGGATCCTCGCCGCCCGTCACGCTGTCGCCGATCCCCTCGACGTACTCGTCGCCAAAAATCGGGTCTGTGAAGGTGCCTGCCTCGAACGTGTCGTTGCCGAAGCCGCCCGTCAGCGTGTCCGCGCCCTGTCCGCCGATCAGAAGGTCGTTGCCGTCGCCACCCTCGATCAGGTCGTCGTCGATCCCGCCGTCGAGGGTATCGTCGCCCTCGCCGCCCAGGATCGTGTCCCTGTCGTCCTGCCCGAAGACCAGGTCGTTGCCCGCGCCCGCATCGATGAGATCACGGCCGTTGTCCGGGATCGGATCGTTCCGCGAGGGCGCGACATTCTCGTCGATCAGGTTGGCAAGGTCGCCCACGCCGGGACCGAGGCCGCCATAGACCGTGTCGTCGCCGTCGCCCGCAATGACCGTGTCCGAGCCTTCGCCCGACACGATCTGATCCGCGCCCTCGCCCGCGTCGATCACGTCGTCGTCGAAGCCGCCGTCGATCGTGTCGTCGCCAGCGCCCGACACGATCACGTCCGCGTCGTCGCCCGTCGAGATCAGGTCGTCGCCCGCGCCGGTCGTGACGGTGTCCCGGTCGTCGAACGGGTCCGGGTCGGCATTGCCGATGAAGGGAAATCCGCGGTCCGGCAGGCCCTCGAGGCCACCGTTCACGACGTTGTCGCCCTCGAGGTCGGTGATCAAGTCGTTGCCGATGCCACCGTCGAGCGTGTCGCGCCCCGCGCCGCCGTCCAGCGTGTCGTCGCCCTCGCCCCCGATGAGCGAATCGCGCCCGTCCTCGCCAAGGAGGAGGTCGTCGCCCGAGCCACCGTCGAGCGTGTCGTCACCCGCCGGCGACGGCACCGGCGCCTCGGTGACGACATCGAAATAGACGTCGGTGACGTTGACGCCCGAGGGCGTGAACCCGGTGCCCCCCGCGTCAGCGGAATGGGTGATGACGATGCTGGCCACGGGCCCCGCGACGGAGACGAGGACCGAATTCGCCGGGTCGTCGTCCGCGCCGGGCAGACCGGTGGAGCGGACCGTGTCGATCCCGGCCACGCCGTCGGTATCGAGCGCCTCGAGATTGGCGCCGGGCGACAGCACGACCTCTATCGGCTGGCCCTGCGCATCGAAGGCCTGGATGGACACGACGCTGTCGAGATCGATGTCGTTGATCCGGAACTGGACGTTCCGCACCGCCTCCGAGAACGCGAGCTGGTAGGCCTCGCCGTTGCCGTCCGCACGGATGTCCGAGGAAAGGCTCGAGTCCGGATCGATCGTCTCGCCGCCCGTGTTGATCCCGTCCGTGAGCTGTTCGGTCTCCTGGTATTCGTTGAGCACGGCGGTGTTCGGCGTCAGCACCGAAAAGGTCACGTCGACCGAGCCCGTGTTCTGCGTGAACCCCGTGATCGCGTCGCCGTCGTCGATCGCGCCGCCATCGTCCGGGTCGGGGGCGAGGTCCCATTCGAAGCTTTCGCGCAGGGTCGCGGTGCCGAGGCTCGCGTCGCCGTAAAGGACGTCGTCGCCCGCCTCGCCGCGCACCTCGTCGTTGCCCGCCCCGGCATAGACCGTATCGTCGCCCTCGCCCGCCGCGATCGTGTCGTCGCCCGCGCGGGCATCCACCACGTCCGCATCCGTGCCGGCCTCGTTGTCGCCGGCGTCGATCAGGTCGCCCTCGGGATCGCCGGTGTAGGCCGTGTCGATAAGATCCGGGCCGGACGTGCCCTCAACGACGAAATCGCCGTTCGAGATGTCCTTGTCGTAGATCGCGACGTAGTCGATCGAACCGTCGAAATGGTTCGAAAACTGGCCGTCGTCCTGCTCGCGGGCGCCGAAGGTGAAGCTTTCGGCGTCGCCGTCGCCGACCGCCAGCGTCAGGCCCGTCACCGCGGTTTCGAGCGTCTGCGTCGCGCCGGTCGTCTCGTTGTCGACGATGAGGCTGGCGCCCGTGGCCTCGTTCCACCCGTAGATCACCGTGACCGCGTCGCCCGACGCGATCAGCCCGGGCGCGCTGGTGAGGATCGACTGTGGGCCGCCTTGTATCGCGTGGCGCAGGACGACGGCGCCCTCGCGCGTCACCTCGATCGCGAAATGACCCTCGCTGGCGGCATCGTCGAATTCTCCACGGTTCAGGATCGTGTGGTTCAGGCCTTTTGCGGCTTCGTCCTGCACGAACCGCACCGCGATCGTGCCCTGGCGAAGATCGAAAGCCGTTCCCCCGCCCGCCACGTCGAACCGGTCCCCCTTGCCGTCGAGCAGGAGCGCGCCCCCCGCCGCCGTCGCGTCCGCGAAGAAGGTTCCGTCCTGCTCAACGCCGTCGGCCAGCCCGCCATCCGCCGCCGGCGCGCCGTCGCGGAAGTCCCAGAGGCCCACCAGATGCGCGGCATTCACCGGATCGTCGTAATCGGACATCGAAAATCTCCCTTCGCCGAGCGCAAAATTCGGGGCGCAGATGCGGCGCGCGTTCTAAAATGGATGTCCGGGCGCAGCCGCGCCGGGCAAAGGCGCGCAGTCGAGGGGATCGTGGACCGAAGCGACGCCGGGATGCAGCGGACCTTCGCGGCGTCTCTTCTCGAAGCTGCCCGGGTTCGGGCTGCCGCGATGCATGGCACTCGTCTCCCGCATCTGTCGATGCGCGTCCTGCGCAGCCTCCCCGCGGCCACTTGCAGACATCGCCCCCCAGTCTGGGCCGTTAACGAATAGCGGCAAAAAGTGGGCGTAAGAAAGGAATTTCTGCTCAAACATGGCAAAAGTGCGGCAGCTGGACGAGGCGATCGCGCCGGCAGCAGGGCGATCTGGCGGGGGATTGTTTCCATTTTCCGTGGGCTTGCCATGGGACGGTGCCCGAAGGGCGTGCGTCAGGACATATCGACGTGGAAAACATGGACAAGCGGGCGCCCGCCCCTAGCGGGCGTTTCTCGATTCGCTACAATCACCGATCGGTTCAGAGAAACACTTTGTGTCAGGATCGCGGACAACGGTCGAGCGGCAAGACCGCCGCCGCGCATTCAGCCCGCGCTGCGCAGCACCGCCGGCTCGGCAGGTCCGGTCACACGGTCCCCGCCGCCAGCGCTCATCAGCGTGGTCAGAACCGCCCGGTTGCGGCCATCCTCCTTGGCGGCATAAAGCGCGCCGTCGGCCGCTCTCATCAGGTCCTGCGGCATCGTTCCATCCGCCGGGGACAGGGCGATGCCGATCGAAACGGTGATGCTGGGAAGCGTCCTGTCGCCATAGCGGACGGAGAGTTGCTGGATGCGTTCGCGGATGCTTTCGGCGCGGTGTAGCGCCTCTGCGACGTCGCTCCGCGGGAGCACGACCATGAATTCCTCCCCGCCGGGCCTCGCGGCCAACTCGTCGCCATCCACGGCCCGATCGAGCACTGCGCCGACCGCGCGCAGGACCATGTCGCCCGCATCATGGCCATAATTGTCGTTGAACTTCTTGAAATGGTCGACGTCGATCGACAGGACCGCGACCGAGCCGCCCTCGCGCGCGGCGCGAGCCATGTGGCTGCGAAGGGCGTCGGTCAGGTGTCGGCGGTTGAACAGCCCCGTCAGCACGTCCCGGATCGACTGGTCCTGGAGTTCGTCCCGCATCCGCACGTTGGCGAGCGCCATCGAGATCTGTTCGGCGCAGAGTTGCGCAAGCCGCCGCGACGCGCGGAACTGTCCCGGCTCCGCGTCCTTTCGCCGCCTCAGGTGCAGCAGGCCGATCGTCTCGCCATGGGCAAGCAGGGGAAGGCAGTAGTAGGGGCGGACGTCCTCGTGCCGGACGTGGGCGCAGGGAAACGCGATCTCGTCATCGCCGAAGGCGTAGGTCCTGCCGCGCCGAAGGCTCCAGCAATCCTCGGGGTGAATGTGCCCGTGCGGTTCGCCGCCGGCCCAGCCCGCGCTGCCGTCCAGCACGTCGCGCGAATTGGCGTAGATGTAGATCTCGCCCTCGCAGGCAGGCAGAAGACCGGTCAGGAACCCGACGACCAGCTCGAAGAGCTCCGTCTGCGAGCGGCTCGATTGCAACCAGCCGTTCAACTCGCCCATCAGCCGCACCTCGCGCGAGAGCCGGGCCTCGGTCCTGGCCGTCTCCTCCAGGATCGCGTTCTTGCGGCCCGTCTCGCGCCACGCCAGGCACCAATGGAGAGTGGGGATGGCCAGAGCGACGAGCGCAAGGCCGCCGAACAGGATCGAGAACCTGGCGAAAGCCGCCTCCGTCACCGCGCGTGCTTCGTTCATGTCGACATAGACCTCGACGACGCCCGCCGGCCCGCCCGGGATGAGAACGGGCAGATAGACTTCCGCGTAGGTCGCGGGGCGGCCGGGCTCGGAGGAGCCGTCGAGGACGTTCACGAACGCCCTGCCCGCGCGAAGCACCGTCGCGGCCTCCGTGTTATGCTGGAACAGCTCCTCGCCTTCGTGGGCCACACCGTCGATCCGGTCTGACAGGAAGGTCAGCTCGCCCGCGCCATTGAACAGTTTGAAGCGGAATACGTCGAGCGCGGCCTTTGCAGCGCGCAACGCGCCGTGCTGCTCAGGCGTGACCTCGCCGGTCTGGAGGAGATGGTCTAAGTCGGGAACGATGGTCGAGAAATACTCCAGCCAAGCGGTGGCGTTCACTTCGGCCTTGCGCTCGATCGTCCAGGCGAGCTGTTTCTCGTAGAGAAGGAAGCCCACATAAGTGATTGCGCATAGCGCCAGGGCGGACGCGAGCCGCGCGTATCGTTCGATCATTTCTCACCAGTTCCAGCCCCCGCTGTCGCAGTCTCGCACGAATGTCTTAAGATTGGGTTCGCACGCCGGCCGCAGCCCATGTACGCAGTCCGCGCGACCCTCCCTTCATGGTCAGACAGGCTCCAAGCGCTCCGCGTCTGCCGTCTCGCGTTCGCCGGCCTCCGGGACCGCGCCAAGCCACGCAGCGCGGACGCCATCAGCCACTGCGTCGAGGTCGAGACGATCCAGCACCTCGACCTCGCCCCTGCGGCGCAGCTGCACCATGTCGTGGCCGCCCGGCATCCGCGCCTCCGGACGGGAGCGCCAGTCGCTGTCGGCGATGCCGTCGATGCCCTCAACGACGATCCCGATCCGCGCCTGCGGAGGCCCGATCAGCAGGACCCGGCGTTCTACCGGCCGGCGCGAGGGCGGTAGGCCGAGATGGCCCGCAAGATCGACCAGCGGCGCCGGCTGTCCCCCAACGAGAAACAGCCCCAGAAGCCCCGCAATATCGGTCTCGCACGACGTGAGGCGTTCGGGCATCTCGAGAATTCGGGCAACCTGCGTGATCGGGGCCGCAAACCTCTGCCCCGCCACGAAAACGAGACTTCGCACCCTTTCGCGTATGATCCCCTGCTCGGACGGCGCGACCGCCCCCGGGCCTGCGCCGCGCCCGAGGACCCCGTCATCGATCGGGACAGGCGAGCGATCGGACAACTCGGATATGTTCAGGAGCGTCGCGTTCGCGAGGATCCGCGCGGCGTCGAGAAGGAACACGACGCTCCCGCCGTCGTCATGTGTTCCCCGCAGAAGATCCGACCGCGTTCCCATTCCGCCTTCCCGGCCGGTCCTGGTCGCGCGGCCGACATGCTGAATGCTGCAGACCTCGTCGACGGCAAGCGCCAATACCCTTTCTCCCGGCATTCGGATCACCACGAACTCCGGTCTTTCGGCCGCCCGTGGAGTGCCCAGGCCGAAGAGTTCATGTGGCTCGATCACGGGAATGCGGCGTCCATGGAAGCGAATGCAGCCCGAGACGAGCCGCTCGCCGAGCCATCGCTCCTCGATGTCCTGGCGCGGCACGGTTCCGAAGATGTGCTCCGCCGAAAGCGCGTACAGGACGCCGCCCGACCGGAAGGTGAGGTGCTTCAGGCCATCGCCGTTGCCGGTCGATGCGACACGGCGAAGCTTCCTTTCGGCGCGTGGCAAGCGTGCGTTTGCAAAGATACGCTCGATGTCGAGGAGGTGAACGATCTGGCCATCCAGAATGGCCTGGCCATCGAGAACGCCTTGCATTTCCGCTCCGTGAAGCCGCTGGACGTTTCCCTCTTCGCAGCGGCGGAGGCCTGAAATCCCGTCCACACCGAGCGCGATCATGCCCTTCCCGTCGGTGACGATCGCGGCGATCGGCCTGCCTGCGCCTTGTGCTCCGAGCTCGCAGAGAACGAACGGGTCGCAGACCGGCACGAGGGTGCCGCGCAAGGTGAGGGCACCGATGACCGCCGGCTCGGGCGAGAGTATCCGGTCAAGCCGGCGGATCAGGGTGACCTCCAGAAGTGCATCGGAGGGCACGCCGACCAGATCGTCGCCGACCTGGAGCAGTCCGATCGTGCGGAACCGCGGGACCGCGTCCGGCCTCGACCCGGACCCCGTCAAGCGCTCGCGCCCTTCTTCAGTTCCGACAGGATGTCCGAGACGGAGGTGACCGTATCGCGTTGCGTCTCGGATCTCTCGAGCAGCTTTTCGATGTGCGGCGCGCTCTCGGACAGTCTCTCGGCGCTTTCCTTCATCCTGCGGATCGCGTCCTCGGTGGTGTCGCCCCCCGCCGCCATCCGCTCGGCCACGACCTGCACCTGCGTCGAGATTTCGCGCGCCGCGGCCGAGTTCCGCTCCGCGAGGCGGCGAACCTCGTCGGCTACGATGGAGAACCCCTCGCCATTCTCGCCAACGCGTGCGGCTTCGATGGCGGCGTTGAACGCGAGCAGGTTGGTCTGCGTCGCGATCTCGTTCACGGTGTTGATCGATTCCGAGATGACGTTCACGGCGTCCTTGACGCTGCGCAATTGCTCCAGACCGCCGCGCAGCGTCGCCTCGCTGGCGAGGATCGTGGTGCGGGAGCTTTCGATCTTGGAGGACACGTCGTCGATATCGGACCGGTTCGAACCCTGCGCGCTGACGATGGCCTGCATTTCGTCGAGAATGCTTTCGGCGCCGGCGTGAAGATCGGACCGGAGCTTGACGTAAGCGGTCTCGTCGATGCCGAACATGAGGACCTTGTCGATCTCTCCCAGCGCGTTTCTGCCGGGGATGTAGTGGACGTGAAGATGCATGTCCCGGTCGAAGCGGCCCTTGAAATGGTAGCAGCCCTGGCGCGTCTCGCCGCGTGCGAGCGACAGCCACAAGTCGCGATAGTCCTGAGACTGGACGACGTCGGTGCTGAAGAAGATGCTGTGATGCTGCTCGATCACCTCGCGCCGCGAATAGCCGGCGAGGCGCAGGAAGGCGTCGTTCGCGCCCGTGATCTTGCCGGTCGGGTCGAACTCGACGATGGCGAACGCGTCCTGTGCGCTTGCCCATCTTCCCTCCAGCGCGACGCGCTCGAGCTTTTCGGCGGTCGTGTCGCGTGCGAACTCCATCACGCGGACGCAGTCCCCCGAATGGTTCCGGATCGGCGCGTAGAACGACGCGTGCCAGACGTCGGAATTTCCGCCGCCCCTTCGGTGATGCTGCCGATCCAGCGACTGTCCCTCGCGAAGACGCTGCCACATCGTGCGGTAGGCGTCGCTGTCCTGCGCACTCTCTCCGCTCAGCATGGATTGCGGCTTGCCCTTCACGTCTTCCCACTTCAGGTGCAGCGATTTGAGGAAGCGCTGGTTGGCCTGCAGAAATTCGCCGTCAGGCGAGTATTCGGCAACACCGATCGCGGCCTCGATGGCCCCAACCTTGCCTTCGATCTCGGCGATGTGGGCCTTGTGCTGTGTCACGTTCCTGCCGAAACAGAGGATCGTTCGCGCCCGCTCGTCACCCGTGGACCTCAGCGGGGCATAGGTTGTCTGAAACCAGATTTCGCTCCCGTCGGCCGCCAGGCGCCGGTAGTCGCCTGACACGCGCTCGCCATCGCGGACGCGGTTCCAAAATTCGAGGTGCTCAGGCGATTTGAGGATGTCTTCTGGCACGAACATCTTGTAATCCTTGCCGATATAGTCGTTCTCGTAGCCTCCTGTCTCGATGCAGAAACGCTTGTTGGCGGCCTGGATCGTGCCCGCCGCGGACAGCTCGAACATGCACAGGACGTCGCTGATCACGGCATAGCGGCTTTCCAGGAAATCCAGCCGCTCTCTCATGGCCTGGATGTCCGATGCGATCTCGAGGAGGCGCGCGAGCTTCCCTGTCGCGTCGAGGATCGGAACCAGTACCGCCCGCATCCACGCGCCGTCGCCCGACGCGGTCCTGTGATGCAGGTCGATCTCGACCGCCCGCCCCTCTCCCGCCGCCGTCCAGGCAGCGCCGAACTCGGTCCCCCTGGCGAATTCCTTGTCGAGCAGTTTCTCAATCTGCTTGCCGATCAGCTTGCCCCGGTCATGCCCGAGCACCTTGCAGAACGAATCGCTGGCATCGGTGACATGCCCGTCCGGGTCGTACTGCACCATGACCGCGCCGCCGGCGATCGCCGCATGGAACCGCTCGGCCTCGATGGCGGCCTCTGTGGCCTCGTTCACGTCCATCAGGCATTGCACGACCGATCGCAGGATGCCCTCCCCATCCTTCACCGGCACGAAGGTCGATTGCAGCCAAAGGCCGTTGCCCTCGTTGGTGATGTGCAGGTGGCGCCCTTCCACGATTCTTCCCTGTCGTAGCTTTTCCCAGAATTCGACGTAGTCGGGCTTGGTCGTCTCGCTGTCCGGCCAGAGCGATTCGTGGCTGCGCCCGGCCATTTCCTCGCCGTAGAACTCCAACGCCATGTTCGCCCGGTCGTTGGACGACAGGATGTTTCCGTCCGGATCGTACTCGATCAGGCCAACGTAGTCGGCGAGCGCCGCGGCCGGGCCGGTCGCGGGCGCCGCCTCGGCTGCGGCGGTGTCGATCTGTCGGCCATGGACGGCGATGCGCGCCGCCCCGCCGTCCTCCATCACCACCCCGGCAAGGATGTCCACGGGAAAGCTCGATTGCGACAGCACGCCCACGGCCGCGCCGCGAAAGGACGACCGCGCGCCCGCCACCAGCTCCTGCCACAGCGCGCCGGCGTCGAGGCCGTCCCCGCTCAGAAGCGATTCGAACCCGTGATCCGACAATCCGTCCTGCGACAGCTCCAGCAGGAAAAGCGCCGCCTCGTTGGCGGACAGCAGGCACCCCGTCTCGGCCGAAAACTCCAGCAGCAGCCCGTTTTCCAGAAGCTTCCCGCCCAGAAGCGCGGCGAGGCCGGAAGCGTCAGGGGTCACGTTTGTCACTGCCTTGGCCATGGTTTCACCCTCGCTGTTCACCCCGGTTCCGCCGTCGCTGATATCGCTCGATGTCTGAAGATTTCATTGCGCCAGCCGAAGAACGCGGCGAACGCAGGGTATCGCGTGCGTGCAAGGGATCGTTAACGGGTATGGGTTAGGAAGGATCCGTCCGCCTATCTGGAGATCCGCCCGTGACCGCAGGAGAGATCAGCTCGACAAGGGGCGGAGCGGTGGCGGCCGACGGACCCCTTCCGGCGACCCTCAAGGCCGCGATTCTGGCGCGGTCGAGGGCACGGCGCGCGTCGGGATCTCTCCGCCCCCTGCACGGCGGCGCCGAGGATGCGCGGATCGAGGTTCTGGGCGACCGTATCGAGATGATCGAGTTCACCCTGAACGAATATGTCGAGCGGATCGACGCGCTGGCGGCCCATACGACGCGGCTTTCCATCGACCGCCTGGAGATCGTGGTCAAAGACCTCGCCACGTCCATAGCAGCCGCCGTTGGTCCGCCTGCCCCACCCGACGCAACTTCCCCGGACGGGGCGACGGGCGCCTCCGACGCGCAGGGCCGGGGCATGACGTCCGCGCCGCCGGGACCCCCGCCGGCCTCAACCTGCGTCGATGCAGTCGACCTGGCCGCCCGGATCGCGGCGCTCGAGGGTCGCATCGACGCGCTGTCCGACCGCATCAGGATCGCCGCCGCACCGCTAATCCTGCAGGAAAGCGCGGCGACCGGGGCCGCGGCACGCCTCTTCGCGGCCTTCACGACGCTCGCGCGGCGGCAGGACGAGGGGCTCGCCCACATCGACGCGAAGCTCTCGAGCATCGGCGACAGGCTGGCCGCGCAGGAGGCGCGCGTGGGACCGGACCAGGTGGAGGCGGCCTGCACGCACCTTACGTCGATCGCAGACGCCCTGAACGACGCCCGTACGCGGGTGGAAATCCGTCTTGCGGAGCGGCTTGAAGCAGTCGCGGCCTCGCGCGCCCACCCGCCTCCCGACGAGGCGCGAGCGAAGACTGCGGACATCCCCGGTCATCTGATCGATCGAATCGCCGATCGCGTCGCGGAGCGGCTGGACCGAAGCGACGCCGCCTTTCCGGGGTCCCGCGACCAGGCGCTTCCAAGGCTCGACCGCAAGATGACGGCGCACCTCGCCCGCGTGGAGCGCGCGCTGGCGACCGCGGCCGCTCGCGACGCGGCACTTGCAAAGCGGCTGGAGACGGTCTGGCCGCAAGCCCAGACCGCCATGCTGGCGCGTATCGAAGAGGCGATTGGCGCGCTCAGGGCCGAGATTGCGGCGAACGGGGTCGATGCACGGCGAGACCTGATGACCGGGACGGAACGTCAGTCGCGCCTCGCGTTGGCCGAGTTGCTCGCCGATGCCGCGCGCCGCGCCGGTCCGGCGGCTTGAAGCCTGACCTCACCAACTGGACAACACGGGAAAGTATCGAAAAAGCCCCACGTTCCGGATCCCTCAACCCGCCGTTAGCGGTTCTTCCGTTAAGTGGTGACGGCCGTCCTGGCGGCCCCTCTGTATGTCAAGACAAGGATTTGGACATGGCTATCGAAAAAAGTGTGGCATCCGCTTCGATCGCGGAAGTGATCGACCGGATTCTCGACAAGGGCGTCGTCGTCGATGCCTTCGTTCGCGTGTCGCTCGTCGGCATCGAACTGATCGCGATCGAGGTGCGCGCCGTCGTCGCCTCCATCGAAAGCTGGCTGAAATACGCCGAGGCCGTGGGCCTTACCGTGGACCCCGCAAGCGCCTGAACCCAAGACGCCTAGGCGGGAGGAGAGTGACGGCACAGCGCCCTGGCAAGTGTCGCGATCTCCTCCCCCAAGGGGCGGTCGGCCGCAAGTCGATCGGACCGGATGCGCACGAAGCCACGAACGGTCTGAGCGGACGGGGAAAACCCGCCTTCGGCGCGCTCGTCAAGGATGTCCATCGCCTGCGTGACCGTCAGCGCCAGGATTGCCAGGATCGTGGCGGCATCTTCGATGGAGGCGGCCGTGATGCGGGCGGCGACGGTGCCCATGGACACGACATCCTGGTTGGCCCCGTTCGTCGATATCGAATGCATGGATGCGGGTCCGCGGCTTCGCATTTCCGCAAGAATGGCGGTCGCCGTCACCTGGGCGCCCATGAACCCCGAATTCAGGCCGGCCCGGCCCATGTGAAGGAACGCAGGCAGGCCATTGTTGAGCCTCTCGTCGGTGAGGCGCGCGACCTGGCGCTCGGCAAGACCGGCCAGCACCGTCACGGCATTCGCCAGCGAATCGGATACCAGACCGACGTGCTGGCCCATGAAATTGCCGCCGTGCAGCGCCGGCACCTCGCGGTCCTCGGGAAAGATCGGGTTGTCGGTGACGGAACTAAGCTCCCGCAGAACGACGGCGTCATGCCAATCCAGCGTGTCGAGCACCGCGCCGATCACCTGGGGCGCGCAACGGATCGTATAGGCGTCCTGGCCGATCCGGGCCTCCTGCCCGTTCTCGTCAGGGCGCAGTTCACGCGCCGCGATGGGCGCGACCACCAGCCGAGACGCGCCCGCGACCCTCGCGAGAAGGGCGGACGTCGCAGCCCTTTGTCCCGGATGGGGCCTCGCGTCGGCGAAGGCCATGTCCCAGGCTTCCAACCGCGCGGCCATCGCCTCGGCAAGGCCGGCGGTCAGCGCGATCGACCATTCCGCGAGGCGCCGCGCGCGGACGGCGTTGCAGAGCGCGACGCCGGTCATTGCGGATGTGCCGTTCACGAGGGCCAGCCCGTCGCGCCGTTCGAGGTCGAGGGGCGCGAGCCCCAATGCCGTCAACGCAGCGGCGCCATCGATCCTTCGCCCGCACCTCGTGAGAAAGTCGGCCCGGCCCTGCAGGCAGAGCGCGAGATGCGACAGGGGCGTGAGGTCGCCCGAAGCGCCCACGGTGCCGCGGCTCGGAATCGCGGGGGCCAGGTCCGAGCGCAACAGGCTCACGAGCGCGTCGATGCTCGCTTCCGACGCGCCGGAAAGGCCCTGCAGGATCGACATCAGCCGCGCAAGCGCGATCGCCCGCGCCTCGTCCCACGCGAAATCGGGTCCCTGGCCGCTGGCGAGATGGTGGATCAGGTTCTGCTGCAGGAGAACACCGTCGCCCGGATCGACAAGGCGGTCGGCCAATGGGCCAAAACCCGTGGTCAGTCCATACACATGCCGGCGCGCGGCGATCGTGGCCCCGAGCCGCCGATGCGAGGCCCGGCAGCGGTCTCGCGCCTCGGGCGCAACCTGCGGCGACGCAGCACCGGTGGCGATCGCGTAGGCCTGCGCAAGGCCAATCTCGCGATCGATGGCGATCTCGTCGCGGCCGCGCCGCGTGTCGTCGGGCATCTCGTTCCCCCCCCTGTTCCACATGCGGCGCGCCCCGGCCGTGACCGGGCCCGCCCTGCTAGATGCTGCGCCCCAGCGGCCCGAGGCCGATCGAAAGATCGCCCGGCGCGAGGCCGAAGCGTGCAGCCATGTCATGGATCGCCGCCTCCGAGCGCATCAGCGTCCGGCCAAGCGCCTCCTCCTGGTCGGTGGACAGCGTGCCGTTCTCCATCCTGCGGATGGCCTGCGTTTCCATCAGTTGTCGCAGGAACTCCATGAGGGCGAGCACCAGCCGCGCGAGATCCTGTTCCACCGTTTCGGGCTCTATCCGGACGCGTCCCGCTGGATCTGTCAGGGCGCCAAGCGCCCGCGCGATGTCGTCGGGCCCAAGCTTCATCTCCGTGTCACCGATCATCATGATGTCGCTGCCTCCGTGACGAACGCGAAAACGGGCCACGGGCCGGTCACGGTGACCCCGAGGCGACCCGGGCCCTCCGGCGCCATGTCGGCGGAGCCCAGACCGCCGAGCATCTCGCCGAGGCGCGCCCGCGCGCAGAGAACGTCTAGACGGTTCGGCGAGGCCGCGACGGCCTCCGCGCCGAGCCTGCGGCAACATGCGGCCAGCATGTCGAGCGCGTTACGGTGCCGCGATCGCCACCTCGCACGCGCCTGCAACCATACATCGGCGCGATCCGCACGCGCAGGCGCGTCATCGTGGCACTGGATCGTCACCTGCACCTTGCCGCGCACGCGCTCGAGCTGGCGCGCGATCTCGTCCGCGCGCGCGTACAGGGATCGCTCCAGCGCGTCCGACGGAACGGGGCAAGCCGGGGCGATAGGCAGAAAACTCTCGAGGGCCTCGCTGCAGTGGACCTGAAGCGCAAGCCGCTCTCTCGCGCTTCGCCCGCCGCCGGACGGCACCACAAGCACCCCGACGCCGAACAGCTCCAGCACGGCGAAAGGTGCTGCCCGCGCGCCGGTATCGGTGAAGCCGAGGACATGGTTCATCCCGGACGCCCCGACCTGCCGATGGCGTCCGGGTTCGCAAGCACCAGGTCGACCCCGAGGAACACGAGGTCGACATCGGCAACCGTCAGCCAGACCTCGCCCCTGAGAACGACGCCCGCATCGAGCAATCGATCCACGACGTCGACGAGCCGCCCATCGGTCGCGGACAGCGCGTCCGATGGCGTGGCGAAGGAAAGATCGAAACCGCCCTCAGCCATCGGCCGCCTCCGGTCCGGCACCGAGAAAGCTGAACGCGGGCCATGGCCCGATGACGCGCAGCGCAAGGCCCATCGCGCGCGCCCTTCGATCCCAGGAGGCAAGTCCCGCGACGAGCCTCGCCTCGCCGCCGCGCTCCACCAGGACGGCCCAGTCGGCCACGGCGGCCTTTTGGCGGACGTCATTGCGCCGGATCCCTCGCCCGAGCGCGGGAAGCCCCTTGGCCAGATCTTCGACGAAGCTGCGTTGTCGCGCACCGTTCCGGGCGCGAAGGTCGCGCCGATCCCGTTGCAGGCGCAGGAAGGCCGATCCGTCGACGCCCTCCGGGCGCGGCGCCTCGACCGCGCTTTCCGCGCCGGGAACAGCCTGAACAGCGTATTCCACGCAGCCCGCCAGGCGTTCGGCCAGCCCGCCGAGATGAGGCGAGAGCGCATCGACATGGGCGCGCAGGGCACGCGATCCGGAAAAGACGGCGCCGATCTTCACGGGCAGGACATCCGCAGATGCCACATGGCTGGTGAGGACGGCGTTCTGCCTCGTCGCCCAGTCGACGATCCGCGCCTCCTCGTCCCGGGCGGGGCCATCCTCCACGCAAAACGCAAGCGCATCCCATTGCGCGCAAGGAATGCGGCGGTGCGGTGGCGCGCCCCGCGCCCGCGCCGCATCGCTTGGAAGCACCCCGATGAGCAGAAGCGCCATCACGCCACCTCGCCCAGTACGGGCCCGCCGCCTGCGGCCATCCCCTCCGACCAGAGACTGGCGCGGTGAACCGGTCCGAGCGCCTTGCCCGCCGCCCCCCCCCAGCGTGAGGATCTCGGCCGCGAGCCGGATGGCATCGGGGGCAAGCGCGCCAGACGCCCGAAGGCGGGTCGACCTCGCCCGTTCGATGTCGGCCTCGCTGGCGTCCGGCGGAACGTCCAGGAGCCGCCGGGCAGCCTTGAGGTCCTGCGTCCCGAACCGCTGAAGCGCGACGCTGGCGAAGGAAACGGCGGGCGACGGTCCGACGATGCGGAACCGCAGCCCCTCGGGCCACAGCGCGTCGATCGCCGCGATCGCATCCTCGACCCGACCCTCGGCCGACCGCGCAAGCAGCAGGACAAGATTGGCCACGAGGCCGGCATGGCGGGGCAAGGCGCGCACCTCCTCGCATTCGGCCTCGAGGGCGTCGACGAGGATCGACAGGAGCGCGGCCGAAATGCCATCCCTGTCGCGGGCGCGTCCCAAGGCTCCGGGATGTCCGGCGAAGCGACCCCCATCCGGCGCCTCGTCCATCGTAAGGGTCACCTGGAACTGGACCCTGCCCTCCAGCCGCGCCAGTTGCCGCCCGAGAAAGACACGGTTCGCGCGCAGCATGGCGGGCGCCTCGGCCAATTGCACGATGTGCCCGGGCAGGATCGGCAGAACCGTTCCGAAGCGCATCAGGCGTTCCAGCCATTCCTGGCGCTCCGCCGCCGAGCGCGCGATCCCGCGGCGCGTCGGAACCACCCTGCGCGCAAGCGGGGCGTAGATGGCCGCGAAGCCCGCCTGCGCCACGGCATCGAGGCCGGGCGGCAGGCCTCGCGCCTCTTCGTCCGACATGATCGCGATGATGGTGTCTACGCTCATGCGCCCTCGTCCTTGCCTGCGATGAAGTCGGTTCGGCGCAGCTTTCGCAGCACCTTCCACGAGGCGATCCGGTGTTCCAGATCCTCCCGCGAGATCGCGTCAGGGCGGCCGGTCGCGATCTGACGGATGGCCGCGTCTCGCGCGGCCGCCGCGGCGATCTCGGCCAGGTCGGCGCCCGAGGCGCCATCGGTCGCGCGGGCCAGGTCCGCAAGGTCGACGTTCGCGGCCAGCGGCCGCCGCGCAAGGTGCACGCCGAGGATCGCGCGGCGCGCCTCGGCGTCGGGCACCGGGAACTCGATCACTTCGTCGAAGCGGCCGGGACGCAGCAGGGCGGGGTCTATCGCGGCCGCGCGGTTCGTGGCCGCGAGCACCACCATGTCGTCGCGCCCCGCGATACCGTCAAGTTCGACGAGCATCTGCGCCACGATGCGGTTCAGGACGGCGTCCCTGTCGCCGCGGCGTGGGGCGATCGCGTCGAATTCGTCAAAGAAAAGGAGCGTCGGCGCCGTCTGCCGCGCGGTCGCAAACAGCCGCGCGATCGCGCGCTCCGCCTCCCCGAAATGCCGGGTCAGCAGGTCAGTCGCCCGCACGGGCACGAAGTTCAGGCCGACATCGGCGGCAAGGGCGCGCGCGATCAGCGTCTTGCCCGAGCCGGGCGGCCCCGTAAGCAGGATGCCACGCGCGGGCGCCACGCGGAACCGTTCGAGCGCGTCGGCCTGCATCCGCGGCCATTCCACGGCGCGGCGAAGGCGCAGCTTCACCTCGTCGAGGCCGCCGATATCCGCCATTCCCGTCGCCCCCACCTGCCCCGCCGATCCGCGCAACGCGCTTGGCGCCGTGACGGCAAGCCCGTGTTCGAGATCGCTCTGCTCGATATGGAGGCTGGAGGCGTCGACATGCTCCTCGCCACCGGCGTCCGCGATGGCGCGCGACAGCGCGGCCACGGCCGCCTCCCGCGCCAGCGCGGCGAGATCGGCGCCGACATAGCCATGTGCCGCCTGCGCGATGCGGTCCAGGTCGGCGTCGGCGGCGAGTGGCGCGAGGGACAGGTGCACGCGGAGGATCTCGGCGCGCTGGCTCGGCGCCGGCGGCGCGAAGGCGATCTCGCGGTCGAAGCGTCCGGGTCGCCGCAGGGCCGGATCCAGGGCATCCGGCAGGTTGGTCGCCGCCATCACGACGACCTGCCCGCGGGCGGACAGGCCGTCCATCAACGTCAGCAATTGCGCGACGATCCGGCGTTCGACCTGCCTGTCGCCCGAAAGGTCGTCGCGGCGGGGGGCGATGGCGTCGATCTCATCGATGAAGACGATGGCCGGCGCCTGCTTGGCCGCCGCCGCGAAGACGCGCCGGAGCGCGCTTTCGCTCTCGCCGTAGTGCTTCGAGACGATCTCGGGGCCCGAGATCTGAAAGAAGGTCGCCCGTGTCATGTTGGCGATCTCGCGGGCGAGCAGCGTCTTGCCCGAGCCCGGCGGACCTGGAAACAGGACCCCGCGCGGCGGCGAGATCCCGAGCCGGTCGAAGAGGTCGGGCCGCAGCAGGGGCGCGGCGATCACCTCGTGGACGCGGGCGATCTCCTCGGTCAGGCCACCGATGCCCTGGTAGCCCTGCGGCGCCCCGGGCGGCGTCTCAAGGGCCATGACGGTCCCCGCGGTCACGAGCCCCGCGCCCGACGGGCGCGCCGCGCGCACCTCGCCCGCGGTGGCACGGCCGCCCGGCATCGGGACATGCACCTTGTCGCCGACGCTCAGCGCCATGTCGAACAGCGCCTCCAACACGTCCTCGGGGCGCGACGACACGGGACCCTCCAGGCGGATTCGCACTTCCTCAAGCGGATCCAGAGGGGCCGCTGCGACCGTGACCTCGCCCTCCGGCGCGGCGCCGGCGTTGCAGCGGACGATGTGGTCGGCATGAAGATCCCCGTCCGGGACCGCCGCGGGGACCGCCCGCGCATGGGTGCGCCGCGCCGCCGTCAAGGACACCGTATCGCCCGGTGAAATTCCGAGCGCGGCCATCCGGCCCGGACTGAGCCGGACGAGACCGCGCGACGCCTTCCCCTCGGCGATGAACCTGAATGCCGCCGTCATTCCGGGATCGCCCTCAGGCGCAGCAGAAGATCGGTCTCGATCGCATCATACTCGTCCTCCCCGAGCTCCCCGGAAAGGAGCTTCGCCTCGGCGTCGACGAGCGCCTCGCGCAGGAGCGACGGATCGTTTCTCTCGGCCTCCGCCGCTTCGGCGATCCTTGCGGCAAGCCAGACCACGCCATCGGCGGGCGCGCTGACCGGAAGGGTCAGGATCTTTCGCAGCAATCCCATCAGGCCGCCACCGAGCGCGCCGTCTCAAGGGTCAACTGCACGAAGTTGAATGGCGGGACCGGTCCCACCAGCCGGATCTCGGGCTCGGCATCGGGGGCGAAGCCGGACATCGCGGCGGTCTCCTGGGCCAGCCGCGCGATGCCCTCCGCCCGCGCCGGGGGCACGAGCGCGTGCATGTGCAGGACCTGGACGTCGTCCTCGGGCGTCGCCAGCACATGGGCGCGGCAGAGCGGCGCCAGCCGAGCGGCGAGCGATTTCTGGACGGCCCCGCGCCGCCTGTCGAGCGCCTCGGCCAAGCGGCGGCCGAACTCGGCGGTCGCGAAATGCGGCGGCCGGGCGTGGGACAGGAGCCGCCGTCGATCGGCGGCCAGTGCGGGATCGGCGGCGAGCGTGGCCTCGAGCGCCGACTTTCGCGAGAAATTCACCCGCAGACCGAATTCGGCATGGCCCTCGACGAAGGCGAGGCGGGCGGTGAGCGCATCCGCGTTCCCCGCGAGCGTGCCGATGATTTCCTGGAGGTCCTCGACCACCATGCCGAAGCGCATCGGAAGAAGCGCGCCATGTTCCTGGCAGCGCTCCAGCACGCGCGCATGGGCGAGCAGGGCCCGCCGCTTGGGCAGGATGTCACGCGCCGGCGCATCGCCGAAGATCAGGTATCCGACAGGCGTTGCGGCGACCCGGACCGGCCCCGTGACCCCGTCCGCCTGGGCGAGCGCCGCCGCGTCGGGCGCCGCACCGGGCGCGAGGAGACCATAGAGGTATATCATGGCGCGCCGACCTTTCCACGCAGTTCAAGTATTCCGTTCACGAGGCTCACCGTCAGGTCCGCGGCGCGCAGCCCGGCGGGCAGGTCGAATTCCCCGCGGTATCGCCGCCCGCGGCCCTGTGCCTCCACCACGAGCGACGCGCCATCCTCGCCGTCCCGCAGCGCCACGTCGCCCTCCGCCACCCCGGGCAGGTCCGCCACGAGGGTCCAGCCGCCACCAGCCGCGAGGATTGTCGCCTCGACGGGACGGACGGGCTCGCGCCCTGGCGCCTCGGGTGCGGGTTGGCGTTCGTCCCCGCGCCCGTCGGGCCCGGGCGCCGCGCGTCCCGGTGCGGGGCGGATCCCGGCACCAGCACCCTTGCGCAGCGGGCGATCGACCGGGCGTTCCCCCGGTGCGTTCTGCCGCGAGGATGCGCCGGCTAGGCCGCCAACGCGCACCCGGATCCCTGCCCGAACCGCGCCCTGCGGCATCTCGAAGCTGCGCTCGCGCAGGATCTCCCCCTCGCCGAGGCGGTCGAGCCGGTCGAAGACCTCTCCCAGCGCGCTTCCGAGTTCGCCGAGGAGCCCCCCTAGCCTTTCGTCCAGGGCGTCGCCGACATCCCCCAGCGGGGACTTTCGTGACTTCGTCATCCAAGGTCCTCCCGCAAGTCGGTCATCTTGGTCATCGCCCGCTCGAGGCCGGCGATCCGTTCCAGAAGCTCCGCGTTCTCCGTCCCGGTCGCCCCGGCGCGCGAGGACAGGCGCGGATCGTTCTCCCACCAGTCGATGCCAAGCTCCTTCGCCTTGTCGACGGTGGCGATCAGCAGCCTCAACCTGATCGACAGAAGCTCGATCCCGACGAGCGACACCGATATGTCGCCCGCGATGACGATGCCCTTGTCAAGGATGCGCTCCAGCACGTCGGCCAGACTGTCGCCGTGGATCGGGCTCTGGACCTGGAGTGTCATCGCGCGCCCGCATCCTCGCGGTGATACCGTCCGAGCCGGTTGATCCCCGACATTTCCCCGAAAGAGTCGAAGTGGATCTCGTAGGCTGCAAGCAGGTCGTTGTCTCCCATGCGCGCCGCGCTCTCGAGGAGTTCGAGCTCCACCGTCCAGCCGCCATCGGTGCTGCGTCCCGAGCGGATCACGGAAAGCACGGGCAGATCGGTGATCGCGCCGATCTCCGCCTTGGCGCGCTCCATCATCTCCCCGATGGTGAACTGTGCCGGTTCACGGGTCCTGAACCGCTCCTGCATTGGCTGTTCCATCTGCATCTTCCTACTGGTTCAGGATCCGCATGAGGGACCGGCGCTGCCGGTCCTTTTCGTCATAGTCGCACCGATCCGCGGCCGAGCGCCGTTCGGCCGCCTCGATGGCACGGCGGAGACGGCTCATGTCGAATTCCAGCCTGACGAGCTGAATGGCCGCTTCTTTCCGGTTTCGCGCGACGCCGGCGCGCGCGGCGCGCGGTGACCGCGTCATGGCGATCTTGGGACGCTTCATCGGTCGTGCTCCGCGAAAAGGGAGAGGCTCGCCTCGAGTTCGCCGTCGCTGACGGCGACGCCGCGGCCGCGCAGCACGTCGCCCGCGATGGCCGCGAGATCCGCGTCCTCAAGGCCGCCCGCGATGACGCGCGCGGCCGCGATCCGTGCGGTGAGGACGACCGACCGCAACGAAGAGGCTTTTTCCGGATCGACCCCGGCGTGGTGTGCGGCGACGAGCCGGACGATCCGGGCGCAGGTGGCCGGGTCCAGGCCGCTGCGGCTCGAGGCTATTCCGGCGAGCGTATCGACCGATGGCTGCGGCAGGCGCAAGGTGACCATCCGGTCCACCAGCGCGTCCGGTGCGCCGTTCACGCCGACGTAGTCGCTGGAATTCGACGTCAGGATGATCCGGAAATCGGGGTGCGCGTGGATGTAGGTCTGCCGACTGGCCCGATCGGTCGAGACGAGCACGCCTTCCTCGATGACGGGAAGAAGGACCGAATTCGCTTGCGGCGAAGCGCGGGTGAACTCGTCGTAGACGAGCGTGTAGCCCTTGCGCATCGACACCGCGAGGATGGCGTCCTCCCAGTCTAGCCTTGTGGAGGTTTCCGTGCGGCGCACGCTCTGGACATACTTGTCCACCATGGTGCTTTCCGACCTGCCGATTTCACGGCCGATGAAGTCCTGGGCGGTCAGCCAGTCGTTGCCGGACATGAAGGACACCGGGCGCCCGAGTTCACCGGCGATACGCAGCGCGAAGGACGTCTTGCCCATGCCGGCCGGGCCCGTGAGGTGCAGCGGCACGCCTGCGGCCGCATAGACCGACGCCCGGTCGATGAAGACGCGGATGGCTGCATTCTCGAAGAAGCGGTCACTGCGCGAGAGGCCTTGCCACGGCGTGTCAACCACGTTCGCGGCGACGGAGGGCGTCCGGGATATGGCGTCTTTCGGCATGGTCACGGAATTCTTCCCGGTTCAGGATCTTCTCCAACGGACCTTGCGCCGATTCTGCTTGAGGAAGGCTTAATGCAGGAAGCGCCGGCATCTTGCAGACCTCACCAGTCGGACAGCTTGCCCGACGCGGTGCGTGGCACCTCGGAACCGAAACTGAACCTGTCGGGCCGTGCAGGAGCAGGCAGCGCAAGCATTGCTTGCCGAAGTCGGTTTTCCAGGTCCGCCCGCCCTCTGGGCGCGGTCGCGACGAAGGCCTTGAGCCTCTCGCCGTCCAGCCGCACTGCGGCCTCCCTCACGCCGGGCTGCGCCTCGATCAGGTCGCGCAGTGCGCGAAGATCGACATTGGTGCCGGCCACCTGCACGATCGCGTCGAGACGTCCGGCGACCGCAAATTCGGCGGGACCATGCCAGACGAGGCGGTCCTGCATCGCCAGAGGACCCGCCGCCGGACGCACGAGGTCGCCGGCCTGCCTGCAGATGTCGCCCATCAGCCTGAAGGGCGCTGTCCCGTCGTCCCGCCAGCCGATCCCGCCCGTCTCGCTCGAGCCATAGACCTCGACCATTCGCGTAAGACCGGTTTCACGGCATGCCTTCCAGGTGGAAGCCGTCGCCGGGCCGCCTGACGAGACACCGGTCACGCCCGGCAGGAAGGTCCGGTCCAAGGCCGCGATCCGGTCCCAGGTGAAGGGGGTCCCGAGAACCACGTCACCCGGTCGCGCGTTCCGAATTGCGGCGCCGGGCGCGCCGGGCGGCAAGTCCAGCGCGGGCCAGCCGGCCCGGAAGGGCAGAAGAATGCTCCACAGGAAACCGTAGATGTGGTGCACGGGCACGGCGGAGAGCACGCGCGCCCCTGTCGACATGCCTCGAAGCGCGCCCGCAAGCAGCGCGTCCACCTCGCTCTCGAGACTGGCGGCGGCATGGCTGACGCGTTTCGGCGCGCCGGTGCTGCCGGATGTCTCGAACGTGATGCGTGCCCCGTCGCCCAC
Organism: Roseicyclus salinarum; assembly: GCF_029624655.1. Classification (GTDB taxonomy): domain Bacteria; phylum Pseudomonadota; class Alphaproteobacteria; order Rhodobacterales; family Rhodobacteraceae; genus Roseibacterium; species Roseibacterium salinarum. The sequence goes on from NZ_JARRSA010000009.1 coordinate 90,807, forward strand.
TCGGGACAAGTGCCAGACCAGCAGTGAGACCCATTCGCCGAGGCTGCGCTGAACCAAAAGAAAGTCCTCGATTCCGGTCTCTTGAAGGTCGAAGAAGATGTTGAGGCGGGTCACGAGGTCGATGACGGCGAGACTGTCGAGGCCCAGCCCGGCCTCGTCGATCGTCAGGGTGTCGAGCGCCTCCGGCGGGCGTCCGGCGGCGAGCGAGCCTATGAAGGCGCGCCTCGGCATCCTGCCCTGCCGGAGCTGCTCTTCCTGGAATGCCGCAGTCAGCGACACGATGACCCGGCGCACCTGGGGCGCGCCGAGCATCGAGGCCGTCGGGTCCGCTGCGGGCAGCAGGTGCGCGGCGGAGACGTTCAAGCGGCCTCTTCCAGGTCCTGGAAAAGTTCGCCCGCGAGCCCCGCGAAATGCGCGCGCGCGGCCTCCACTTCGGAGCGCAACGACATCGCGCGCGCAGCCAGTTCGGCGGCGGGCGCACGCGCGATGTCGTTCGGCTCGAAACGCACGTCGCGGCCGGCGTCGTAGGCCTCGATCGCGTCGAACGCGTCGGCAAGCGTCTCGAACTCCCATGCGTCGGAGGTGTCCGTTTCGTTCTCGGCCACGAAGAACTGCTTGATGCACAGGACGAATTTCTGCCTGTCGGTACGGTAGACGTTGATCTCGTACCAATAGGGCAGCTGCGGTGTGAAGCTCATCGCCATGGCGAGTTCGGTGCCCTTGAAGACGAGCGGACGCGCGCCGAGGCGGCGGATGCGGAAGGGTGTGGCGGCGCCGACGGACGCCATTTCGGACGGGCCGGCATGGTAGCCATGATCGACGGGAAGCGGGTGTGTCATGGTCGGGTTCCTTCGGATCGAGGTGAGGAATGGTCTTTCAGGACCGATTGGAGGGGACCGTTCTGGTCGCGGGCGCCGCCGAGCCGGCGAACCGGCGCGGTCGACACCGCAAAGCAGGCTTCGGGACCGGCCGAGGCCAGGAGGGCCGCGAGGTCGGCCGGGCGGTCGAGCATCGCCGCACGGTGCACTGCGTGCGCCGCGTGCCCATCGGGCGGCCGGCACACCACGTGGGCGACCGTGCCGCCCACATCCGTGGCATAGAGCGCCAGGGACCGGGTCACCGGGACTGTCCGGTCATCCACGGCCAATGTGACGACCTCGTCCTGGCAGGCCACGAGAAGGCCGGAGAAACGCATCGGACGCCGACCGTCCCGGCGCAGGCTGAAGCGCCGCCCGTGAGGAACGCTCCCATCTGCAAAATCAGCGCCTTGCAGCCCCTTCTTGACGTGCCCGGGGCTGTCCGTCCCGGGCACGCCGCATGTCTCCGCAAACCCGGGCGACGGCTTTTGCCGCCAGGTCGCGCCCTGCCGAAGGAGCGCGATCAGCTCCGCCGACAGGCGCACGTCGCAATCAGGGGCGGAGACGGTCGGCGTCATCCCGGGGCGATGCCGCTCAGGCGCGCTTGACGAAGAGCCAGCAATGCTGCCCGTCCGCCTGCGACTTGAGGTGGATCTTCACGCCCACATTCGCGCCCTTGTAGGCGAACTTGTAGTCGAAAAGGACGTTTATCTGCCCGGTCTGGTGGAACTTCAGGAATTCCCCGTGGAAGCGCTTGCCCTTGGCGCAGGGGGCGACCTCGTTGAAGAAATTCAGCCCGATCACCTCGTCGGGGTTGCGGTTGGCGATCGCGCTTTCGGCCTTGTTGTACTTCACGATGGTGCCCTGGCGGTCGAGCAGCACCGCGCCGAAGGGCAGATACTCGGCGCGCTGGGGCTCGCGGGCGAGAATGTTGTCGACGTCCTGGCTACCGAAGGGGATGATTTCCATGGCTCTGGTCCTTGATGAGTGCGCTTACTGTTCGGAGGTGTCGACGCCGTCGACGTTCTTGAGAAAACTGTCGTTGTAGGTCAGCGACATGTCCTGAACGCGCGCGACGGTGTGGCCGTCGAACCGCGCGCCCATGATCTCGCGCCCCTCGGGCGCGGCCCAGCGGTAGTCCAGCTTGCCCATGGTGACGACGCATTGCGGGATCGTCTCGAACCTTGTGCTGTGCTGGAACCTCGCGCTGTCGACGTCGAGATCGGATGCTTCCTCGAATTCGACGAGGGAACTCAGTTCGTCGATCCTGCTCTCCAGCTCCAGGCGACATGTCTGCGACATGACCTCCGCGGCGGCCTGCAAGACCCATTCGGGGTGGTCGCCGCGAACGACGAGCGCCATGTCGTGATGGCGGAACTCGTAGCGCCCATCGGCTTCGATGAGGTGCCCAATTTGCTTCATCCGGAGTGATCTCCTTTCGGCGGCAATGGCGGGTTAGGCGACAGATGTTTCTGCACGGACCCCGTTTGCGCGGAGAATCTCAAGAAAGCCTTTCCAGGGGGATCGACAGCCGCGCGGTAATGCCTAAGATTCGATGCGTTCAACACCGCAAGAGGGGTGAAAAGGATGACTGGATCGGTCGAGCTTCGCGTGCGCGACGGGGAGGCGGACATCCTCGTCTACACCTTCGACACCGCCTCGAAGGCCGCGGACATGATCCACTTCCTGTCGGACTTCTTCCCCGCCGCACAGTTCCTCGTGCAGCCGCTTCGGCACTGAACCAGGCCGCATCGCGTTCTCCGTTTACCGGGAAGTAACCGGTCCGATCCTATGGTGGGGGTCGGCGCGTCACGTTCTTGCGCCGTCCCGTTGCCCGCCCACGCCCGCCGAGGATCTCATACGCATGTGGAACGACGTGATGTGCCAGAGGGTCGGTGCGCCGCCACTTCGCTTCCTTGGAATGCGTCTCGACCACGTCGAGGCGCCGACGCCCGCGGGGACGCGGCTTTTCCTGACGCTCTGGGCGCGGCGCACCCGCGAGAAGCGGGATTTCGTCGTTGCCCTGAGCGAGCCGGACGCCATGTGGAAGCCCACCTCCCTGATCGTTCGCGACATCGAGGGGGCTCTCGCCGCCGTGGAGGACCGCTGCGCCCGGATGCGCGCGCAGGATCTCGACGCGCCGCCGGACGGCGCCGGCGGGCAAAGCCTGGCCGACATCATCGAGATGCAATGCCGCCTCGCCATCGACGAGCGCCGTTTCCGCGCCCTTGCAGCCAAGGCGCTCGACCGCTGGCTTGCCTTCGAAACGCTCCAGCCCGCGCTTGACCGTGCGGCGAATTGAAAGGTCCGACATGCCTGCCTTGCCAACCGACAGCCGCAGCCGCAGCCGGGACCTGCGTGGTTCCACGCGCGCACACCTTGCCCGTCTTCGCGAGGCGCGCCTGAAGAAACGCCACGCGAACGCCGTGCAGGCGCCAGGCGCCGCCACCCTGCCGTTCACCGTCGAAGAGCCGGAATGCCGCCTCGACGCCGGGCGCGTACGAGAGCTCGGCCCGCCGCCGCCGGAGGCGATGATCGCGATCGCGCGATCCCAAGGGGAGCGCGCGGCCACCGCCATTGCCACGGCGGGGCAAAGGCCCTCTCCTGCAGGGCCCGCGCCGGCACAAGACGGCGACGAGATCGTCGCACTTCACCCCACGATCCGGGCTCCCGCGGATGATGAGGCGGCTTCCCCGCCGTCTTCGCCGGCTTCGGAGACGCAGGATGAACCTGCTTCCACATCGCCTGCCTCCGGGCCGCTCGCGCCGGAACCCCCTGCTTCCCGGGCATGGGCATCAGCGCCGTCTTCCTGCGGTTCCGGGCCGCACGGGGCGCCGTCGCTCGCGTCCTCCGCGCCCGAATGCGCTACCGCGCCCGGCCCCTCAACCGATACGACGCCCGATACATCATCCCGACCCCTCGCCGGATCGACCGGCGCGACCCCCAACGCACTTTCCACGGAGGCGGCGGCCGTCACGCCCCAAGAGGCACCCGTTGCGAATTCAGCCCCCGATCCGCAACGGCAGCAATGGACGCCGCACGATGCGCCCGCGACGCACGACCGGGCTGGGAACGCCACCGCCGCGGATGCGCAGGGTGCGGATGCGCAAGGTAGTGACCGAACGGTCGCGACCGATGCCGTGGATCCGCCTGAAGGCAGCGATCTCGACAGTCTGCCGGGTGCGGGTCCGGGCCTGATCTGGCTTTTTGGCGAATGCGGGATCCGAACGCTGGCCGACCTCGCGAAGGCCGACCCGGCCTGGTTGCGGAAAAGGCTGGGACTGGTGGGCGAGCTTCTCGACCTCGACCACTGGATCGCCTTCGCGCGGGACAGGACCTGACGCTCTCCGCCACGTCGCGAGGCCGCAGGGACGGCGACGGCTGGCCGGACTGACAGAAGCCCCGTTCAAGATGAAGCAGTTCGTCCGTGCCAGGCGAGCCAAGTCCCGATCGTTTCGCGACGCAGGGCATCCGTGCGGGAGCGTCGCGCCCATGAGACACGCCGATCCGGCTGCGCGGCGGAAACCTGACGCTTGAGCTTCATGGCGCGTCTTTCCGGAGGCCTCCGCCAAAAGGAAAGGCAATGGCTGCCGAAGCGGCACCGGCAGTATCCGTCACCTGTCCCAGGACCCGTCCCCTTGCCCCGAGGCCTTGCGTTTCACCACGACCTATCTTCCGCGGAAGTCACTTGCGGCAGGCGCACAACGAGACGCGCCGTGTGCCGGCCAGCCCGGTCGAGGCGGAGCGGACCCATGACAAGGCAATTCCCAGCCACACCGCGCGGCATTGCAGCAGAAGAACCGTGCGCGCCGGGACCGCGCGGTATGTCTGCGCGGCTCGAGCGGAGGACCCGCCGGGCGATACGCCGCGCAAGACGCCCCCGCAGGCTTGCGGCGAGATGCGCTCACGAGGCCCCCATGCGACCCGGCGGGCGACGACGCCTTGGCATCCCTCGCCGCGCCGGTCGCGAAGGCACCGCGCAAGGGGGCGTCACGCCCCACCACCGTTCGCCGCGCCGGACGCCCCGGCCGGCCTCCCTCCACGCGCGCGCTGCAGACGGCTTCGTGACAGCCGCCGTCGGGGTGATCGTGCGAAACCCCGCCGCCTGTGGCCTCCCCATGTTGCGAAAACGGCGAAAGCTGCTAGATCGTCCGCCCCGGACGGACTTCGTCGGCCATTGAAGGGAGATGCGGCATCGCACCTGATCCTCGAGACGCGCGCCCCGCCGGACGCAGGCTCTGGCTTCTGACGGTCGCGGTCGTGGTACTGGCGGGCGTCGGCGTGCCCTACGGCCTTCTCGCGGGGCCGTCGCCGGGCCTCGGCGTTCTCGGCTTCTGGCTCGTCTTCGGCATCGTGGTGATCGGCCTCGTCGTCCTTGGCGCGCTGCGCTGGAGGGACAGGCCATGATCGCGCCTGCGCTCGTCTGGACGGTCATCGCTCTCTTCGCGGCGCTTGGCGTCGCGATCGCGATCCGCGCGGCGCGGGCGAACACGGGCACGGCGGGCGACTACTATGTCGGCGGGCGCAACATCGGCGGCATGGTCGCGGGCCTGTCCTACGCGGCCACGACCTACTCGGCCTTCATGCTTGTCGTGCTGACCGGCCTGACCTACCGGGGCGGGATCGGCGCGCTCGGGTTCGAGCTGATCTATTTCGCCGGCCTGTCGCTTCTGGTCGTGTTCGCGCCCCGGTTCTGGCTGGTCGGGCGGCGCTGGGGCTTCATCTCGCCGGCCGAGATGATCGGCGCGCGCTACGGCAGCCGCACGGTCGCGCGGGCCATGGCGATTGTCGGCATCGTCTTCCTCCTGCCCTACTGCACGACGCAGATGGCCGGCATCGGCCTGTTGCTGTCGGGCGTGACGGGGGGCGGCATCAGCCTGTTTCAGGCCGTCGCGACGGGGGCGGCGCTGGCCATGTTCTGGGCTCTGGTCGCCGGCCTGCGCTCGGTGGCGTGGACCGATGCGGCGCTGTCGGTCGTGATGTTCGTGTCGGGTCTTCTCGCGGTTGGCTTCGCGGTCTCGGCGCTGGGCGGGCCGGGGGCATTCCTCGGCACGCTTCAGGCCGAGAAACCCGAATGGCTGGGCGTGCCGGGACCGGGCTTGTGGAGCCTGCCGACCTTCGTCGCACTGTCCTTTCCGTGGTTCTTCTTCGCGCTCTCGAACCCGCAGGTCAGCCAGCGGCTTTTCATCCTGAAGGATTTCCGCGCGATGCGCCGGATGCTCCTGTGGGTGCTGGGCTTCGGTTTCCTGTTCACCCTGATCGCGGTCGTCTGGGGGCTTGCCGCGCTGCAGCTGGCGCCCGGTCTGGAGAACACGTCGATGGCGACGCCCGCGCTGCTTTCGTCGGGGGTCGTGCCGGTGTGGGTGGCGTTTCTGCTGATCCTGGGGATCCTCTCGGCGGCGATCTCGACGCTCGATTCCATCGCGCTGACCGTGGGCGCGATGGTCGCGCGCGACCTCGTGCGCCGCGAGACCGCCTCCAGCGACGCGCGCCAGATCCTCGCGGGACGGCTGATGATCGTGGCCGTCGTGCTGTTCGCGAGCTACTTCGCACTGCGGCAGACGTCGATCGTCGACCAGTTGGCGGCACTTTCGGCGGCGGGCCTGATCGTGTCGGTGCCCGCCATCGTCGGCGCCTTCTTCTGGCGCCGGGGCACGGCGGCGGGGGCACTGGCGTCGATCCTCGGGGGCGCGGGCGTGGCCGCGGTGCTTGCGATCTTCCTCGGCGTGAGCGTGTTCGATCCGACCCTGCCGTTTTCGGTGGCCGGAACAAGCGTCGCGCTGTTCGTGATCGTCAGCCTCGTCACCTCGCCCAGGCCCGGCGCCCTGGATTTCGAGGCCGAGATCGCGGCGGACCTGGCGCGGCATCGTGCGTGGTAAGACGTGCCCCTGCCGGCCGAGGGCTGTCGTTGTGTCGCGGTTTCAACGGCGGCGCATGAACCAGATCCCATCAGGGAGCAAATGCGAATGACTGGAGTGAACTCAAGATGAACTTCCAAATCGACGACGTGACGGGCCCGGCCCGCGCCATCACCTTCGGCGGTCTCGCGATCCTTCTGTTCCTCGCCGCGCAGGACGTCGCAACCCGCACGCCCGACGCCGCCCCCGAGGCGAGCGAGAGCGCCGAGGCGCAGGACGCGAGCGAAACGGCAGACCCCGCCGAGACGCAGATGGCGGAGGCGGAGGCAACCGGAGAAACCGACATGGCCGCCGCGGATGCGGCTGCCGAGCCCACTCCGGCGACCGAGGAAGCCCCCGCCGAGACGCAAACGGCGGAGGCGGAGACCACCGAGACGGACATGGCCGCCACGGATATGGCCGCCGAGCCCGCTCCGGCGACAGACGATGCTCCAGCCGAGACGCAAACGGCGGAGGCGGAGGCCAGCGGCGAGACGGACATGGCCGAGGCGGATATGGCGGAGCCCGCTCCGGCGACCGAGGAAGCTCCCGCCGAGACGCAGGGTGCGGAGACGGAGGGCGAAGCCGCCGCCGCGCCCGAAGCCGAGGCGTCCGGCGCTGATGGCGCTGGTGACTGGCCGGCAGAACAGATGGCCTATCTCGACGGCGACGCCGCCGCGGGTGAGCAGGTCTGGCGCCAATGCGCGGCCTGCCACGTCGCCGACCAGGAGCAGAACCGCGTCGGTCCACACCTCGTGGGCATCGTCGGACGTGACGTCGCCTCGATCGAGAGCTTCCGCTATTCGAACGCGCTGCAGGAGCTTCAGGGGCAGGTCTGGACGCCGGAGGAACTCGATGCGTGGATCGAGAACCCGCGCGGCTATGCGCGCGGCACCTCGATGGGCTACGGCGGTCTGCGCGACGAGGGGCAGCGCCGGGATCTTCTGGCCTATCTCGCCAGCCTCCAGGACTGAGCGGGAGATGCGCGGCCCCTGCCCCGCCCGCGCGGGCCGGGGGCCGCGTCCGGTCCGGTCCGGCCTGTGGGCCGCGCCGCGGCGCGCGGCCCTTCAGAAGCCCACGGCCTGCCCGTCCTTGCGCGGGTCGGATCCCGCCGAATAGCCGCCCGAAGGCAGCCGCTCCACCAGTTGCGCGCCGCCGAAGCCGAAGGCGCTGTCGGGGGCTTCGACAGAGATCTCGTGGCCGAGCCCCGCAAGGCGGGCGAGCGTGTCGGCCGGCAGCGACGTCTCGCAGGCCACCGCGTTGCCCTCCACGAAGCGCCAGCGCGGCGCGTCGGCGGCCGTTTGCACGTCCTGCCCCCAGAGCTGGGTGCGCAGCACCATCTGCACATGGCCCTGCGCCTGCATCGGGCCGCCCATGACGCCAAAGCTCATCCTCGGGGCGCCGTCGCGCATCAGGAAGCCCGGAATGATGGTGTGGAACGGCCGCTTGCCCGATCCCACCTCGTTGGGATGCCCGGGTTCGAGCTTGAAGCCCGCGCCGCGGTTCTGCAGGCTGATGCCGGTGCCCGGCACGACCACCCCGGACCCGAAGCCCGCGTAGTTCGACTGGATGAAGGACACCATCATCCCCGAGGCGTCGGCCGCCGTCAGGTAGACGGTGCCGCCCGCGCGCGGTGCGCCCGGCCCGTGCCGCTGCGCCCTGTCCCGGGACACGAGGCGGGCGCGCGCCTTCAGGTAGTCGGGATCGATCAGGTGGGCCGGCGTCACCTCGGTCATGTGACTGCTGTCGGCGACGTAGGCCTCGAGATCCGCGAAGGCGAGCTTGATGGCCTCGATCTGGAGGTGCAGCGCCAGCGGATCGTCGGCCTCGAGATCCTGAAGGCCGAGGTGGTCCAGCATCCCCAGCGCCATCAGCGCGGCGATGCCCTGGCCGTTGGGCGGGATCTCGTGCAGGACGCTGTCCCCGAACCCCGTGGAGAGCGTGCCGCACCACTCGGGGCGGTTGGCGGCGAGGTCCGCCTCGGTCAGGGCGGCGCCGTTCTCGCGGGCATGGGCGGCGATACGCTCGGCCAGTTCGCCCTCGTAGAAGGCGCGCCCCGAGGTCTCGGCGATCAGCTGAAGGCTGCGGGCCTGGTCGGGGTTGCGGAAACGCTCGCCCGCGCGCGGCGCTCGCCCGCCCGGCATGAACGCCTCCGCGAATCCCGGCTGCTCCGACAGGGTCTCGGCGCCGCGCTGCCAGAGCGCGCCGATCACCGGCGTGACGGTGAAGCCCGCCTCGGCGTAGGAGATCGCCGGCGCAAGCAGGATCGGCAGGTCGAGGGTGCCGAACCGCTCGGCCAGCGCGACCCAGGCCCCGATCGCGCCCGGCACGGTCACGCTGTCCCATCCGCGGAACGGCATCGCATCGCGGCCGCGGAACCGGTCGGGGCCCCAGGCCGCTGGCGACGCGCCCGACGCATTGAGGCCGTGCAGGGAGGTCCCGTCCCAAAGGATGCAGAAGGCGTCCGAGCCAAGGCCGTTGCCCGTCGGCTCGACCACCGTGAGCGCCGCCGCCGCAGCGATGGCCGCGTCCACGGCATTGCCGCCGCGCGCAAGCATCGACAGCCCCGCCTGCGCGGCGAGCGGATGCGAGGTTGCGACGACATTGTCGGCGAGGACGGGCGAGCGGCGGGACGCGTAAAGAGCATCATGGCGAAATGACATTAGGCGGGATCCTTGAATTCCTGGGTCTGTCTTCTGGATCGGAGGATGCCCCGCACCGCCCAGGCCACGGACAGAGCCGCCGCGGCGAGGAACAGCAGGCTGACCGGCCGGGTGACGAACAGCGTCCAGTCGTTGTCCGTCATCAGCGCCCGGCGCAGGTTGGTCTCGGCGATCGGCCCGAGGATCACCCCGAGGACCAGCGGCGCCAGCGGATAGTCGAGCGACTTGAGCGCATAGCCCAGCATGCCCACGGCCGCGAGCAGGTAGAGGTCCGTCACGCGGTTGTTCAGCGAGAAGGAGCCGACGACGCAGCACGTCAGGACCACGGGCACGACGACCCACTTGGGCACCTCGGCCACCCGCAGGAACAGGCGCATCGACAGCACGCAGACCACCAGCATCATCAGGCTCGAGACGGCCATGGCAAGGAACATGCCGTAGACGAGATCGGCATTGTCCATGATCAGGCGCGGGCCGACCGAGATCCCGTGCACCATCAGCGACGCCATCAGGATCGCGTCCACGGCCGATCCCGGAATGCCGAGCGCGATCAGAGGGATCAGGCCCCCGCCCGCAGTGGCCGAGTTCCCGGCCTCGGAGGCGACGACGCCGTCCGGCGTTCCGGTGCCGAATTTCTCGGGCGTCCTCGAGCTGCGCTTGGCCTGGTCGTAGGCGACGAGGTTCGCGATCGACCCCCCCGCCCCCGGCAGCGCGCCGATGCCCACGCCGATCAGCGAAGACCGGATCAGGTTGACCGGGCGCATCAGCACCTCGCGCATCACGCTCCAGGTGCGGAACTCGATGTTTCCGGTGATCAGGCGTTCGCCCTTCTTGATCGCCGATGCGTCCTCGACCTCCGAGGCGAGCTGCGAGATCGCGAAGATCCCGATCAGCACCACGAGGAACGGCAGACCCGCCGCCAGAAGCTCCAACCCCATGTCGAAGCGCGGACGGCCCATCATCGGGTCGGCCCCGATGGTGGCGATCGCAAGACCGATCAGCGCCGCGATCAGCCCGCGCTGAAGCGAATGCCCAACGAGGCTCGCCACGATGGTCAGCGCGAAGACGATGAGCGAGAAGTATTCCCACGGGCCAAGGCGCACCGCGAAGATCGCGAGCGGCGGGGCGGCCACGATCAGCACGGCCGTCGAGATGATCGTGCCGAAGAACGACGCCCAGACGCCGAGCGACAGCGCCCGCCCCGCCTCGCCGTTGCGCGACATGGGGAAAGCGTCGAAGGTCGTGGCGACGGAGGACGGCGTGCCCGGAATTCCCAGAAGCGCCGCCGAGATCAGGCCGCCGGTATAGCCGCCCACATAGACCGACAGCATCACCGCGATGCCCTGCAGCGGGTCCATCGTGAAGGTCAGCGGCAGCGTGAGCACGATGGCCATGGTCACGGTGAAGCCGGGGATGGCCGCGGCGATGATCCCCGCGATGGTGCCGATCACCATCATCAGGAGCGTCGCGGGCGACAGGACCTCGGCGGCGCCGAGCATGAAGGCGTCCATGCTCCTATCTCCCCCTGGGCAAGAATACGTTGAAGACTTCGGCGAACACCCAGTTCAGGCCGAACGAGAAGATCAGCGCGAGCGCGAGCGCGATGGCGAAGGCCGCGCGGGTCTTGGGCGCCAGCGTGACCTGCAGGACGATGAGAAACAGGAAGGTTGCGACCGGGTAGCCGATCACCGGCATCGTCGCGACGTAAAGGCCGAGCGCGCCGAAGACCGCGAAGACGAGGCGCTTGGCCCGCGCCCATTCCGCGACCTCGACGGCGAAGCGCGCGTAGGCGCTGGCCGGGATCTTGCGCAGCGACCCCGCGATCGACCCGATCAGCAGGACGATCAGCGCGCCGTGCACCAGCATCGGGAAGGCCCCCGCGCCTAGCACCTCGAAGCGCGAGGTCGGGATCGTGCGGGCCTCTAGAAAGAGGCCCGCCGATGCCGCGAGGAGCGCGACGTAGGAAAGGAGCCGGGCGATTTCGCCCGATCCTTCCGTCCGCGTGCGCCCGGGTGTCGCGCTCAAGGCGCGATGACCTGTGCGAGGCGCTCGACCGTCGCGCCCAGGTTGGACAGGTAGGTGGTGTAGGCCTCGCGTCCCCGGAACGCGACATCCGCGCCCGCATTGTTGATCTGCTCCACGTAGGTCGGATCCGCGGACAGTTCGGCCAGCGCCGCCTCGAGCGTCGCCTGCGCCTCCTCGGGGGCGCCCTTGGGCATCACGATGCCGCGCGTGATCGACAGGTCGAGATCCGCGCCCAGTTCCATGAAGGTCGGAACGTCGGGCGTCTGGGGCAGGCGCTCGGTCGCGCCGGTGGCGAGAAACACGAGGTCGCCGTTCTCGACGAACTGCAGCGAGGACGAGATGTCGCCGATGGCGAGGTCGAGGTTTCCGCCGACGAGGGCGCGGATACGCTCGCCCGTGCCTTCATAGCCGACGTAGCGCCACTCGATGTCATAGGCCTCGGCGATCATGGCGGCATGAAGATGCGGCACGCCGCCCAGCGTCACGCCGATGGTCAGCTCGCCCGGATTTGCCTGCGCGTATTCAACGAGGCCCTCCATCGTGTCGAAGGGCTGGTCGGCGGAGGCGACGAGATACTGCGGCGAGGCGGTCAGAAGGGCGATCGGCTCGAAGTCGTCCCACGCAAGCTCGGTCAGGCCGGTCGCGGTCGCCGCGAGGAGACCCTCGTGCACCTGGCTGATCGTGTAGCCGTCCGCGGCGCGGCGCGAGGCCTCGGTCAGGCCGACGGTGCCGCCCACGCCGGGGATGTTGATGACGGGCATCTCGGCGCCGAGGTAGGGGGTGACGTTGTTCGCGACGATCCGCATAAGCGTGTCGCTGCCGCCGCCGGGGCCCCACGGCACGATGAACTCGACAGGCTGGCTGGGGTATTCCTGAGCTGCGGCCGGCTGGACGAGGGTGGCGACTGCCAGCCCCAGTCCAGCGAGGCTCCGCGAGAATACGGTCATGAGAGAGTCTCCTTTCTGAGGGTGCCCACTCGATCCGGGCTGTCGAATGGTTAAGCGCGGAGAGACTCTTTCGAAAGCGAATGTTCTTTGCCTTTTGCTGAAGCAAATCTTAACAAAGACCGATGGACATGCGTCAGCTTCAAACCATTGTCGCCGTCGCGGACACCGGCAGCTTTGCCGCCGCGGCCAATCTCGTGAACCTCACGCCGTCCGCGGTAAGCCAACAGATTCAGGCGCTTGAGAACCACCTCGGGGTCGAGTTGTTCGACCGCAGGAAACGACCCCGCCAGCTCAATGCGAAGGGCGAGGAACTGGTCCGCGCGGCGCGCGAGGTCGTGCGGACGATGGCCGAGACCCGCATGGTGATTTCCGGGGGCAGGACGGCCGGCGTGCTCAGATTCGGGGCAATTCGCACAGTTTCCATGCAGCTTGTGCCCCGCGCCTTCGCCGAAATGCGGTCGATCTACCCCGATCTCTCCTTCGAACTGACCGTCGGCGTGTCGCAGGCGCTGATGTCGGACGTCGCCGCGGGACGCCTCGACGCCGCCATGGTCGCCGAGCATGTCGGCGTTCCCACCGGTCTTTCGTGGAGCACCGTGCTGACCGAGCCGCTGGTCCTGATCGCCCCCCCACGGGAGGGGCGGCGCAGCGACATCTCGCTCCTGCGCGATCTGCCCTTCGTCCGCTACGCCACCGACGTGCCGCTCGCGCGGCAGATCGACACCGAGCTGTCGCGCCTGTCGATCACGCCGAGACAGGTCGTCCTGACCAACACGATGCCCTCGGTCGTGGGCATGGTTCAGGCCGGCCTCGGGGTCGCCATCGTGCCCCAGATCGCCACCATCGATGCGGCGCCGGGCTCGCTGAACAGCAGGCCCTTCGGCAATGGCGCCATCGTCCGCCGCATCGGACTGGTGCAGCGGCAGGTCTCGTCGCGCTCGAAGGTGCTCGCGGGACTGCGCGAGGTGCTTGTCCGGCGCGCGATCGACATCGGGCTCGATCCCGGCGAGACACCCTGAGCGTCAGCCGGCATTCGCCCCGCGATCCGCGCCGAGACGCGCCGCCGCATCCGCGAAGACGTCCCCAGACGCACGCCCCGCATCGAGGCGGCACCACGCCACCTGCCCCGCGCCCGCCGCGATCTGCCGCTCCAGGACGGCGACGTCCGCGTCCGAGGCATCGCCGCGGCGCGCGCGAAGGCGCGCCCGCAGCACGGCGTCGGGCGCTTCCAGCCAGAACCCCACGAATGGCCGCCCGGCCCGCTTCGCCACGTCTTCGGCCCGCGCGCGCATCGCCGGGTCCAGGAACGTCGCGTCGAGGATGACCGAATGGCCCGCCGCAAGCAGCGTGGCGGCGCGCCCGAGCATCGCGAGGTAGACGGCCTCGCGCCGCTCGCGGGCGTAGGCGGCGCTGTCGAGGCGCGTCCCGGCGGGCCGTCCGGCCTTGCGTTCCAGGTCCGAGCCGAGAAGCACCGCCCCCGGCAGCGGGCCCGCCAGGGGGGCGAGCGCGCGCGCAAGCACGCTCTTGCCGCTGCCCGACAGGCCCCCGACCGCGACAAGCCGCGCGGGCACGGGATCTAGCGCGGCGCAGGCGAGATCCAGGTAGTCCGCGACCTCGGGCGCCGACGTGCCGGGGCATCCGCGCGCGGCGTCCGTCTGCAAGAGCACCATCGCCCGGATCGCGGCGCGCACCGACAGGAACAGGGGCAGCGCGGCAAGGCCCCCGTCCTCGGTGCCGCGCGCCGCGCGAAGCCACGCATCGAGCACCCTGCAGGCCTGCCGACGCAGGCCGCGATGGCACAGGTCCATGACGAGGAATGCGATGTCGTAGAGCACGTCGCAGGTGCCCAGCGTCTCGTCGAATTCGAGCGCGTCATAAAGAACCGGCCGCCCGTCGATCAGCACCAGGTTGCGCAGATGCAGATCCCCATGGGCGCGGCGCAGGTGCCCGTCACGGGCGCGGGCGTCCAGAAGCGCGCCGTTGGCCCGCAGCCGCGCGGCGACGGCCCCCTGCCATGCCGCAAGCCGCCCGGTCCCGGCGGCCCCCTCGAACCCGGCGAAAACGCGCCCAAGTTCCGCGAGGATGTCGGCCAGAAGCGCCCTGCCGCCGCGCAGGACCGCCGGGGCCTTGGCATGATAGGCCGCGACGGCCTCGCCGATGGAGGTCGCGAGCCGGTCGTCGAGCTCTCCGCGGGCCACGACGCGCTCCAGCTCGTTCTCCGCGGGGAAGCGCCACATCCGCAGGACCCAGTCGACGACCGCCCCCGCGCCGCCCAGCTCCAGCCCCGCCTCGCCGCGCGTGACCGGCAGCATGTCGCGATAGATCTCGGGCGCGGCGGGGCGGTTGAGCTCCAGTTCGCGCGCCACGAGCTTCCTGCGCAGCGCGACCGTGCTCAGGTCCATGTAGTCGTATTTCACCTCGCGCTTCAGCTTGAGCGCCGTGTCCCCGCACAGGAAAACGTAGGCGCCGTGGGTCTCGATGACCTCAACGGGCCCGCCGCCGGGAAAGGCCCGGCCGGAGGCAAGGAAGGCGACGGTTTTGGCTTGCGTCATGTGCTGTTCCGGGGCTGTGGCCTCAGGGTCCCGCCACCGACCGGCCGGTGGCAATGATCTCGGTCAATCCTGCCGCCGGGCGG
The DNA here is from genome assembly GCF_029624655.1 of Roseicyclus salinarum. Taxonomy (GTDB): domain Bacteria; phylum Pseudomonadota; class Alphaproteobacteria; order Rhodobacterales; family Rhodobacteraceae; genus Roseibacterium; species Roseibacterium salinarum. The sequence continues at coordinate 105,831 of NZ_JARRSA010000009.1, forward strand.
GGACCCGGCGCCGGGTCGGCCCAACCGAAGCCGCACCCCTGCCAGCGCGCCTCAGCGCGCGCCAAGCTCCCCCTTGCGCATCGCTTCCGGCTCCAGAAGCCGCGTCGCCATCACGACGTGGTCCCGCGTCGTCTTGCGCCACTTGAGGGGCGTCGGCACGACCGCGTCCCGGAAATGGTCGGCGGCGATGCGCGCGCGCGTCAGGCAAGACACCGCGCCGTAGGCCGTCAAGAGACGGGGCGAGGGCCGCGCGACCTGCTGCGACAGCGCGGCAAGCAGGCGCTCGCGGATCCACCCTGCCCCCAGAAGCGCACATTCCAGCCCGAGCGCGTTCACCTCGTGGAACGGGTTCATGACCCGGAGCCCGTGGTCGATCTCGAGGCGGTCGAACACGACGGGCGGATCGCCAAGGCAGACGTGCTCGGCCCGAAGATCGCCGTGCCCCTCCACGATCAGCCCGGTTTCGCCCCGCTCGAGGATCTCGTCACGGCAGAGCCGGATCGCGCGCTCGGCCGCATCGAGGACCCGCGCGGGCGCATCCATGCCGATGGCCGGCGCCATGTCGCGCAGGTGCCGCCGCGCGATCCGGATGTCACCCCGAAGCCGGTCGTGGAAGATGCGCGCGCCGTCGGCTTCGGGGGGACGTTCGCGGTAGAACCGCACGAGGAGGTCGCAGGCGCGGCCGATCTCCTCGCCGCTCGGCGGGGGCCCGCGCAGCAGGCGGCGATCAAGCATGTCCCCGGCCGGCAGGCGCACCGTCTCCACCAGCCAGTCGACCACGCGCCCCTGGCCGCCAACCGCGAGACCGCCACCGTCGCGCTGCACCAGGGGCGTCATGCCGCGGTAGACGTGGCCCGGCATCTCGCTGTTCACGCGCAACTCCGCACGGCAGAGCCGCTCGCGCGCCTGAAGCCTGCGCTGGTCGACATGGACGAGCCGCACGGGCTTGCGCAGCTTCCATGCCCGGTCACGGGTCAGGAAAACGAGCGAGGCGTGGGTTTCGACGCAGTCGGGGCGGGGCTCGCCCGGCCAGGCCGCGCCGCTTTCCAGGAACGCGCGCTTCTCGGCAAGCGTGGGCCGGCCGCCGCCGTCCCCGTCGCCCTCCGCCACGGCCAGGGGCCTATTCCCAGAGCTCCCGGATCGGTTTGCGCATGGCGTTCTTCACCTGCTCGAACTCGCCCCACGAGACGTGCCGGCGCAGCAGGTCGAACACCGCCGACACCGCGCGTTCGGGATCCTCCAGCGGCTCCTTGCGAAAGCGCGCCTCGACGCGGGCGAGGAAATCGGCCTTGTTGCGGGGCCTTGCAGGCGTGCGCGAGGGATCCCAGCCATCGAAGAACACGCCCCGCACCAGCAGCGGAAGCTGCGCCGAAAGGTCGGCAGCCTCATCGACGGACAGGAAGTCGCGCACCGCGTGCAGGGTCTCGCACAGCAGCAGGTAGGCGCGCGCCTTTTCCCAGCCGAGGTCCGCGCACAGCTCGTTGAGCCATTCGGCAAAGACCTGCGGAGCGTGGTCGATCGCGGAAATGCCAGTCGTGGCCATTGGATCACCTTCGTTGCGGACGAAAGACGCGCGCCAACCTTCCCGCAGAAGGGCGGCCTGCGCATTGACGGCAATCAATGCCGCGCCCGCGCGCATCGGGAACACCCGTGGCATGCTGGTCTTCGCGCTCAAGGGCTCTGCCGCGCTCGGCGACCGCGTCGCGGCCTGCGGCGGTCTGCAGCTCGCGCCGCACGAGGAACGCGAGTTCGACGGCGGCGAGCACAAGGCCCGGCCCCTCGTGGATGTGGCCGGGCAGGATGTCGTCGTGCTGCAGTCCCTGCACGGCTGCGACCGCGCCTCCGCGAACGACAAGCTCCTGCGGCTTCTGTTCTTCGTGGGGGCCTGCCGCGATCACGGCGCGCGGCGCGTCACCGCCGTCGCGCCCTACCTCGCCTATTCGCGCAAGGACCGGCGCACGAAGCCCCAGGACCCGGTGACCGCGCGCTACGTCGCGCAGCTTTTCGAGGCCGTGGGCGCTTCGGCGGTGGTGACGCTCGAGGTCCACAACCTCGCGGCCTTCGAGAACGCCTTTCGATGCCCGACGCTGCACCTGTCCACGGACGGGCTTTTCGCCGATCACATCGCCGCCGGGCTCGCGGGGCCCGGTGCGAAGCTGCCGCCGGCCGTGGTCTCGCCCGATCTTGGCGGCGTCAAGCGCGCCCAGCTTCTGCGCGAGGCGCTGGAGGCGCGGACGGGCGTCGCGGTACCCTTCGGCTTCATGGAGAAGCGGCGCAGCGCGGGCGTCGTGTCGGGAACGCTTTTCGCGGGCGAGGTGGCGGGCTGCGCCGTCTACATCGTGGACGACATGATCTGCGGCGGCGGCACGATCCTGCGGGCGGCGAAAGCCGCGCGCGCACATGGCGCGGCCGAGGTCCACGCTCTCGCCGCGCACGGGCTGATGACGGATGCGGCGCTCGAGGTCCTGTCGCGGAGCGCGCTCCTCGACAGCATCGCCATCAGCGACGGCGTGGAGCCGTGCCCCGCCTTCGGCGCGGCGCTTGGCGCGCGGCTGCGCATCGTGACCTGCGCGCCGCTGCTGGCAGAGGCCCTCGCGCGCCTGCACCCGCCCCCCGGCACCGGCCCCGCAGCGCGCGGGGGGTCCGCTTGACGGCCGTCAATGAACCCTCGGCCGGGATGACGCAGACTTCCGACCATCACCCCTGAAGCGAGGGAACCCCGACATGGACATCGCATCTGCAATGCACCGCAAGGCCGACTGGGCCGAGGCAGACACGCCCGTCAGCGAGATCGCGAAGATCATGGAGAAGGACGATATCGGCGCGATCCCGATCGGAAAGGACGACCGGCTGATCGGAATGGTCACGGATCGCGACATCGCACTGCGCGTCGTGGCCGCGGGGCGCGACCCCGAAAAGACCACCGCGCAAGAGATCATGACCGAGGGGATCGTCTACTGCCGCACGGCCGAGACGGTCGAGGACGCGATCCACCTCATGGACCAGCGCAAGATCCGGCGGCTTCCGGTCATCGACGACAACAAGCGGCTCGTGGGGATGCTCAGCCTCGGCGACATATCGCACGCCGTCAGCCGGGAACTGTCCGGCGAGCTTCTGCACGCGGTTGCCGACCACCATGGCTGAGGCCGCGCGCGAACCGCCAAGGTAGGAAAGACCATGACCAGACACGCTGTCGCGACGGTCCTGACGGCGCTGACGATCCTGTCGGGCTGCGAGGATCTCACACCCCAGCAGCGCACCGTGGTCGGCATCACGGCGGGCGCCGCCGTCGGCCTGATCACCGCCGAGGCGCTCGAGGCCGACGACGACTGGCGCCTGATCGCGGCCCTCGCGGGGGCGGCCGCAGGCACGATCGTCGCTCAGAACTCGGCCGACGACAGGTGCGCCTACTCGCGGGGCGACGCGACCTTCTACATCATGCCCTGCCCTTGATCGCCGCCACGCGGAGCCCGTCATGCAGACCGAACCGATCATCTCCTACCACAACATCGACCACTCGCCGGCCGTCGACGAGCTGGTGCAGCGGCGCATCGCGCTGCTGGAACGCCGCGACGAGCGCATCACCGGCTGCGAGGTCACGATGGAGGCGCCGCAGAAGCGCAAGCGCCATGGCCGGGTCTTCAAGGTCCGGCTGAACGTCCACCTGCCGGGACCGGATGTCTCGGTCGCGCGCGAGGTGGCGCAGGGAAGCGCGCAGGAGGACCTGATCCTCGCCGTGAACCGTGCCTTCACAGCGGCAGAGAAGGCGTTGAAAAAACGCAAGAAAGTGATGGGCGGAGTCGAGGTGAAGCATCACGCGCCGATCCTGCACGGCGAGATCGCCGAACTGGAGCCCGAGCTTGGCTACGGCTGGGTCACGGCTGACGACGGGCGGCGCGTCTACTTCCAGCGCGACAGCCTGACCTCGGACCAGTGGGAGCTTCTCGAAAAGGGCACCCGCATCCGGTTCCGGGAGATGGAGGGCGAAAAGGGCCCCTACGCCACCGCCGTCACCATCGCCGGGTGACCCCGCGCTCAGCCGGCACGCAGGCCGCGCGACATTCCCCCCAGCGCGTCGGGAACGCACTCGCACTCCTCCTCGCCAGCCCGCTCCGCAAGCGCCTGCCGGTCGCGCACGAGGATGCGGCCGGGATCGAGGATCTCGATGTCGCCAAGGTCCTGCAACCGGTGCAACGCGCGCGAGATCGACTCGGGCCGCGTGCCCAGAAGGTGCGACAGGTCGGTGCGGCTGATCGGTATCCTGACCTCCACCCCTTCGCCCGCAGGCGCAAGCACGTCGCCGACCGCCGAGAACCGCGCGCACATCAGGTTGAGAAATCCCGCGACCCGGTTCGCGATCTTCTGGTTGGACAGGATCACCATCCACTCCCGCGCGCGGTCGAGCTCGTCGAGCACGTTCAACAGCACGGCCCGGTCGAGGTCGGGCGAGCGCATCAGGAGGGACTCGAACGGCGCGCGGGCGAACGAGCAGTACTCGGCATCGACCGCCGCCTCGACCGAGTAGCCGGTCGGCCCGCCGAAAACCCGGCCGAACACGTCTCCCTCCACGAGAAGCCCGACGATATGCTGCCGCCCGTCGGCAAGCGTCTTCTGCATCCTCAGAACGCCCGAAACGACGAGGCCCACGACGTCCGCCGCCTCGTTCTCCTGCAGGACGGTCTGACCCGCCCGGAAGCGCCGCAGGAGGCACATCGACATCAGCGCGTCGCGCGTGTCGGGCCGCAGCTCAGAAAAGATGCCAGAACGTGTCACGCGCTCGCGCGTGGCGGTGCAGCCTTGCCCCATCATGCCCTCTCAGCCTCGCCTGCGTAGCTGGACCGGGCGGACGCCCGATCCCGCCTGCCAACTGTTGGCGTGAAAAATGGTTCCAGCCGCAATGACATCATCGCCACGCACGCGGCGCGTTAACCGCCATCAATGAGGCGAAGCCTGGAATCGGCTCAAATCATCGCAGGGACGACGACAATGGAGGCGACATGGCACTCCCGAAGACCTGGGCCCTCGTGACCAACGGCGTTCGCGCGCGCATCCTGCGCGGGCTCGACGGGAGTGGCGGCGGCGAGGAACCGATCGAGCTTCACAGCAAGGCCGCGTCGACCCATCTGGGCGAGATCATGGCGGATCAGGCCGGGCGCAGTTTCGCCTCCGACGCCAGCGGAAGGCGCTCGGCGATGGAGCCGGGGTCCGACCCTGTGCAGCGCACCATGCAGGATTTCGCGCGCGAGATCCTCGACAGCCTCGAGGCGCACCGCCACGAGGGGCGGCTGGGCCGCCTCGCGATATTCGCCGCGCCGAGGATGCTGGGCATCCTGCGCCACGAAATGCCCGCGTCGCTGGGCGAGACCGTTGTGCTCGAACGCGATCTCAACATCGTCAACCTGCCCGACGCCGAGCTGAGGGATGCGGTCACCGAGGCGCTCGGCCAGGGGTCTCTGAAATGACGTTCGTCCCGGCCGCCGACACGCTTCGGGGCGCGCTGCGGCCGGACGGCGGCAGCATCGGGGGCCGGTCCTGCGAGGGATGCGCGCTCCGCGGCGCGGAGCTGTGCCGCGCGATGCGCGACGACGGCTCCACCGGCGCAGGCAGGCCCGCGGTGCGTACCTTTCCGCGCGGCAGGCAGATCCTCGAACAGGGCGGGCAACCCGGGTTTCTGGGCGTGATCCGCAAGGGCTACGTCCGCCGCTCGACCATCAGGCTCAGCGGCAAGCGCATCCTGCTCGGCCTCGCCGTGCCGGGCGACCTCGTGGGCGCATTGGCGGGAGAGGCCTCCGTCTGCGGCCTGGAGGCGGCCACGGACGTCGAGATCTGCCTCTACGACAGCGCGGGCGTCAGCCGGCGGATGCGGCACGACCCGCGGATCCGGCAGCTGGTGCTGCGCGAGGTCGACCACCTTCACCAGAGCCTCCTCGAGGCGCTCTGGCGCTACGGCACACTGACCAGCCGCGAGCGGATCATCGCGTTCCTCGTCTCGGCGGCCTCGATCATGCCGGTGGAGCCGTTGCCCGACGGGGCCCTCGTCCTGACGATGGAGATCGACCGGCGCGACTGGGCGGACCTGACCAACACGGCGGTCGAGACGATCAGCCGGACCCTGCGCTATCTCGAGGAGAAGGACCTCCTGACGAGCCTTTCACCCTACCGGTTCCGGATCCGCGACCTCGACCGGCTGGCGCTTCTTGCGGGCGTGGAGCCGCCGGGGCGCGAGGCGGAGGGGCGCGTGGCTTCCGGGCCGCCGGCATCGCCCGCCGCGACGGCGGACCCCCGGCGGCCGATGACGGCGATCAATGCTCCGACCGGGGCGCGAGGATAGACTGCCCCGCGTCACGATAGGCCCGGCCGCGCTCCTGCGCGGTCTTGTTCGAAGGGAGACGCAAGGATGACCAGCAAGACATCGGAGATCGAGGTTCAGAAGGAAGCGGCGCCGGCAGCTAGCGAAGGCTGGCCGCCCATTCTTTCGCTCAGGAACGAGATCGACCGGCTGTTCGACGATTTCAGCGCGGGTTTCTGGCGGCGGCCGCTGTCGCGCAGGATGCAGTCGCTGCTGCCCGCCGAGGGCGCATGGGCGCTGCAGCCCGCGACCGAGCTTGTCAAATGCGACGGCGAATACCGCATCACGGCCGAGCTGCCCGGAATGGCCGCCGAGGACATCGACATCAAGCTGAGCGACGGGACCATCACGATCCATGGCGAGAAGTCGGAGGAAAGGAAGGAAGAGAAGGAGGACTACCTCCTGAGCGAGCGCCGCTACGGCGAGTTCCATCGCACGCTGTCCCTTCCCCCCGGCATCGACGCAGGCGCCGTGTCGGCCAGCTTTGCCAACGGCGTCCTGACAGTGACCCTGCCCAAGAGCGCCGAGGCGAAGGAGAAGGAACGCAAGGTCGAGGTCCAGTCCGCGGCCTGAACGCGGACGGCCGAACGAGGCTCCCGGCGCCTCCGGCTCCGGCGGAGGTGCAACTGGCCCCGGCAGCACGCTCCGGCCTGTCCCCGGTCCGAAGTCTGCCGGGGCTCTTTGCGGCGCGGCCCCGCCCGCGCGGGCCCTGCCCCGCCGCAGCCCGCCCGTTGACCGCGGTCATCGACAGCGCAGCGCGGCGGCGCATCCTGTCGGGGCCGCGACCATCGGGAGACCGACATGGCCTACAAGAAACTCCTTTTCCGGTCAGAGGCGCGCGAGGCGCTGCTCAAGGGGACCCGCGCGCTTGCCGATGCGGTGCGCATCACGCTGGGTCCGCGCTCGAAGTCGGTCTTCATCCAGAAAAGCTACGGCGCGCCGGTGGTCTGCGACGACGGCGTCACGATCGCCAAGGAATTCCGCCTGAAGGAGTCCGAGCAGGACATGGGCGCGCAGCTTCTCCGGCAGGCGGCGGAACGCACGGGCGACGCCGTCGGCGACGGCACCACGACCTCCACCATCCTCGCCCACGCGCTGTTCTCCGAGGGGGTGCGCAACGTGGCCGCGGGCGCCTCGGGGGTGGAGTTGCGCCGCGGCTTCGAGGACGGCCTCGCCGCCGCGGTCGAAAGCCTGCGCGCCCTGTCGCGGCCGGTTCAGTCGCGAAAGGAGAAGGGACAGGTCGCCGCGCTGTCGGCCCACGGCAACGAGGCGATCGGCGAAATGGTCGCCGAGGCGATGGAGAAGGTGGGCGACGAAGGGGCCATCATGGTCGAGGATTCCCGCACCACCGAAACCGTCCTCGAGGTCGTGGAGGGCCTGCAGTTCGATCGCGGCTACATCTCTCCCTACTTCGTCACCGACGCCGAGACGCTGACCGCGCGGCTCGACGAGCCGCTCATCCTGCTGCACGAGCGCAAGCTGAGCGGCCTGCGCCCCCTCGTGCCGCTTCTGGAGGCAGTGATGCAGGCGGGGCGGTCCCTGCTGATCGTGGCCGAGGATCTGGACGACGAGGCGCTCGCGACGCTCGTGGTGAACAGGCCTCGCGGCACGCTCAAGGTCGTCGCCGTCAAGGCGCCGGGCTTCGGGGACAGGCGGCGCGCCATGCTCGAGGACATCGCCGTGCTCACCGGCTGCCGCCCCGTTTCGCCCGACCTCGGGATCGACATCGAGAAGCTGGGGATCGACGACCTCGGCCGCGCGGCCTCCGTCAGGGCCGACCGCGAGACGACGACGATCGTGGGCGGCGCGGGCGACCCGGAGCGGATCGAGGCGCGGATCGCGCAGATCCGCCTTCAGCTCGACGAGAGCACCTCGGACTACGACCGCGAGAAGCTCCGCGAGCGCCTCGCCAAGCTGTCGGGCGGCGTCGCCGTGATCCGTGCGGGCGCGGCCACGGAAGCCGAGCTGAAGTCCCGCAAGGAAGCGCTGGACGACGCGATCAACGCGACCAAGGCCGCCGTCGCCGAGGGCGTGGTGCCGGGCGGGGGCCTTGCGCTGGTGCGGGCCATCGGCGCCGTTGAAGCCGCCGCGGAGGCTCGCGAAGGCGACCGGCGCACCGGCGTCTCGTGCCTTGCGCGCGCGCTCGCCGAGCCTGCCCGCCAGATCGCCGAGAATTCCGCGATGGATGGCGGCGTGGTGCTGGCGGAGATGAAGAAGGGCACGGGCGCGCGCGGCTTCGACGCGGCGCGCAACGTCTACTGCGACCTGCTGGAGGCCGGGATCATCGACCCGACAAAGGTGGTGCGCATCGCGCTGGAGAACGCCGTGTCCGTGGCCGGCACGCTCCTCCTGACGGAGGCCACGATGGCCGAGATCCCCGAGGACGAGGACAGGCCCGCACCGGCGCCGCTCGACACCTATGCCTGAGCGCGGCACCGCCGGGGCCCCGCCCCCCGTGCAGGAGAACCTCCAGATCGCCGCGCGCCTGCGGGAATACGCCGGACTTCTGGAGGCCCAGGGCGAGGACGGCTTTCGCGTGGCGGCGTTCCGCACCGCGGCCCACGGCATCGAGACCTCGCCCGAGCCGCTGCGCCGCCTCTTCGAGAGCGGCGGCACCGGCGCGCTGATCGCGCTTCGAGGGATCGGGCGGGGCATCGCGGCGGCGATCGCCGAATTGCTGACGACGGGGCAATGGCGGCAGCTCGAGCGCCTGAAGGGCAGCCTGTCGCCGGAGGATCTCTTTCGCACCATACCGGGCATCGGCCCGGAACTCGCGCGACGCCTCGTCGATACGCTCGACGTCGAGACGCTGGAGGACCTCGAGACGGCGCTGCGCCTGGACAGGACGCAGGTGCCGGGGATCGGCCCGCGCCGTCGCGAGGCGATCCTCGCCGCGCTGGAGCAGCGGCTTGCGCGGATGCGGCGCGGGGCGGCGCCCTGTGGCAAGGGCGTGCCGCCCGTGTCGCTCCTGCTCGACGCCGACGCGCTCTACCGCGCGCGGGCGGAGGCCGGGGATCTCAGGCGCATCGCGCCGCGGCGGTTCAACCCCACGGGCGAGGCGTGGCTGCCGATCATGCACGCGCGCCGCGGCGACTGGCACCTGACGGTCCTGTTCTCGAACACCGCGCGAGCGCACGAGCTGGACCGGACGGGGGACTGGGTCGTGATCTACTTCCACGACACCGACGGCCCGGAGGAACGCTGCACCGTCGTGACCGAACGGCGCGGCGTCCTTGCCGGCAAGCGCGTCGTGCGCGGCCGCGAGGACGAGTGCCTGAGGCACTACGCGGCCAGTCCCGGCGGGGACGCGCCCGCCGATGCCGGCGCGCCCTCCGGCGCGGGCGGGCCCAGGCACTGAACCCGCCATTGAACCCTTTCACTGAACCCGGTCACTGAACCGCGAGGTCGTCCACCACCTTCGTCACGCCCGGCGCGGCCCATGCCGCGCGCTCCGCGCTTCTGCGCTCGCCGAGATAGCGGACGTTTCCCTTCAGCGTGACGATGCCGTCCTGCACGGCGACGCGGATACCCGAGGCGTCGAGTTCCGCATCGCGCATGAGCGCCTTGCGGATCCGGTCGGCGACGTCCTCGGCCGAGACGGCGGGCCTGACCTTCAGATCGTTGTCGATGCCGGTCACGCCCGTCAGCTTGGCGATGGCGCGTTCCGCCGCATCCGCCTGGTAGCGCCACTCGACGTCGCCCTCCAGGCTCACCCGCCCCTTGGAGACGGTGACATGGATCCGCTCGTCCGGGATCGACGTGTGCCAGCGCAGCGTGTTGGCGATGCGCTTCGCGATCTCGTCGTCCGCCGTGATGTGGGCGCCGATGGGGCGCACCTCGATCTCGTCCGCGATGGCGCGCACGCCGACCACGTTCTCCACGATGTCCATCGCCGTGAGCTTGTCGCTGTAGCTGCGGACATGGCCCGTCAGGGTCACCACCCCCTGATCGACGGCCACGCCGATATCGGCCGCATCGATGCTCGGCTCGAAGTCGAGCTCGTCGATGATGTCCAGCCGCAGTTGCTTGTCGGTCATCTCTTCCTCCATCCGGGGTATCGGAGGTGAGATCGTAGGCCTGCCGCGCGCGCGCGGCATTGACCGCCCGCAACGGCCCGCGCGCGCGGAGGGCTGCGCGACCGGGACCCACCCTGAATGTCGGGGCTGCCGGCGCCATGTTCGCCAAGGAAACGGCCAAGAACGGTCTGACGCGACAAGGGAGGGATTCGGGCGCGAACGCGCCGCGCGGAGCACGCAGATCCTCGCCAAAGCGCACAGGAAAACGCGCGATCCCCCCCAATGGGCGCACAAGAATGCGGCAGTTGCCGAAGACGCCGCCGCGAACGGCCGCACGGGCTTTCATGCGCCGGTGAACACGGCCAGTCTGGAATTGTCGATGCGCCGGGGTCTGTCTCCTCCCTTCCTTGCTGACCCTGGGCACGACATGAGAAAACTGCTGGCGACCCACCTCCTCGTCTCTCTTCCAACTGGCTGGGTCGCCAGTTCTTTTTCGGAGTAGAAGCTGGCAGGGCGCCCCATCGCGCGCCCCGGTCATTGCTCCCTTCCCCCGGGTCCGGCCCGGCAGGACAGGAGCAGGGCCATGCGCCACCCCGATCATCCCGACGCCCACCACGAGCTGTCCCGCGAGCGCCGCATGGGCGGCATCGGCGCGGCAGGCGCGCACGAGGTCGCGCTGATCGACCTGTCGGACTACGAGGACCGCAAGCCCCGGATCGCCGACGCGCTCTGGCAGGCCGCGACCACGCTCGGCCTCTTCCAGCTGACAGGCCACGGCATCCCGATCGCCAGCATCGAGGAGGCCTTCGCGCTGTCCGAGGCGTTCTTCGCCCTGCCCGAGCATCGGAAGGCCGCCCTGCCCCTGCGCCCCGGAACCAATGCCGGCTGGGAATTCAAGTCGCAGGTGCGCCCCTCCACCGGCACGCCCGACCAGAAGGAAAGCTACCAGATCACGCGGCCGCGGATGGAAGGGCTCTGGCCCGACCCGGCGGACATCCCGGGATTCCGCGAGACCATGCTGGCCTTCGAACGCGCGAACTGGGAAGTCGCGATGAAGGTGCTGTCGTGCTTCGCGCTGAAGCTGGGGTTCGACGAGGACCTCTTCGCCCGCGCCCACGATCCCGCCTCGCCCGACTACCAGTCGACGCTCCGGCTGATCCACTACCTGCCCATGCAGGACGCGCGGCCCGAGGATTTCGAGGGCTGGCGCGCGGGCGCGCATACCGACTTCGACTGCCTGACGCTCCTGCACCAGAAGACCGGACAGGGCGGCCTGCAGGTCTGCCCCGGCCACGCCGCCGAAGACGGCGCGTGGACCGACGTGGAGCCGCGCACCGGCATCATCACCTGCAACATCGGCGACATGCTGATGCGCTGGTCGGACGACAGGCTTCTGTCCAACCCGCATCGCGTGCGGATGCCCCGCGCCGACGAATATCTCGGGCCGCGTTATTCGATCCCCTTCTTCGCGCAGGCCAACAGGGATTTCGTCCTTCAGGGCCCCGACAAGGCCTATCCCGCGATCAAGGCGGGCGACTACATCCAGGAGCGGATCCGCGCGAATTACGATGCGCTGAAGGCCCGGCCCTGAGGGTGCGCCCTTCCGAAAATGCGTCGCACGGGTCACGCCCGAGACACATTCTTTCCCCGCGGCGGGGCCAATCAGGCCGACTTGGACGTGTTGACTGCACCGGTGTCCACGACGCGCCGGAGCATCCCGATGCACAAGAAGCCCAAACCAGCACCCCCCCAGGGCGGCCCCCCCGCGAAACCGCGCCCCCTGCCTGTCCGCTTCACCGACTGGGCCAGCATCTGATAGCCTGACCCGCGGGGAGGGCCCGCAGATGACGGACAGACCGGATCCCGGCGACAGGGTAAGCACGATCCGCAACATCGGTCCGGCGATGGAGCGCGCGTTTGCCGAGGCCGGCATCACGAGCGCCGCGGCCCTGCGCGACATGGGCGCGGACGGCGCCTATGCCCGCCTCGTCGCGGGCGGCCACCCGCCGCACTTCATCGGCTACTATGCCCTCGCCATGGGCCTGCAGGGGCGGCCCTGGAACGATTGCCGCGGAGCCGAGAAGGCCGCGCTTCGCGTGCGATTCGACGCGCTGGTGGCAAGCGCTTCACCGGAGGGGCCTGCCGGGATCGAACGCATCCTCGACGACATCGGGACCGGGCGGCGGCGATGACCCTCGCGGGAGGCGCGCCCTGCCCGCCCACATGGATGCGGGCAGGAACCCACGGGCGCCGCAACGGGTTCGCCTTCCAACAGGAAGGAGACCGCAATGGACATTCTGCGCATCGTCGCCGCCATCGTGCTGCCACCCCTCGGCGTCTTTCTCGAGGTCGGGCTCGGCAAGCACTTCTGGATCAACGTGCTGCTGACGCTTCTGGGCTACGTGCCCGGCATCGTGCACGCCGTCTACATCATCCTGCGGGAGCCGAGGGGCGTCAGATCATGACCCCCGAGGACCGCCAACTGCAGAAGCTCGAGCGTCTTGCCGGGCAACTGGACGCCGCCTTCCGCGTGCCCGGCACTGGGATCCGCATCGGCTACGATTCGATAGTGGGCCTGATACCGGGCGTCGGCGACACGCTGGCGCTGCTGCCCGCCGCCTACATCCTGAACGAGGCGCGCAAGCTGGGCGCTTCGAGGGGCGTCCTTGCGCGGATGGCGGGCAATACGGGCATCGACTGGGTGATCGGGGCGATCCCGCTCGTAGGCGACCTGTTCGACGTGGGTTGGAAGGCCAACCGCCGGAACGTGGCCCTTCTGCGGCAGGACCTGCAGCGCCGGGGGCGCCTCGGGCATGAAAAAGGGGCGGACAAACGCCCGCCCCCTGATCGTGCCTCCGGCCGCAGGCCGCTCGAGGCTTAGCCGGTGATTTCCATGCCGGCGAAGAAATACGCGATCTCCTCGGCCGCGGTCTCGGGCGCGTCCGAGCCATGCACCGAGTTCTCGCCCTTGGACAGCGCGAAGTCCTTGCGGATGGTGCCCTCGGCCGCCTCGGCGGGGTCCGTCGCGCCCATCACGTCGCGGTAGGTCGCGATCGCGTCCTCGCCCTCCAGCACCTGCACGACGACCGGCTCGGAAACCATGAAGTCGACCAGTTCGCCGAAGAACGGGCGCTCGCGGTGCACGCCGTAGAAGTGCTCGGCCTGGGCGCGGGTCATGTGGATGCGCTTCTGGGCGACGATGCGCAGGCCGGCGGCCTCGATCTTGGCGTTGATCGCGCCGGTGAGGTTGCGCTTGGTGGCGTCGGGCTTGAGGATCGAGAAGGTGCGTTGAACGGCCATGTGGTGCTCCATCGGGAAAGAGTTCGGCGCGCAGGTAGCATGAGGGTCCGGCATTGGAAACCCGCCCGTTGCCTCGCTGCGCGCGAGGCACGTTGACACTCTGCCCGGCGGCCTTCAAACCGCGCCCATGCTCAGGATCGAGGACATCTCATATGCCGTCGCGGGCCGCCCCCTCCTTGAGAGCGCGAGCGCCACGATTCCCGCCGGCCACAAGGTGGGCATCGTCGGGCGCAACGGCGCCGGAAAGACCACGCTCTTCCGGCTGATCCGGGGCGAACTGACGCTGGACGGCGGCGCCATCACCCTGCCCGCGCGCGCCCGCATCGGCGGCGTCGCGCAGGAGGTGCCGGGCTCGGAGGTCTCGCTTCTGGACACCGTGCTGGAGGCCGACACCGAGCGCGCGTCGCTCATGGCCGAACAAAGCGACGACCCCGCCCGCATCGCCGAGATCCAGACCCGCCTCGCCGACATCGACGCGTGGTCCGCCGAGGCGCGGGCGTCGTCCATCCTCAAGGGCCTCGGCTTCACCGACGCCGAGCAGCGCATGCCGTGCTCGGCCTTTTCGGGCGGCTGGCGGATGCGGGTGGCGCTGGCCGGGGTTCTCTTTGCCGAACCCGACCTCCTGCTGCTGGACGAGCCGACGAACTACCTCGACCTCGAGGGCGCCCTGTGGCTGGAAAGCTACCTGCAGCGCTATCCGCACACGGTGCTCATCATCAGCCACGACAGGGGCCTCCTGAACCGCGCGGTCGATCACATCCTGCATCTCGAGGGGCGCAAGCTGACGCTCTACACGGGCGGCTACGACGCCTTCGCCCGCGCCCGCGCCGAGACGCGCGCGGTGCAGGCCGCCGCCGCCAAGAAACAGGACGCGCAGCGCGCGCACCTGCAAAGCTTCGTGGACCGCTTCAAGGCCAAGGCCTCCAAGGCTCGGCAGGCGCAGTCGCGCGTCAAGATGCTGGAAAAGATGGAGCCGATCCGCGCCCCCGAGGATGCCGCGCGCACGGTCTTCGGCTTTCCCGAACCAGAAGAGCTTTCGCCGCCCATCGTGAACCTCGAGGGCGCGGCGGCGGGCTATGACGGCAAGCCGGTCCTGAACCGCCTGTCATTGCGCATCGACCAGGACGACCGGATCGCGCTCCTGGGGCGGAACGGCGAAGGAAAGTCCACGCTTTCCAAGCTTCTGGCGTCCAAACTTAAACCTCTGGACGGCACCGTCACGACCGCCTCCAAGTTGCGGGTCGGCTACTTCGCGCAGCACCAGGTGGACGAGCTGCACATCGACGAGACGCCGCTTCAGCACATCCGCCGCGAGCGTCCTGACGAGGCGCCGGCGAGGCTGCGCGCGCGCCTTGCGGGCTTCGGCCTCGGGGCGGACCAGGCCGAGACCGTCGTGGCCAAGCTTTCGGGCGGGCAGAAGGCGCGGCTGTCGCTGCTTCTGGCCACGCTCGACGCGCCGCACCTGCTGATCCTCGACGAGCCGACGAACCACCTCGACATCGAAAGCCGCGAGGCGCTGGTCGAGGCGCTGACCGCCTATTCCGGCGCAGTGGTCCTCGTCAGCCACGACATGCACCTTCTCGGCCTCGTCGCCGACCGGCTCTGGCTGGTCAAGGACGGCGAGGTTGCGCCCTATGACGGCGACCTCGAAAGCTATCGCCGCCTCCTGCTCAAGGGCGACGAGAAGCCTGCGAAACCGGAGAAGGCGAAGCCCAAGCCCGCGCCGGTGTCGAAGGACCGTCTGAAGGAACTTCGCTCCGAGGTGCGGCAGGCCGAGATGCGCCTGCAGAAGATCGAGGACATGCGCGAGAAGCTTGCCAAGAAGCTCGCCGATCCCGAGCTCTACGAGACCGAGCGCGCGGGCGACCTCGGCGTCTGGCAGAGGAAATACGCCGAAGTCATGGACGGCCTCTCGCGGGCCGAGGCGCTCTGGGTCGCGGCGGCCGAACGGCTGGAGGAAGCCGAGGCGCGCTAGGACGCGGCCCGGTCCGCCACCTCCAGCGCGACGAGACCCGGCGGCACGCAGGGCACAAGCAGGATGGCCGCGCCCGCGTCGCCGAAGACAGCCTGCGCCGCCTGCCCGTCCTGTCCTTGCTGCCCCTGGGCCACGAAGCGCACGACGGCGCCTTCGATGTCGTGCGCGGTGGCGACGATCCGGCGTTGGCCGCCCGCCTCCCGCTCGCTGTCGATGTCGAGCGTCAGGACCACCTCGCCCTCCGGCGCCAGCGCGATCAGGGCGATGTCGAGCGCGCGCGCGCCGTCCGGGACCGGCGCGACCTCGGCCGGACCGCTTGTCACGCGGACCTCGGCGGGATGAAGCGTTCCGCCGCCGCCGTATTCGGTATCGATCACCACGCGCCCCTGCGACGGTCCGAAATCGACCGTCAGACGCCCCGAGACGGCATCGCAGCCACCGGCATGGCGCACGAGGATGAGGTCGAAGGCGCTGCCGTCCTGCACGAAGACCTCGAGGACCGCCTCCTGCGCATGGGCGGGCATGGCCGCCAGAGCCGCGGCCGGAAGAAGGTGGCGAAGCTGCATGGGCCTGCGCGTCCTTGTGTCGGGTCGCCGAAAGGCTAGCGCGCGGAAGCCCGCGCGCAAAGCCCTGTCCCGCCTCGCCCCTTGCGGCACGCGGCCGAACCTGCCACAGCCCGGCCCCATGGAGATCGCCATCTACATACCGGCCTTCGTGGCGCTGTTCGTGATCATCGACCCCGTGGGCCTCGCGCCGCTTTTCGCCGCGCTGACGCAGGGCATGGACCCGCGGGAGCGCCGGGCGGTGGCGATCCGCGCCTGCCTCGTCGCGCTCGGCATCCTGACGCTGTTCGGGATCGCGGGCGAGGCGGTGCTGAATTTCCTCGGCATTTCCATGCCCGCCTTCCGCATCGCGGGCGGCGTGCTTCTGTTCCTGACCGCGCTCGACATGCTGTTCGAGCGGCGCGCGCAGCGCAGGCAGGGTCAGGCCGACACCGCGCATCCCGCCGATCCCTCGGTCTTTCCGCTCGCCATCCCGCTGATCGCCGGGCCGGGTGCCATCGCGACGATGATCCTTCTGACCGGGCAGGAAGGCGGCGGCGCGCTGCATGTGCTGGCGGTCCATGGCGTCATGGCGATCGTGCTTCTGGCCGTCTTCGCGCTGTTCCTTCTGGCCGCCCCGCTCGAGCGTCTGCTCGGGCCGACGGGCATCAACGTGGTCACCCGGCTTCTGGGGATGCTTCTGGCGGCGCTGTCGGTGCAGTTCGTGATCGACGGGATGCGCGATCTGCAGGTGATCTGAGGCGGCCGCGCCCCTATATACGGCTCCTCGACACGCGGCCACGGGACCCGGGCCGCGCAAACGGCCGGTGACATATCCATGCTGAACGGCGATCAGATCGGAAGCCTCGTCTACCTCGTCCTCCTGGCCGTGGCGATCGCCGGCTGGCTGTTCGCCTCGAGCCGCCGCAACCTTGGCCGGCTGGCGCAATACGCCGCCGTCTGGAGCTTCATCTTCATCGGCGCGATCGTGGCCGTGGGCCTCTGGAGCGACATCCGCCAGACCGTCGCGCCGCGCCAGTCGGTGATGCTGGACGGCGGCAGGATCGAGGTGCCGCGCGCGCCAGACGGGCACTACTACCTCACGCTCGGCGTGAACGGCGTGCCGGTGCGCTTCGTGGTGGATACCGGCGCCAGCGAGATCGTGCTGAGCCGCGAGGATGCGGCGCGGGCCGGCATCGCCCTCGACCGTCTGATCTTCTCGGGGCGCGCGCTGACCGCGAACGGCATGGTCGAGACCGCGCCCGTCCGGCTGGAGACGGTGCAGGCGGGCCCCGCCGTCGAGACTGGCGTCCGCGCCGTTGTGAACGCCACCGACATGCAGGACAGCCTTCTCGGCATGAGCTACCTGCAGCGGTTCGAGCGGCTGGAAATCTCGGGCGGGCGGCTGGTGCTGGAGCGCTAGGCGCCGCCGGACTGGGCCGCCATCGTCCAGCGGCCCGACTCCTCGGACCAGTATTTCGCACCTACCCCCGCCGAGGTCAGCGTCTTCCACTGCTCGCGCGCGGCCTGGACCGCGCCGGGATCGTGGCCGTCGAACAGGATCATGGCGCGCTGAAGCGTCGCCACCTCGTCCGCGCCGATGTCCGCGCCCTCGACCGAGACGAGGCAATCGGGCGCGTTCCCCGCCTGCCCCGTCGTCAGGAGGACCGGCTGCTCGGCGTCATGCGCGCCGCCCGCGCGGCCATGCGGCAGGAAACCGTCGCCGAGCCACAGGTGCTGGTCGAGCCGGTCCAGAAGCGCGTCGGTGCGCCCCCGGACCGCCACGCGCCACGACCGCTCCAGCGATTTCTCCAGCAGGACCCGCAGCGTCACCTCGAGCGGCTGGCGGGTCAGATGGTAGAAATACGCCTCGCCCATGGCGCCGGTCAGCCCTCGTAGCGGTCGCGCACCAGCCGGTCGAGCGACAGCACGCCCCAGCCGGTCGCCCCCTTCGGCGCAAGCCTGGTGTCGGACTTCACGCTCGCCACGCCCGCGATGTCGAGGTGGATCCAGGGCGTGCCTTCCTTCACGAAGCGGCCGAGGAACTGCGCCGCCGTGATCGAGCCCGCGTCGCGCCCGCCCACGTTCTTCATGTCGGCGATCCGGCTTTTCAGCTTCTCGTCGTAGGCCTCGCCCATCGGCATCCGCCACGCGCCCTCGCCCTCGGTCTGCGCGGCCTTGAGAAACGCGCCGCAGAAGTCGTCGTCGTTGGAGAAGACGCCCGCGTTCTCGTGGCCAAGGCCGATGATGATGGCCCCGGTGAGCGTGGCGAGGTCGATCATGCCCGACGGCTTGAAGCGATCCTGCGCGTACCACATGACGTCGCACAGCACGAGACGGCCTTCGGCGTCGGTGTTGATGACCTCGACCGTGTCGCCCTTCATGGACTTCACCACGTCGCCCGGACGCTGCGCGCGGCCGCTCGGCATGTTCTCGACAAGGCCGATCAGGCCCACGACGTTGGCCTTGGCCTTGCGCCCCGCGAGGGCCTTCATCACCCCCGCGACGGTGCCCGCGCCGCCCATGTCCATCGTCATGTCCTCCATGCCGGCGGCAGGCTTAAGGCTGATGCCGCCGGTGTCGAACACGACGCCCTTGCCGATCAGCGCGAGCGGCGCCTCGTCCGCGCCTCCCTTCCACTGCATCACGACGACCTTCGAAGGCGTCTCGGAGCCCATGCCGACGGCCAGAAGCGTGCGCATCCCCAGCCGCTCCAGCTCGTCCTCCTCGAGCACCTCGACCTCGACGCCGAGATCTCCGAGCGCCTTCATCCGCTCGGCGAACTCGATGGTGGACAGGACGTTCGAGGGCTCGTTCACGAGGTCGCGGGTCAGGAAGACGCCATCGGCGAGGGGTGCGACGTCCGCCCAGGCGGCCCGGGCCTCGTCGGGCTTGGACACCATGAAGGTCGCGGCCTCGGCCGGCGTCTTCTCGCCCGTCTTGTGATCGGCGAAGTCGTAGAGGCGCAGCACGAGGCCGAGCCCCATCTCGGCCACCCGGGCGGTCGCGCCCGCGCAGACCGTCAGCGCGCCCTTGCCGCGCGCCTTGGCGATCGCGGCACCCGCCTTGCGCGCCTCGTCCACGGAGGGACGGCGCGGCAGCTTGCACACGAGGATCTCCTCGGCCTGAAGGCCCGCCGGGAAGCCGAGGCTCATGACCTCGCCCGTCTTCGCCTTCTCGAACCGCTCGGCCTCGGTCAGCCGCGCGAGCGCGCCGCGCGTCAGGCGGTTCAGCCTGCGGGCGGCGGGATCGAGCTTGCCCTCGGGCGGGACCACGACGGCGATCTTGCCGGCCACGTCCTTGAGGGCGTCGATGTCGGTTTCGGTGAAGGTCAGGGAAATCGGCGTAGTCATCTGGGCGTCCTGCTGATGCGGGTCTGTCGTGGCGGGCCGGTCTGGCGTATCCGTATGGCGGCGACATTAGGGTGCCGGCGGCGGAATGGCCAGATCGCCCTGTTGCAGACGGCCGGCTTGCTTTAAACTCCACATGCAGTCGTTCGCGCCGCCCGCACCCGCATCATGTGGATGCCTCGGGCGCGGGCGCGCAGGCACGCGGCGCCATGCGCCCGAGGGGAAACGTCACCGCCCGAGGACGGCGGCCGGACAGGAGACAGGCGTGGGACGGTTCGACCGCTACATACTGACCCAGCTGATCGTCCTGTTCGGCTTCTTCAGCCTCGTGCTGGTCTCGGTCTACTGGATCGAGGCGGCGGTGGACCTGTTCGACACGCTGATCGCGGACGGGCAGAACCTGAGCGTCTTCTTCGAGTTCACGGCCCTCGCCCTGCCGCAGATCATGCTTCTGGTGCTGCCGATCTCGGCCTTCGTGGCGACGCTCTACATCTTCAACCGGATGATCGGGGAAAGCGAACTCGTGGTGATGCAGACGGCGGGCCTTTCGGCGTGGCGCCTGCTGCGGCCCGTGCTTCTGTTCGGCCTTCTGCTGGCGTCGCTTGTCGGCGTGCTGGGCAACGTCCTCGCACCCTCCGCGCGCAGCCAGTTCATCGACCGGCAAGCCGAGGTGCAGGAGGATCTGACAGGACGCCTGCTGCGCGCGGGAGAGTTCATCCATCCCGCCCGCGGCCTGACCGTCTACATCCGCGAAATCACCGAGCTGGGCGAATTCGAGGACATGTTCCTGCAGGATCGTTCGCAGCCGGGCGTGGAGACGACCTACACCGCGACCACCGCGCTCCTCGTGCGCTCCGAGGCGGGGCCGCGCCTCGTGATGTTCGACGGCATGGCCCAGTCGCTCGACCGCGCGACGGGCCGGCTTTCGACCGTGACCTTCTCTGATTTCACCTACGACGTCGCCGCGCTGATCGCGGAGGGGCGGGCGAGGTCCTTCGACGTGCGCGAACTGCCCACGAGCCTTCTGATTCGCGCCGATGCCGAGCTGGCGCAGGAAATGCGCCTGCCGCTCGCGCGGATGCTGTTCGAGGGGCACGGGCGCATCGCGCGGGCGCTCTTCTCGGTCTTTCCGCCGCTCATCGGCGCGGCCTGCCTGATGCTGGGGCACTTCTCGCGCTTCGGGGTCTGGCGGCAGATCCTGCTGGCGGTGGTGCTGGTTGTGCCGCTTCAGGTGATCTGGAACGCCTCGGAATCGGCGGGACGCAACGACGCGGACCTGTGGTATCTCGCCTATGCCCAGCCTGCGGCGGCGGCGCTTCTCACGCTGGCGATCCTGACCTTCGCGGGCACGCGCCGCAAGGTGCTGGCGGGATGGCTGAGGCGCGCATCGCCCTCCGACACGGAGGCCGCGGCATGATCCTGCACCTCTACCTCGCCCGCCGCTTCCTGCGCGCCATCCTCATCGTGACGGCGGTGTTCGTCGGCATCCTGATGCCCATCGACATCGCCGAGCAGATGCGCCGGATCGGCGGCGAACAGGGCCTTGGCGCGGTGGTGGAGCTGTCGCTCCTGAACCTGCCGAGGGCGCTTTACGCCTGGCTGCCGCTGTTCGTGATGCTGGCCACCGTGGTCCTGTTCCTCGGTCTCGCACGCAGTTCCGAGCTTGTCGTCGTGCGCGCGGCGGGCCGCTCGGCGCTGCGCACCGCGCTCTCGCCGGTCGTGGTCGCCTTCGGGATCGGGGTCCTCGCGCTTCTGATCCTGAACCCGATCGTGGCGGCCACCTCGCGCGAATACCAGCTGACCGTCGCGCGCTACCAGGGCGCCGAGGAGCGCGCCGTCTCGGTAAGTTCCGAGGGCCTGTGGCTCAGGCAGGGCACGCTGACCGAGCAGACGGTGATCAATGCGCAGGGCACCAATTCCGACGGCACGCACCTGTTCGACGCCACCTTCTTCACCTTCGACGCCGAGGGCATCGTCACACGGCGGATCAGCGCCGAGGAGGCGCGCCTCGTGGATGGGGCGTGGAACCTCGAGGGGGTCAAGTCATGGCCCCTCGCGGGCGCGCCCAACGCCGAGGCCGCAGCGAGCCTTCAGGACCGGCTCGTTCTGCCCTCCACGCTGACGGCCGAGCAGATCCGCGACAGCTTCGGCCGCCCCTACACGGTGCCGATCTACGAGCTGCCCGGCTTCATCGCGCAGCTGAACGCGGCCGGATTCGCCGCCGTCCAGCATCGCATCTGGCTGCAGATGCAGCTTTCGAATCCGCTGATGCTTTCGGCGATGGTCCTGATCGGCGCGGGCTTCACGATGCGGCACACGCGCTTCGGCAAGACCGGAATCATGGTCCTCGCCGCGATTCTTCTCGGATTCGGGGTGTATTTCATTCGCGATTTCGCGGAAGTTCTGGGAGAGAGCGGGCAGTTGCCCGCATCCCTCGTCGCGTGGGCTCCGCCGGTATCGGCGATCCTGCTCGCCATGGGGATGTTGCTGCATATGGAAGATGGCTAGACGCACGGGAAAAATGACAGGCGCGCGGCGGGTCTCCGCCGCGGCGCTGATCGCGGGGATGGCCTGGGCCGCCCCCGCCCCCGTCGGCTATGCGCAAGGCGTGCCCGCCACCCTCATCGCCGACGACATCAGCTTCGAGCAGGGCAGCGAGACGATCACCGCGCGCGGCGGCGTGGAGGTGTTCTACGAGGGCGCGCGGCTGCGGGCGCAGTCGATCACCTATACCGGCGCCGGAGACCGCATCTCGGTCGAGGGGCCGCTCACGCTGATCGATCCGTCCGGCAACGCCATCATCGTCGCCGATTTCGCGGACCTGTCGGCCGACCTGCGCGACGGGGTGCTGCAATCCGCGCGCCTCGTGCTCGACCGGCAGCTGCAGATCGCGGCGACGCGCATCGACCGGGTCGAGGGCCGCTATTCGCAGGCCTATCAGGCCGTGGCCTCGTCCTGCGAGGTCTGCGAGGACAACCCGATCCCGCTCTGGGAGATCCGCGCGCGCCGCATCATCCACGACGAAGAGGCCCAGCAGCTCTATTTCGAAAGCGCCCAGTTCCGCGTTCTCGGCGTGCCGGTGATCTGGCTGCCGCAAATGCGCCTGCCCGACCCCACGCTGGAACGCGCGACGGGCTTTCTTTCGCCCTCGATCCGCGCCACGGACACGACGGGCACTCAGATCAAGGTCCCCTACTTCATCGCGCTCGGCGATCACGCGGACCTGACACTGACGCCGTGGATCGGCCTCGGCGACAGCCAGACGGTCGAGCTTCGGTACCGGCAGCTCTTCCGCAACGGGAGGATCGAGGCCGAGGGCTCGCTCACGGCGGACGAGCTGACCGACGACGACATCCGCGGCCATCTCTTCGCCAACGGCTCGTTCCGGCTGCCCCGCGACCTCGACCTGACATTCCGCATCGAGGGCGTGACCGACGAGGGCTATCTCACGACCTACGGTTTTCCCGATCCCGACCTGCTGCAAAGCGACATCCGCATCGGGCGCACCGAGGCCGACACGCATTTCGACTTCGGGCTGACGAACTACGTCTCGCTCCGGGACGGCGACGACAACGACACGCTGCCCACGCGGGTCGCGGACGGCCGTTACGTGCACCGCTTCGAGCCGGACCGCATCGGCGGCATCGCCGAATTGCGGCTCGACGCGCTTGGCTACCTGCGGCCCTCGGACGTTCCCGGCACGGACACGCGCGGGACGCCGCGGACCGACGACGACCGGCCGCAGGCGACCGACACGGCGCGGCTGACCGCGGTGCTGGACTGGCGCCGCACCGAGGTCCTGCCCGGAGGCTTCGTGCTGACGGTCGAGACGGCGCTGGCGGGGGACCTCTATGCCAGCCGCCAGAACGCCGATCCCGACCTGAACGACACGGAAGCGCGCCTGACGCCCTACGGCGCCCTCGAGCTGCGCTACCCGCTCCACCGTGCGGGCGCGGGAGGCGTCTCGCACCTTCTGGAGCCCGTGGTGCAGGTGGCATGGTCCGAGACGCAGGGCGGCGACGTCCCCGTCGAGGAAAGCGCCATCGTCGAGTTCGACGAGGCCAACCTCTTCGCTCTGGACCGTTTCCCCGGCGCGGACCTCCGCGAGGAGGGGCGGCGTGCCGCGCTCGGCATCGGCTACACGCGCATCGCGCCCGGCGGATGGTCGGCGGGCGTGACCGCCGGGGTGATCCTGCGCGCCGACGAGGCGGTGGGCTTCACGCCCGGCTCGGGCCTCGACGGGCGCACCTCGGACTGGCTTGTCGCGGCGCACCTGACGTTCGGGGACGGCTTCCGCGTGGTCAACCGCGCGCTGTTCGACGAGGACTTCGATTTCACCTCCAACGAGTTCGCGTTCAACTGGAGCGCGCCCGACTACAACGTGAGGTCGACCTACACCTGGCTCGAGGCCGACCCGTTCGAGGGGCGGCCCGAGGATACCGGCGAATGGACAGTTGGCGCCGGCTACCGCTTCGACACCGACTGGACGGCGGGCGTCAGCTGGCGTTACGACTTCGCCGAGACCGAGCCGACGCGCGCCGGCCTGAACCTCGGATACGAGACCGAATGCGTCGACGTCGACTTCACGGTGACGCGCCGCTACACCAGCGCGCCGACGCTGGAGGCGACGACCGAGTTCGGGGTCACGATCGGCCTCAACGGCTTCGGCGCGGGCCGCGAGGGACGCAGCCGGGCGCGCACATGCCGCAACTGACGGCGCGCGCGCCGCGGCCTCGCGGCCGCAACACCAGACGGCGCGGCGCTTGCGCCCCGCCAGAGAGACGAAGATAAGGTGCCCATGACGAACCGCCTGCCCCGCTTCCCGACCCTGATCCCGGCGCTTTGCCTCGCCGTGGCGCTTGGCGTGCTGACGCCCCTGCCCGCCGCGGCCCAGAGCCCCTTCGCCGTCGCCGTGCAGGTGAACGACGACATCGTGACGAATTACGAGATCCAGCAGCGGAGGCAGTTCCTGTCTTTGCTCAACGCGCCCGCCGAGGTGGTTTCGCGGGCGCGCGAGACGCTGGTCAACGAGCGCCTGCAGAACCAGGCGGCCGAGCGCCTCGGCGTCACGGCCGGGCCCGACGAGATCGAGGCCGCCGTCGCGGAATTCGCAGGCCGGGCCAACATGTCGCCACAGCAGTTCATCGGCGCGCTCGGCCAGGCGGGCGTCGCGCCCGAGACCGTGCGCGACTTCCTCGAAGCGGGGGTGAACTGGCGCAACGTGGTGCGCGCGCGCTTTGCGCAGGCCGCCGCCGTCAGCAACGACGAGATCGACCGCGCGCTTTCGATCAACCGCACGGGCGGCGCGCCCGACATATCGGCGATCGATTATGCCACGATCCCGATCGCGGGCGGCCGCAGCGGGAATGCGCTGGCGCGCGCGCAGGCGCTGCGCGACAGCGTGGACACCTGCGACGACCTCTATGGCGTGCGGCCCGCAGGCCTCGAACGGCAGCAGGCTTCCCCCTCGCAGATACCGCAAGACGTGGCCGCGGCCCTCACGCGGCTCGACGCCAACGAGATGTCCTTCGATGTCGTGCGCGGCGACGTGCTGCTGGTGACGATGCTCTGCGAACGCACCACCGCCGCGCCCGAGGGTGCGCGCGACCAGGTGCGCGAACAGCTGTTCCAGCAGCGGATGCAGGCCTATGCCTCGAGCTTCCTCGAAGAGCTTCGGGCGGACGCGATCATCACCTATTCGGACGGCTGAGCCATGTCGCACGGTCCGGCACCCGTCGCCCTGACCGTGGGCGAGCCGGCCGGCATCGGCCCGGAACTGGCGGCCATGGCGTGGTCGCGCCTCGCCGGCCGCGTGCCCTTCTTCGTCATCGGCGACCCCGACCATTTCGCGGGTCTCGGCGTGCCCGTCCGCACCATCTCCGCCCCCGCAGAGACGGGGCGCGCGCTGGCGTCCGGGCTTCCGGTCCTCGCGCATCCGTTTTCCGCCCCCGCGACGCCGGGACGACCCGCGCCCGAGAACGCGCAAGCCGTCATCTCGGCCATCGCGCGCGGCGTGCACCTGGTGATGAGCGGCGAGGCCTCGGCCCTGACCACCGGTCCGATCCACAAGAAGGCGCTGATCGACGGCGCGGGCTTCGCCTATCCCGGCCATACCGAATACCTCGCCCATCTCGCGGGCGTGGAGCGTGTGGTGATGATGCTGGCGGGACCGGACCTGAAGGTGGTGCCCGCCACGATCCACATTCCCCTCGCAGACGTGCCCGGCGCGATCGACCGGGCGCTTCTGTCGGACACGATCCGCATCACCGACGCCGGCCTGCGGCGCGACTTCGGCATCAAAAGCCCCCGGATCGCCGTCGCGGGACTGAACCCCCATGCCGGAGAGGGCGGCGCGATCGGCCGTGAGGAGATCGAGACCATCGCCCCCGTGATCGAGGCGCTGCGGGCCGAGGGCCTGGCCGTCACCGGCCCGCATTCGGCCGACACGATGTTCCACAAGGCCGCGCGGTCGCGCTTCGACGCGGCGGTGACGATGTATCACGATCAGGCGCTGATCCCGATCAAGACGCTGGCCTTCGACGAGGGCGTGAACGTGACCCTTGGCCTGCCCTTCGTGCGCACCTCGCCCGACCACGGCACGGCCTTCGACATCGCCGGAACCGGCCGGGCCAACCCCTCAAGCCTGATCGAGGCGCTGTTGCTGGCCGAGCGCATGGCCGCGACGCGCGCCTCCGGGGTCCGTGCATGAGGCGCCCCCCGCAGCGCCCCGCCCGATGAGCGCCATCGATACCCTTCCCCCGTTGCGGCAGGTCATCGCCGCGCACGGCCTGTCGGCGCGCAAGGCGCTGGGGCAGAACTTCATCCTCGACCTCAACCTCACCGCGAAGATCGCGCGGATCGCGGGCGACCTCGCCCATGCCGACGTGCTCGAGGTGGGGCCCGGACCAGGCGGCCTGACACGTGGGCTTCTGGCGGAGGGCGCGCGCCGCGTCGTGGCCGTGGAGAAGGACGCCCGATGCCTGCCCGCGCTGGCCGAGATCGCCGAGGCCTGTCCCGGCCGGCTGGAGGTGATCCACGGCGACGCGCTGGAGCTCGACTGGGCCGCGCATCTCGCGCCGCCGATCAAGGTCGTGGCGAACCTGCCCTACAACGTGGGAACCGAGCTTCTGGTGCGCTGGCTCACGCCCGCCGCATGGCCCCCCGCCTGGAGCAGCCTTACGCTGATGTTCCAGCGCGAAGTGGCCGAGCGGATCGTCGCCGTGCCTGGGTCCAAGGCTTACGGGCGGCTCGCCATTCTCGCCCAGTGGCGTGCCGATGCGCGCATCGCCATGACGCTGCCGCCCGAGGCGTTCAGCCCGCCGCCCAAGGTCCGCTCGGCCGTGGTGCAGATCGAGGCCCTGCCCGAACCGCGCTATCCCGCGGACGCCGCGATCCTGTCGCGCGTGGTCGCCACCGCCTTCAACCAGCGGCGCAAGATGCTGCGCGCCGCGCTGCGCGGGCTGGCCCCCGATATCGAGGACAGACTTGTATCGGTCGGGATCGCGCCGACGGAACGGGCCGAGGAGGTATCGCTCGAGGCGTTCTGCGCGCTTGCGCGAACCTTCGAGTGACCCTCGTTTAACTTGAAATCGGGAACCGGGGCGGGAATGGCCCCCGGTCGGGGCCACGCCATTGCGTCAGGCTTTCACGTCAGGCTTGCCGCGCCGTCTCGGGCCGCCGGCAGTCGAGGGACGTCATTCCGCCGCTTCGCGGGACGAGCCATCACCGTCGGTGCCGCCCGAATCCGGGCCCTCGCCGCCCTCGGCGTCAGCCTTCCTGGGACGGCGCGTGCGGCTGCGCTTGGGTTTCGGCGCGCTTTCGGGCGTCTCGACCAGCGTGCTGTCGCCGTCGCCCTGATCGGCGGTGTCGATCACCGCGTCGAAGGATCGGCCGTCCTTGCCCTCGCCGCCCCGATCGCCCCGGTCGGACTTGTCGCCACGGTCGCCACGCTCACCACGGTCGCCCCTGTCGCCCCTGTCGCGCTGCTGCCGGCCGCCATCGTGCGATGCGCCCTGCTGCTCGCCCTGCTGACCTTCGCCCTGCTGGCCGCCGCCCTGCTGCTGGCCGCCGCCTTGCTGGCCGCCCTGCTGGTCGCGGCGGGCGTCCTGCTCACGCTGCGCTTCGGCGAGCATCCGCAGGTAGTGCTCTGCGTGCTGCTGGAAATTCTCGGCCGCGACGCGGTCGTTTCCAAGCTGCGCATCGCGGGCAAGCTGGTTGTACTTGTCGATGATCTGCTGCGGGGTTCCGCGCACCTTGCCCTCGGGGCCGGAGGAATCGAACACCCGGTTGACGATATTGCCCACCGAACGGTTGCGGTTCCCCTTGGACCGCGAGCGGTTCTTAGATGATCTCATGTGTTTACTATTGATCCAGTTGTCCTGGGTGTTGCGAGGGTGGCGCCTTTGGGCCCCGAGACCGCGAACACGCCGAGCCGGTGGTATCGAATGGCCCGTGGTATCTGACGAAATCGGCGCAGGGAGGCGTGTTGCCATCCATCCCGCGCCAGTCTGAATAAACACGGGCTGCGGGCCGAAACAAGGCGAAATCGTAAAAAACCGCGGATTTTACCGCAAGTTGCGCGCCAAAGGCCCGTGGTAGCGCTATCAAGCCCCGCAGCGGCGGCCCAGGACCACGCGCTGCCTCCCCGTAAGGTCGGGACGGATGCGGACGTCTTCAAGCCCCGCGGCCCGAAACAGCGCCGATACCGCCGCGCCCTGGTCCCGGCCGATCTCGACCGCGAGACGGCCGCCGGGCTCCAGATGGGCGGGCGCGCCCGCAAGGATCGCGTGGTAGGCCCCAAGCCCGTCGCCGCCCGGGCTGAGGGCGCCCGGCGGCTCGAAGCGGGTGATCTCGGGCGCGAGCGCCGCGTACTCCGCTTCGGTCACGTAGGGCGGATTGGAGACGATCAGATCGAAGCGCGCGCCTTCGGGCACGCCCCCCCACCAGTCGCCCCGCGCGAACGAAAGGCGGTCCGAGACGCCGTGGCGCGCGGCGTTCTCGCGGGCCACGTCCAGCGCGTCTGCCGAGATGTCGGTGGCGAGGCCCGTCGCGCCCGCGCGCTCGGCCAGAAGCGTGACGGCAAGCGCGCCCGAGCCCGTGCCGAGATCGAGCAGCCTCTCGAAGGGGTCGCAAAGCGCCGCCTCGACCAGCGACTCGGTATCGGGGCGCGGCGTCAGGACGGCGGAGGACACGACGAATTCGCGGCCATGAAAGGCCCAGTACCCGAGGATCTGGGCCGTTGGCTCGCGCGCGGCGCGCCGCTCGAGCATCGCGTCGGCGGCGGCCAGCGCCGCTTCGGGCAAAGGATCCGGTCCCGCCGCGGCGAGGCGCGCGGCACTCCAGCCCGTCGCCGCTCGCAGCAGAAGCCGCGCGTCGCGCCGCGCCTCATCGGCGCCGATCAGTGGCCCGAGGCGCGCGACCGCCGCGCGCAGCCATGCGTCTGTGGCGACGTTCAATGGCGGGGATGTGGCGCGCGGCATCGGTCGGCCACCCCTCACGCTTCCATGTCGGCCAGCATCCGCGCCTGCGCGTCCTCGGTGAGCGCGTCGATGATCTCGTCCAGATCGCCCTGCATGACCTCGGGCAGGCGATAGAGCGTCAGGTTTATGCGGTGGTCGGTCAGGCGGCCCTGCGGAAAGTTGTAGGTCCGGATGCGCTCGGACCGGTCGCCGGTGCCGACCTGAGACTTGCGGTCGGCGGCGCGCTCGGCCTCGGCGCGGCGGCGCTCGAGGTCGAACAGGCGCGCGCGCAGGACGGCCATCGCGATCTCGCGGTTGCGGTGCTGCGACTTCTCCGACGAGGTCACGACGATGCCCGTGGGCAGGTGCGTGATGCGGACCGCGCTGTCGGTCGTGTTGACGTGCTGCCCGCCCGCCCCGGAGGCGCGCATCGTGTCGATGCGGATGTCGGCCGCGGGAATGTCGATATCCACCGCCTCGGCCTCGGGCAGGACGGCCACGGTGGCCGCCGAGGTGTGGATGCGCCCGCCGGATTCCGTCTCGGGGACGCGCTGGACCCGGTGGACGCCGCTTTCGAACTTCAGCCGCGCGAAGACGCCCTCGCCCGCGATGCGCGCCGTGACCTCCCGGATGCCGCCCAGCTCGGTCTCCTGCAGATCCACGATCTCGACCGTCCAGCCCTTCGCTTCGGCGTAGCGGGTATACATCCGCAGCAGGTCGCCCGCGAACAGCGCCGCCTCCTCCCCGCCGGTGCCGGGGCGGATCTCGAGCATCGCGGGGCGGGCGTCGGCCTCGTCCCTCGGCAGAAGCGAGAGGCGCAGCGCCTGCTCGGCATCCCTTATGGCAGGCTTCAGGCGCGCGATCTCCTCGTCGGCGAGGTCGCGCATCTCGGGGTCGGAGGCCAGCGCCTCGGCGCCCGCAAGCTCGTCGCGGAGGGCGTCGTAGTCGGAGATGCGCGTGACGACGGGCTTCAGCTCGGAATACTCGCGCGCAATCGCCGCGATGGCGTCGGGCGCCGCGCCCGCGTTCAGCTGCGCCTCGAGATACTCGAAGCGTTCGGTGATCTGGCGAAGGCGGTCGCGGGGAAGCATGGCGCGGATGTGCAGGCGCGGGCGCGCGCGGTCAAGGGGCGGCGGCGCTCAGGGCGTCGCGGCGTCGATCCATCGCGCGACCCGCGCCGCGTTCACGCCGAGGTCCGACTGGCCGAAACGCGAGCGCGAGAAGATCTCGACGCGCGTGCCCTCGCCCTCAGGGGAAAGCCGTATCGAGACGGCGTCGGGAAAGCCCATGAGCCGCGTCCGCGCGACATAGGTGGCATGGCCCTGTGCAAGATCGCCTGCGATCAGCGTGGCGCCGTCGGCCTCGGCCACGGCGGCGAGGCGGGCGGCCACGGTCGTGGGCGGGCTGTCGATGCGCGCCGCGCTGTCGCCCGCGCGAAGCGCGTAGTTCGGCGTGCCCGGCGGCGTGGCCGTCGCGGGATCGGCGTGCCAGCGCTCGGGCGGCATCGGGGCGAGACGAAACAAGACCGCCGCGCCGAGGACGGCGACGGCGAGGACGGCGAGAACGAGAATGGCGATACGCATGACCC
This sequence comes from Roseicyclus salinarum, assembly GCF_029624655.1. Classification (GTDB taxonomy): domain Bacteria; phylum Pseudomonadota; class Alphaproteobacteria; order Rhodobacterales; family Rhodobacteraceae; genus Roseibacterium; species Roseibacterium salinarum. The sequence continues at coordinate 136,409 of NZ_JARRSA010000009.1, forward strand.
CGCCATGACAAGAGGGGCCGCGAAGGTCAAGCCTGCCCTAGCGCCCCTCGTGCTTCTCGAGGAAAGCCTCGACGGGGAGTTCGCGGAAATCGTCCAGCGCGGCGCGGATGCCTGCGTGGTCCCAGTCCCACCAGGCCAGCGCGATCAGGCGCTCGGCCAGCGCGGGGGGCTGGCGCGGGCGCAACGGACGCGCCGGGCACCCCGCCACGATCGTGTAGGGCGCGACATCCTTCGTCACCACCGCGCCCGCGGCGACGACGGCCCCGTGGCCCACGGTGAGCCCGGGTTTCACGATCGCGCCGTGCCCGATCCAGGTGTCGTGGCCGACATGGGTCCTGCGGCTGGCGCGATGGGCGAAGAAGGCCGCGTCGTTCCCGGCGTCGGGCCAATAGTCGGCAGAGCGGTACATGAAGTGATGCAGGCTCGCGCGGTCGAGCGGGTGATCGGTGGGCCCGATCCTTGCGAAGGACGCGATGTTGGAGAACTTGCCCACGCTCGCATTCGCGATGTCGCAGAAGCGCGTCGTGTAGGAATAGTCGCCAAGCTCGGAATTCAGGAGGACCGACCCCTCCCCCACCTCGGTATACCGGCCAAGCGTGCTGTCGGTGATGCGCGCGCCGTCATGGATGCGCGGCTCTTCGGTGAGGGACTTGGACATCGGACGCCTTTCGTTTCTTCCCGCGCGGTGAAGCAGACCTCCGTGACGGCGTGATGACAAGCGAAAGGGGGGCGCTGCCCCCCGGCCTGCGGCCTCCCCCCGGAGTTTTTCGGCAAGGATGAAGCCCGCGGGGGTCAGGCCAGCGCGGCCGCGGTTGCGCGTGCGATCACGCGCTCCTCGTCGGTGGGGATCACGAGAACGGGGACCGGGCCCGCGTGGATCTCGATCGCGTTCGCGGCGTTGGCGTCCGCGTCGACGGCGAGCCCCAGGAAGCCGAGCCTGGCGAGGGCGCGGGCGCGGATCTCGGGGCTGTTCTCGCCGATGCCGCCGGTGAAGACGAGCGCATCGACGCCGCCGAGAATGGCGGCCATGGCGCCGATCTCACGGGTCAGACGGAAGACATAATAATCAACGGCTTCCGAGGCGTTCTTCGTGTCGGACGCCAAGAGGGTGCGCATGTCGTGGGACAGGCCGGAGAGGCCCTTCAGGCCGCTTTCGCGGTAGAGAAGCGTGGTGATCGCCTCCGCGTCCATGCCCTCGCCCATCATGTGCAGGATCACGCCGGGATCGAGCTGGCCGCAGCGGGTGCCCATCGGCATTCCGTCGAGCGCGGAAAAGCCCATGGTGGAGCCGACCGAGCGCCCTTCGCGGATCGCACAGAGCGAGGCGCCATTGCCGAGATGCGCCACGATGACCCGGCCCCGCGCGAGGGGGCCGAAGTCCCGTTCGAGCCGGCCGGTGATGAAGTCGTAGCTGAGCCCGTGGAAGCCGTAGCGCCGCACGCCGGCATCGTAGAAGCGGCGCGGGAGGGCGAAGGTGTCGTTGACCCACGGGTGGCCGCGGTGGAACGCGGTGTCGAAGCAGGCGACCTGCCGCGCGCCGGGGAAGGCCGCGACGGCCGCCCGGATGCCCGCGATGTTGTGCGGCTGGTGCAGGGGCGCCAGCGACGACAGCGCTTCGAGCGCCTCGATCAGGGCGGGCGTCAGTTCGCGCGGGGTGGCGATGTCGGGACCGCCGTGGACGACGCGATGGCCGACGCCGGCGACCGGCTGCGGGCCGAGATGCGGGGCGAGCGCGTCGAGGATGGCGCGCAGGCCGCCGGCATGGTCGGTGGCGTCGACGGCGCGCGCACCGCCCGCCCCTCCCGTCCCGGTCGTCACGACGAGCCGCGCCTCGGGCCCGAGGCGGTCGACCTGGCCGCGCAAGCGTTCCTCGGGCTCGGGTCCCGGCGCGTAGAGGCCGAACTTGATCGAGGAGGAGCCCGCGTTCAGCGTCAGGACGAGGCCGCTCAAGGCGCGAGGCCCCGCAGGACGCCGCGGGCGTTCGCATAGAGCGCCGCGACCGCGCAGGAGGCCAGCCGCGCGCGGTCGTCGTCGGCGCGCGAGGTCAGGATCACGGGCACCTGCGCGCCCATCACCACGCCCGCCGCGGCGGCATGGGCGAGGAAGGTCAGTTCCTTCGCGATCATGTTGCCGGCCTCGAGGTTCGGGGCCACGAGGATCTCGGCGCGCCCGGCCACGAGGCCCGTCAGGCCCTTGGTGCGCGCCGCGCCGAGATCGACGGCGTTGTCCATCGCCAGCGGCCCGTCCACGAGGCCGCCCGTGATCTGGCCCCGGTCGGCCATCTTCGAGAGGATCGCGGCATCGAGCGTGGAGGGGATCGAGGACGTCACGGTCTCGACCGCCGACAGGATGCCGACCTTGGGTTGGGCGATCCCGAGCGACAGCGCGAGGTCGATCGCGTTCTGCACGATGGAGACCTTGGTCTCGAGGTCCGGGGCGATGTTGATCGCCGCATCGGTCACGAACAGCAGATGGTCGAGGCCCGGCACGTCCATGACGAAGACATGGCTGAGGCGGCGGTTCGTCCTGAGCCCGCCCTCCTTCTTCAGGATCGCGTGCAGAAGCTGGTCGGTGTGCAGATGGCCCTTCATCACCGCGCTCGCGCGCCCTTCGTGGACCAGCGCGACGGCGCGCAAGGCGGCGGCGCGGTGGTCGGGAATGTCCACGATCTCGATGCCCGAGATGTCGGCCCCGGCTTCCTGGGCGGCGGCCTCGATCCGGGCACGCGCGCCCACGAAGACGGGATCGATCAACGTGTGGTCGCGGCCGAGCAGCGCCCCCATCAGCGCATCGGGGCTTTCGGGGCAGACGACGACGGTGGGCATGGCCGGCAGCGGCTCGGCCCGGTCGAGCAGGCGGTCGAAATTGGCGTGGCTCTGCACGGTCAGGCCCGGCATCCCCTCGACGTCGAAGCTGAGCGCGTGGTCCGGCGCCCTCACCCGCGCCTCGCCCGTGCAGATCGCGCCCTTGGGGCCGTCCACGCGGGTGGAGAGCCGCACCTCGCCATCCGGCCCCTTCTCCTCGACGCGGACGGTCACGGTCAGCGTGTCGCCGGCATGGGCGCGGCCGACGAAGCGGACGTCCTGCGACAGGTAGAGCGTCCCTGGCCCCGGAAGCTGGTTGCCGAGCACGCCCGAGATCAGGGCCGCGACCCAGGCGGACGGCGCTACCGCCTCGGGCACGCCGTCGCCATCGCCGTCGTATTTCGGCAGGTGCATCGGGTTCACGTTGCCGCTTGCATGGGCGAAGACGTAGAGATCGTCCGCGCGCACGAGCCGCCGGGTCGAGGCCTCCATCCCCGGCGTGAGATCGGCGTAGGGCGTGGCCGTGAAGATGGTCATGACGTTCCGTCGCTTTCGGGCATGGACTGATCCCGCCTACCCTAGGGCGCATCGCGCGCGCCACCTTGATTTGGGTCAGGTCGCAGCACCGCTTGCGGTCGCCGCGCGCCCGGTCCAGTTTCGCCGTGCCGACAACAGGGGACAGGGACATGGGCGACGGGGTCGACACGAGTGGAAACGGCGGGGGCATGGCGCGGAAGATCATCATCGACACCGATCCGGGGCAGGACGACGCGGTCGCGATCCTGCTGGCCCTGGCCAGTCCCGAGGAGATCGACGTCCTCGGCATCACCGCGGTCGCGGGCAACGTGCCGCTGGAACTGACCCAGAAGAACGCGCGCAAGATCTGCGAACTCGCCGGGCGCAGCGACGTCCCGGTCTTCGCGGGATGCGCGGCCCCCATGACGCGCAAACTCGTGACGGCCGAGCACGTCCACGGCAAGACCGGGCTCGACGGCACCGACCTGCCCGATCCGAAGATGCCGCTCCAGGAGGCCCACGCCGTCGATTTCATCGTCGAGACGCTGCGCCGCGAGCCCTCGGGCACCGTGACGCTCTGCCCGATCGGGCCGCTCACCAACATCGCCACGGCCTTCCGGCGCGCGCCCGACATCGTGGGGCGGGTGCAGGAGATCGTCCTGATGGGCGGCGCCTATTTCGAGGTGGGCAACATCACGCCCGCGGCCGAGTTCAACATCTACGTGGACCCCGAGGCCGCCGACATCGTGTTCCGCTCGGGCGTGCCGATCACCGTGATGCCGCTCGACGTGAGCCACAAGGCCCTGACGACGCGCCCCCGCATCGAGGCGTTTCGGGCGCTCGGCACCGAGGTCGGGCGCGCCGTCGCGGAATGGACCGACTTCTTCGAGCGCTTCGACATGGCGAAATACGGCTCGGAGGGGGCGCCGCTCCACGATCCCTGCGTGATCGCCTACCTGATCCGGCCCTCCCTGTTCACGGGGCGGCACGTCAACGTCGAGATCGAATGCGCCTCGGAGCTGACGCGCGGGATGACCGTCGCGGACTGGTGGGGCGTCACCGACAGGCAGCCCAACGCCACCTTCATGGGCGATCTCGACGACGCGGGCTTCTACGACCTTCTCGCCGGCAGGCTCGCGCGGCTCTAGCAGAGGGGCGCCGGGGCGTGGCCCTGCGCCCCTAGGTGACGACGGCCAGGACGATGATCATCAGGATCGAATAGAGCGCGATCCCGCCGCCGACCAGCCAAAGGTGCCACTGCTGGAAGATCGTGGCCTTGGCCATCTGCCCCGCCTGGTAGATCAGGTCGGGCCAGGTGAAGCTGACGAAATCACCTTGCGTGAAGACCGCCTTGATCCTGTTCTCTTCGTCGACGACGGGCAGCCTGCGGAACCGCTCGTTCGACATGATGCGGAGCCAGTCCAGAAGGTCGTCCGTCTCGCGGGCGACGCGCGGATCGGCGGTCATGATCTCCGACAACCTGGTGGTGGCCGCGTCGCGATCCTCGTGGACCAGGCGGCTCATTATGTCACGCTCGGTCACGACGCCGAGCACGCGGCTGTCCTCGTCGGTCACGATGACCGAGCCGAAGCGCCGGGCGGTCATGGCGGCGACGGCCTCCTTCACGGTGGCATCGGGCGCGAAGGTCAGCGGCTTGGGTTTCGAGGCGAATTCGGGTCTGTCGCGCAGGGTCATGGCGACGCGGTCTGTTGCGGGCATCGGGGCGTATCCCTCCTTGAAGCTGCGAAAACGAGGCTAAAGACCTAAGGCGGACGCGCGCGGGATCAAACGCGCCTTCCAAATGCGCCCCCCTTCGCCTACCTCGGAGGGAACAGCCCCAGACGCAGACCGGAGCGCACCCAATGACCGCGCATTTCCCCTTCGACAACAGCTACGCGCGCCTTCCCGACCGCTTCTACACGCGGCAGGCGCCGGTGCCGGTGGCCTCGCCCGCACTCGTGGCGGTGAACCGCGACCTCGCCGAACGTCTCGGGCTGACGCTGCCGCAGGACGAGGCGGAGACGGCCGCGATCTTCGCCGGCAACCGCCTTCCGGACGGGGCCGAGCCGCTCGCACAGGTCTATGCGGGCCACCAGTTCGGCGGCTGGTCGCCGCAGCTCGGAGACGGGCGCGCCATTCTGCTGGGCGAGGTCGTCGCGCCCGACGGCGCGCGCTTCGACATCCAGCTGAAGGGCGCGGGACGCACGCCCTATTCGCGCATGGGCGACGGCCGCGCCTGGCTGGGCCCGGTGATCCGCGAATACGTCGTCTCCGAGGCGATGGCGGCGCTCGGCATCCCCACGACGCGCGCGCTTGCCGCGGCGACGACGGGCGAGGTCGTCCTGCGCGAGGGCCGGATGCCGGGCGCGGTGTTCGCGCGTGTGGCGTCCTCCCACATCCGCGTCGGTACCTTCCAGTTTTTCGCCGCGCGCCGTGACGTGGACGCGCTGAGGGCGCTGTGCGAACACGCCATTGCGCGCCACTACCCCGACGCGGAAGGCCCCGCGGGACTGCTCGACGCGGTGATCGGCGCGCAGGCGGCACTCGTGGCGAAGTGGATGGGCGTGGGCTTCATCCACGGCGTGATGAACACCGACAACATGGCGATCTCCGGCGAGACCATCGACTACGGCCCCTGCGCGTTCATGGACGAATACCACCCCGACCGGGTGTTCTCCTCCATCGACCAGTTCGGGCGCTATGCCTACGCCAACCAGCCGCAGGTGGCGGTCTGGAACATCGCGCAGCTGGCCACTGCGCTGCTGCCCCTGATGCCAGACGGCGACGCCGCGATCGAGGCCTTCACGGAGGCGGTCAACGGCTTCTCCGACCGGTTCGACGCCGAGTGGCACGCCGTCCTCGGCGCGAAGCTGGGCCTGGCCGAGCGGCGCGAGGGCGACGCGGCGCTCGCCTTCGACCTGCTCGAGCGGATGGCCGCGAACGCGGCCGATTTCACGAATACCTTCCGCGCGCTTTCGGGCGCGACGCCCGAGGCCGCATCGGCGGAGTTCTCCGATCCCGGCGCGCTCGCCCCCTGGCTTGCCGACTGGCGCGCGCGGCTGGCGGCAGAGGGGCGCCCCGAGGCCGACCGCATCGCCGCGATGCAGGCCGCGAACCCGGCCCTGATCCCGCGCAACCACCGCGTGGAAGAGGCGATTTCAGCGGCGGTCGCAGGCGATCTGGCGCCCTTCCGCCGTCTCGGCGAGGCGCTGTCGCGCCCCTTCGATCCAGCGCCCGGCGACCTCGATCTCGCGGCGCCGCCGCGCGCGGAGGAGCGCGTGACCCAGACCTTCTGCGGAACCTAGCCGTCCGCGGCGCGCGGGGACGGCCGGTTAACGAGGATCAGCCCCGCGCAGACCAGCACCAGCGCCACGACGAGGTCGGGGCCCACCGGCTCGCCCAGCATGAGCCAGCCGAGGCCGACGCCGAAGACCGGCGCGAGGAAAGCAAAGGAGGCGACCGACGAGGCCGGGTAGATCGTCAGGAGCCAGAACCAGAACAGGAACCCCGCCGAAACGATGGCCACGATCTGGAAGCCGAGGCCGGCCCAGTGGGTCGCCGAGGGATCGCGCAGGGCGGGCCCGAAGAACGCGGCCGCGACGAACAGGATGGGCGCGGACACGGCAAGCTGCCACAGAAGCTGCACCTCGGGGCGCACCTCCTTCAGCTTGGTGACGCGCACGATCAGCGCGATCCCCGCCCAGCCAAGCGCGCCCCCGAGCGCGAAGAGGTCGCCGAGGAGCGAGGCCTGCCCGTCGTCCCCACGGGAGGCGAGCGCCACCACCACGCCCCCGAACGCCAGCGCGAGGCCCGCCGATTTCGCCCGCGTCAGCCGCTCGGCGGGGATCAGGACGTGCGCCGCGAGCGCAAGCCAGATCGGCATCGTGTAGAAGATGACGGAGGTCCGCGTGACCGTGGTGAGGTCGAGGGCGATGAACAGGCAGACGAACTCGAAGGCGAAGACCGCGCCGATCAGGAGGCCCGCTGGCAGCGTGGCGCGCGGCAGCGTCAGCGAAAGCCCCCGCCAGCGGATCCACCCGTAGATCAGGAGCGCGCCGCCAAGCGAGCGGAGTGCGGCGAAGAAGACCGGCTGCAGCCCCTCGTTCGTGACCTTGATCACGACCTGGTTGAACGCGAGCAGCAGGGCGAACCCGGTGAGGGAGGCGGCGCCGAAGGCGTCGATCCGGGGCTTGCGGGGCATGTCGTCTCCGGCTGATGTCCTGAGGGCCTCGCAGTGGCGGCGGCAGGACGCGGTGTCAAGCGCGCCACGAAGGCTGCGGCGCGCCCGCGCGGCCTTTCCTCGCCGCGCGCTTTCCCGTAATCCTCGACGGCGAAGACCGGCATCCGGAGGACGAGAGCGGATGAACGACACGATCGAGGCGCGCTGCGAGGCCAAGGGATTGCGCATGACCGAACAGCGCCGGGTGATCGCCCAGGTGCTGGAATCGTCGAGCGACCATCCCGACGTCGAGGAGCTCTACACGCGGTCCACCGCCCGCGATCCCCGCATCTCGATCGCGACGGTCTACCGGACGGTCAAGTTGTTCGAGGAATCGGGCATCATCGACCGGCTGGAGTTCGGCGACGGCCGCGCGCGTTACGAGGATGCCGAGCGAGACCACCACGACCACCTGATCGACATGAATTCGGGCGAGGTGATCGAGTTCGTTGATCCAGAGATCGAGGAACTTCAGGAACGCATCGCGCGCAAGCTGGGCTACAGGCTCAAGGGCCACAGGCTGGAGCTTTACGGCGTCCCGATCCGCAAGGACTGACGGCGGGCCGGGGGCGCTTGCCGGGCGGGAGGGCGTTTCGGGAGGCGGCAGGCCTTCGGTGCGCTTCGGCCTTCGGTGATGGATCGCCTCCGAAGGATCGCGTCAGTAGATGTAGCGGATCTGGTCAGACCAGTAGCGCTCGACGCGCTTGAGCGAGTGGTTGACCCGGTCGAGGCCGTCCGTCTCCAGCACGCCCTGCCGTTGCAGGCCCTCGGCCTGGCGTTCGAACAGGGCGTTGACGGTATCGCGGATGTGGCGGCCCTTGTCGGTCAGCCGCACGCGCACCGAGCGCCGGTCGATCTCGCATCGCTGATGGTGCATGTAGCCCATCTCGACCAGTTTCTTGAGATTGTAGCTGACGTTCGAGCCCTGGTAATAGCCGCGCGTCTTCAACTCGCCCGCCGTGACCTCGTTGTCGCCGATGTTGAACAGCAAAAGCGCCTGCACCGCGTTGATGTCGAGAACGCCGATACGCTCGAATTCGTCCTTTATGACGTCGAGGAGCAGTCGATGCAGGCGCTCCACCAGCGAGAGGGACTCCATGTACCCGGCCAGGAATCCTGCCTTGGCCGAGGTCGCAAGGGGCGCGTGCATACTCATGATGGTCTCCGAAACGCTGCTCTGCGGCGGAGACTGCGGCCAAAAGGGAAAAATTCCGTTAAAGACGCGCCGTTCTGAAATCCTCGGCGATCCGGGCCAGCATCGGCGCGATCGACGGGGGCGGATCGGCTTGGCCCGACACCCAGGAATAGAGGTCCTGGTCGGCCTCGGCGAGCACCGCCTCGAAGGCGTCGAGCGTGGCGTCGTCAGCCTCCGCGAGATGCGCGTCGGACCAGCCGCCGAGGATCAGGTCCATCTCCTTGATCCCCCGGTGCCAGGCCCGCATCCGCAGGCGCTTGACGCGAATTTCCCTCGTCTCTTCCATGATCCCCTCAGAACCTCTGTGCCGACAGTGCGAGGCGCAGCCGCTTCTCGAGCCGGGCCGCCCGTTCCGCAAGCCGCGCCTGATCCACCTTGAGCGCGCGCATGTCGGTCAGGATCTGCGCGAGATCCTCAGGCAGCTCCTGACGCACGGAGGGCCCCTCGAGGCCGTCGCCCTCGCCGTTCAGCAGCCACATGATCGACACGCCCATCATGCCCGCCAGCATCTGCAGGCGGTTGGCGCGCGGCTCAGAACGGTCGTTCTCCCAGGCGCGGATAGTCTTGACCTTCACGCCGAGGCGCCGGGCCAGCTCGGACTGGCTGAGGCCCGCAGCCTCGCGCGCGCCGGTCATCCGGTCGCCGAAGGTCGCGGCCTCGGGCGCGTACCAGCCGGCGCCCTCGGCGTGCGAATCGAGTCCGTCCATGCCGCCGTCGGAGGGCTCCCGCTCCTCCGTCTCGATGGCGAAGGGGCCGGTTTCGGGGCTGTCGGCATCGGGTGTGTGGGACATGTCGCCTCCTCGGGGCAAGCCTGCTTGATCGTGGCGCGGGCGCACCCTAAGCATGGGTCCACGCCATGTAAACATGTCCCCCGAAACCCTGCGCGGGGCCAGACCCGGAGCGACCCGATGCCCTTCCTTTCCGACACGCTGTCCCGCGTGAAGCCCTCTCCCACCATCGCCGTCTCGAACCTCGCGGCAGAACTGAAGGCGAAGGGCCAGGACGTGATCGGCCTCGGCGCGGGGGAACCCGACTTCGACACGCCCCAGAACATCAAGGACGCCGCCATCGCGGCAATCGCGGCGGGCAAGACGAAATACACCGCCGTGGACGGCATCGTCGAGCTGAAGCAGGCGATCTGCGCCAAGTTCAAGCGCGACAACGCCCTCGACTACACGCCGGCGCAGGTGACGGTCGGCACCGGCGGCAAGCAGGTGCTCTACAACGCGCTGATGGCCACGCTGAACCCTGGCGACGAGGTGGTGATCCCCGCGCCCTACTGGGTCAGCTATCCCGACATGGTGCTGCTGGCCGGCGGCATGCCCGTGATCGCCGAGGCGCAGGCCCAGACCGCCTACAAGCTCACCCCCGAGCAGCTGGAGGCCGCGATCACGCCGAAGACCAAGTGGTTCATCTTCAACTCGCCCTCCAACCCCACCGGCGCGGGCTACTCGGCGGAGGAGCTGAAGGGGCTGACGGACGTCCTCATGCGCCATCCCCACGTCTGGGTGATGTCCGACGACATGTACGAACACCTCGTCTACGACGACTTCGAGTTCGTGACGCCCGCGCAGGTGGAGCCGGGCCTCTACGACCGGACGCTCACCGTGAACGGCGTCTCGAAGGCCTACGCGATGACGGGCTGGCGCATCGGCTACGCGGCCGGCCCCGAGGAGCTGATCAAGGCGATGCGCAAGATCCAGTCGCAGTCCACGTCGAACCCGTGCTCCGTCTCGCAATGGGCGGCAGTCGAGGCGCTGAACGGCCCGCAGGACTACATCGCGGCCAACAACGAGACGTTCCGCCGCCGCCGCGATCTCGTGGTGTCGATGCTGAACGAGATCGACGGCGTCGAATGCCCGGTGCCCGAGGGCGCGTTCTACGTCTACCCCTCGGTCGCGGGGCTGATCGGCAAGTCCTCACCGGCAGGCACGAAGATCGACACCGACGAGGCCTTCGCCAAGGCCCTGCTCGAGGAGAAGGGCGTGGCCGTGGTCTTCGGGGGGGCTTTCGGGCTCAGCCCGTGTTTCCGGATCAGCTATGCGACGTCGGACGAGAACCTCAAGGAAGCCTGCGGGCGCATCCAGGACTTCTGCGCGTCGCTGAGCTAGGGCGGCGCGCGCGGAACGGGACGACGGCGCCGGTGGCGGGCATCGTCCCGGCGCCGACTGTCCCCTGCCCCGTCAGCCGCGACCGTCGAGAAACGGGATGAAGGCCAGGAGCGCCGCGATGGGGGCCGAGGCGCTGCGGGTCCTGCGCGCGGCGCGGCCCGCGATGCCGTGCGCGGCCTCGCTGCGGTGGCGGCGTCCGGCGTTCATGTAGAACGCGGTGTCGATCGAGCCGTCGGGGCGGCGGCGGATGGTGCGTGTATCGGTCATGGTGTCCTCCTTGGTGACTGAACCCACCTTGACCGGACGCGCGCCGCGCCGCTTGAAGGCCACCTTCCGGTTTCCTTGGGATGCCTGAAGGAACCCTTCGAAAGCCTTGAGACGGACAGGCCTTGCGCGCAGTATCGGCCCATGCGCCTCGTCTTTGCCGACTGCGAACTGGATCTCGACGCCCATCTCCTGCGTCACGCGGGCGAGGAGGTGCGCGTGGAGCCGCAGGTCTTCGACCTGATCGCCTGCCTCGCGCAGTCGGGCGGACGCCTTGTCGGCTACGACGACCTGATCGCCGACGTCTGGCACGGACGCATCGTGTCCGACGCGACCATGGCCGCACGGATCAGCATGGCGCGCAAGGCCCTCGGCGACGACGGCAAGCGTCAGGGCGTGATCCGCACAATCCCGCGCCGGGGCGTTCAGATGGTGGTTCCGGTGACGCGCATCGCCGACGCCCCCGCGGCGCCGGGCGCGACCCATGCGCACGACCGCCCCAGGACGCAGGTGATCCGCTACACGACCTCGCGCGACGGGACCGGGATCGCGTGGGCCGACTGCGGAGAGGGGCCGCCCGTGCTGCGCGGCGGGCACTGGCTGGGACATCTCGAGCACGACTGGTCCAGCCCGGTCTGGCGTCCCCTGCTCGACCGGCTGTCGGACGGGCGGCGCCTCGTGCGCTACGACCCGCGTGGCACCGGGCTGTCGGACCGGCAGATGAACGGCGCAACGGTCGAAGAGCTGGCCGACGACATGGAGGCTGTCGCAGACGCCGCCGGGCTGGACACGTTCCCGATCTACGCCACGAGCCAGAGCGTCCCCGCCGCCATCGTCCTCGCCGCGCGCCGGCCCGAACGGGTCAGCCGGCTCGTCTTGCTGAACGGTCTCGTGCAGGGGTCCAACGCGCGGGGCGAAAGGGAGAAGACGGATACCATCGTCGGCATGATCCGCACCGGCTGGGGCGTCGACGGCTCGGCCTTCATGCGCGCGCTGGCGACCGTCTTCATGCCGAGCGCGACCGCGCCGGAACTCGAAAGCCTGATGCGGATGCAGGCCCTGTCGGCGACCGCCGACGTCGCCGCCGAACTGCGGCTGACGATCGGCGACATCGACGTGCGCCACCACCTCGGGAATGTCGAATGCCCGACGCTCGTGATGCACTTCACGGGCGACCAGGTCCAGTCGCCCGAACAGTCGAGGCTGATCGCGCGCAGCGTCCGCAACGCCGAGATCCACTTCCTGGACTCGCAGAACCACGTCCTCGTGCCCAGCGACCCGGTCTGGTCCGCCTGCCTCGACGAGATCGACCGGTTCCTCGCGGCCGGGGAGACGGCACACTAAGGCCGCCCATGCGCGACGCGCCCCCGCAACCGAGGTCCCCGATGCCCGGCGAAACCCCGCAAGCCGCCTTCTGGAACGGTGTCGCGCGCCGCTACGCCGCCATGCCGATGCGCCGGCCCGAGGCGTGGGAGCGGACGCTGGAACGGGTGCGCGCGCATCTCGATCCCGGCGCGCGCGTTCTGGAACTGGGCTGCGGCACCGGCTCCACCGCGCTGCGGCTCGCGCCGCACGTCGCCGCCTACGAGGCCACCGACGACGCGGGCGAGATGATCGCGATCGCGCGCGAACGGCTGCAGGCGGACCCCATTCCGGGCCTCGCCTTCCATGCCGCCCGTCCGGGCGACGGATCACTGCCGCCGGGGCCGTTCGACGCGATCCTCGCCTTCAACCTCCTGCACCTCTTGCCCGACCGCGCCGCCGCGCTGGCCGAGGCGAGGGCGGCGCTCGCGCCCGGCGGCCTCCTGATCACCAAGACGCCGTGCGTCGGGGGCGCGTGGCGGGTCCTGTGGCCGGTCGTGGCGGTCCTGCGGCTGTTCGGCAAGGCCCCGCCCCTGCGCTTCCTGCGCCCCGCGCGCCTCGAGGCCGACATCACGGCGGCGGGCTTCACCATCCTCGAACGCGCGGACCATCCCGTCCGCCCGCCCTCGCGCTTCGTCGTCGCCCGCGCGCCGTGACGCCCCCGGCTTTGACAGCGGCCCCGGCCCTGCCTAACGTCGCGCGGCGCGATCCATTCATGGCTGTCCTGCCCCGATGACCGACCTGCCCGACTATTACTTCCGGATCCGCGACAACGGCGCGGCGGTGTTCCGCATGTCCGCCGAGAACCGCCACAACCGCATCGAGATGACGGAAATCGCGGCCGCGAACCTGAGGAACGGCAACATCCGGGCCCACGGGACGCATGTGCTGACCGAGGCCGAGCGGCAGGCGATCGAGGCATGGATGGACGAGCGGCGCGTCCTGATGGCGGCGCGCGAGCTCGACGACATCCACCGGACCATCGACCACCTCAACCACACCGCGCACTGGGCGCAGGCGCGGGCCACGGACGCCGAGCTGGAGGAAGTCACGGACCGCCTGCTTCTGGCGATGCACGACCTGCGCGCGGTGCTGGTGCGCCGGAAGGCCGACCGTCTCGGCGCGGGCGGCGATCAGAGCGGCGAATAGCGGCTTCGGATCAGCAGATCCTTGCGCGGGCCGGTGACGCGCCAGAGGGTCGAAAAAGCCGGGCCGTCGAAAAGATAGGTGACGGTATAAGTGTCGGGGTCGCAGTGGTGCGTGTCCGAAGACCGGCCGGGTTCGATGCGGTGGAACGGCCTTCCGTCCTCGAACAGGACGTCGATCGCCGCGCCGTCCGCCCGCCAGAGATAGCGGCGCTGCGCCATCATCGGCGGGCCGCCGCCATAGGTCAGGCGCCCGGTCTCCTCCTGCACGAGGCCCGCGGCGTCCGGCGTCCAGCTGCACGTGCCCTCCAGCCGCCCGGTCAGGCCGGCGCGGAAATCCTCGATCCCCCGCTCCAGCCGCCAGGCCCCCCGCAACCGCTCCAGCGTGATCACCGCGGCCCGCCTCCGTCCGGATCCCGTGTCACCAGCCGCCCCTCGCTGACGTTGCCGTATGCGTCGGTGAAGCGGATGCCGTCGCCGCCGTCAGTCTGCACGGCGTAGCATTCCCAGCCGCCCGCCCCGTTCCAGCGCAGACAACGCGCGTCGCCGCGCACCATCCACTCACCCACGCTGGTGCGTCCAGACGGCCCCTCCAGGCTGCGGACCAGAAGCATCCCGTTCGCCTCGTGCCGTTCCCATGCGAGGTCGTCATAGGCCACGTCGTAGGCCGTCAACGCCGCGACGATCTCGGGGCCGTATAGCCCGCGCCAGTCGGCCATCGCGGGCGCGGGCGCGAGGATTGCGGAGGCGACGCAGGCGGCCCGCACCAGCGCCCGCGTCCATTTGCGTGGATGGCTCACCTTGTCCCTCCCCTCGCCGCTCCTTATGAGAGCGCGAAACAGGACGCGAAGACAAGGGCCGCCCATGATCCCCCGCTATTCCCGCCCCGAGATGACCGCCATCTGGGAGCCTGCCACCAAGTTCCGCATCTGGTTCGAGATCGAGGCCCATGCCTGCGACGCGCAGGCCGCGCTCGGCGTGATCCCGAAGGCCAACGCCGAAGCCGTCTGGCGCGCCAGGGACGTCGAGTTCGATGTCGCCCGCATCGACGAGATCGAGGCCGTCACGAAGCACGACGTGATCGCGTTCCTCACGCACCTCGCCGAGATCGTGGGCGCCGACGAGGCGCGCTTCGTCCACCAGGGCATGACCTCGTCGGACGTGCTCGACACGACGTTCAACATCCAGCTGGTGCGCGCCGCCGACATCCTCCTGGCCGACATGGACCGGCTTCTCGCCGCGCTGAAGGCCCGCGCGATGGAGCACAAGATGACCGTCCGCATCGGGCGCTCGCACGGTATCCACGCCGAACCCGTGACGATGGGCCTGACCTTCGCGCGCTTCTACGCAGAGATGGACCGCAACCGGGAGCGCCTCGTGCGCGCCCGCGAGGAGGTCGCGACCGGCGCCATCTCGGGCGCGGTCGGCACCTTCGCGAACATCGACCCGGCGGTCGAGGCGCATGTCTGCGAGAAGCTTGGCCTGACGCCCGAACCGATCTCGACGCAGGTGATCCCGCGCGACCGCCACGCCATGTTCTTCGCCACGCTCGGCGTCATCGCCTCGTCGATCGAGAACGTCTCGATCGAGATCCGGCACATGCAGCGCACCGAGGTGCTGGAGGCCGAGGAGTTCTTCTCGAAGGGCCAGAAGGGCTCCAGCGCGATGCCCCACAAGCGCAACCCGGTGCTGACCGAGAACCTGACCGGCCTGGCGCGGCTCGTGCGCATGTCGGTGATCCCGGCGATGGAGAACGTTGCGCTCTGGCACGAGCGCGACATCAGCCATTCCTCGGTCGAGCGCATGATCGGCCCCGACGCGACGGTGACGCTGGACTTCGCGCTCAACCGGCTGGCCGGCGTGATCGAGAAGCTGGTGATCTATCCCGACGCGATGATCGCCAACATGGAGAAGTTCCGCGGCCTCGTTCATTCGCAGCGCGTGCTTCTGGCCCTGACGCAAGCGGGCGTCAGCCGCGAGGACGCCTACCGCCTCGTGCAGCGCAACGCGATGAAGGTCTGGGAGGAAGGCAAGGATTTCCGCGAGGAGCTTCTGGCCGACCCCGAGGTGACCGCCGCCCTCAGCCCCGCCCAGATCGAGGAGAAGTTCGACCTCGGCTATCACACCAAGCATGTCGACACGATCTTCGCGCGGGTGTTCGGCGCCTGAGGCGCGCCTAGCGCCGGTAGAGGCCCGAGTAGTTCAGAAGCCCGAAGGAAGACAGCCGCTCCGATAGCGGCGTCCAGCGGGGCGCGAGCGCGAACCAGTCGGTTCCGCTCGCCCTTGCGATCTCGTCGAGCGTGCGGCGCCCGTTGATCCGCGCGATGATCGGGGCAAGCGCCTTCGGCGCCTCGATGAAGCTTCTGCCCGCCGCCGACGTGACCGGGATGCGGCCCGACTTCGCCACCGCCTGCGCCAGCGCTCGCGCCTGCACACCGCGGATGTGGGGCACCATGCCCGGCGCGGGCCGCGCCACGCGCGCCTCCGCCTCGCCCGCCCGCGCCGCGTAGACCACATGGAGCCGGATCGCGCCGCACAACTCCTCGGCAAGCGCCATCCGCTCGAGGCCGGACAGGGCGTCGAGATCGGCCGCGTCGCCCACGATGGGCGCGGGATCGTAGAGATGCGCGTTCGGGGTTCCCGTCATGACGAGCCCCGCGCGCTCCAGCGCCTCGGCCAGCGCGGTGATCGTGAAGGGCGTGTCCTGGCTGTGCAGAAGCAGGTCGTAGAAGCCCGCGTCGCCGGTCTCGTGATCGCCGAGATGAGGGTTGCGGCGGAAGGGATGGCCCTCCGGCAGCCGGCCGAAGATCGCCCTCGCGCGCTTCAGGCGGTCCTCGGGCGGGCCCTTCAGCAGCCGCCCGAAGGCCGATTGCAGCGGATAGACGCCCGACCGGCCATGCGGCGCATAGACCATCAGGCCGATGCCGCCGCCCGGCGCGAGCGCGGCGGCGAGCGCGTCGAACCCCGCCTGCGGGTCGGACAGATGGTGCAGGACGCCGCAGCAGTCGATGTAGTCGAACCGCCCATGCCCGGCCGCGTCCAGTAGCGATCCGGTATGGAACGCGATGTTGTCGAGCCCGCGCGCCCGCGCCCGCGCCTCGGCGATGCGCCGCGACGCCTTCGACAGGTCGAGGTAGACGATCTCGGCCTCGCGCCCGGCGCTCGCCATGACCTGCGCAAGCTGGATCAGCGCGTCGCCCGTCCCCCCGCCCGCGACCAGCGCACGGAAGGGCCGGGTCCAGTCGCGGCGCCCGGCATGGAGGAAATGGTCGATCTCGAGCGGGTGCGAGGGCGAGCCGGTGATCAGGCGCTTCGTCTCGTCTTCCGGATCGCGCTCGGGGTACGGATAGGCCTCGTACTGGGCCTCGACCCCGCTCACAGGCCCCGCCCCGCGTAGTCGACCGGATGATCCTCGAGCGCCGCCGCCTGCGCCCCGGTCAGGGCCGCGAAGGGCAGGACGTAGGTGTGGATCGAGAACAGGATCGCCCCCGTCCGCGGAAGCCGCAGAAGGCACTGCCGCTCGGAGCGCAGGTAGTCGGGCCGCGTCGCGGGCTCGACGCGCGGCTCGGCCTCGGGGCGCGGCTGGAACAGCGCGGGGTCGGCATAGAGCAACGCGTTCTGCCGCCAGAGCGGGCGACCGGGGCGGATCATGTCGAACATGCGCTGCACCCGCATCCCGAGATCGTCGGTGTAGGAGGCGACCGGCACATGGATCGAGGTCAGCGGCCGGCCGATCTTCTCGGCCAGCGTCCAGCTTGCCGGAAAGCACAGGATCGCCGCCGACAGAAGATGCTCGGCCCCGTCCTCGGGCCGCTCCAGCACGCAGAGGTCGTCCTGCACCAGCCGCCCCGCCACGGCGAGCGGCGTGTCCCCGTAGAGGTCGACCGAGACGCCGTCGGGCCGGGTGACGCGGGCGCCGTCGCGCCGGAAGCCCTGCGGCAGGTGGTCGAGCACAGTCTCAAGCACCTCGCCCTGCGCCGCCTCCGAGCCGGGCGTGTCGGCCAGAACGTCGTCCCGCCGCCCGGACACCAACCTGTCGCGCAGCGCCATCTGCCCGGCATAGGCCTCGTCCACCAGCAGCCACTCGGCCATGTCGAGCGGTTGAACGCCCGGCAGCCGGCGCTGTGCGGGCACCATCCAGGGGGCCGAGGGCAGGACGGAGTGGAACACGGGATCCTTCATGTGCGACCTGTTTCCCCCTGGACATTCCGCATCGTGAAGCGCCCCCCGGACAGCCTCCAGCGGAGGTTTCTGGATGCGGCGCGCGCCTCCGGCGGAGGACCGCGTCCGACTGAAACCCATCGCACCCCGGCGCGCAAGATCGTTCCGGCCGCGTCGAGGGGTGCGCGACCATGGCACTCTAGGCATCGGGCCAGCCATCACAGGGTGGCGCGGCGTGGCGCGGCCGCCGGGCCGCACGTCACCCATGAGGGAGGAAACCACCGGTCCACGGGCCGACGGGATCATGCGCCACCCGCGCCCGGCCCGGACGCGATGGAACGCGACGGCCCGGCCGCACGGGCTCGGGAGGGATCCATGGCCCCGCCCTGCGCCATTCGGACGGTCGGGAGATCCGCCGCGATTGCGCACGCGGCCACCCTCCCCGGCGACCGCGCTGCCAGGGGGGCGCTGTCCGGTTCCGGGGCTCACGCCGCGCGCCCGCGCCGACACGTCCCCGTGACGGCGGGCCCGCACGGGTTGTCCGGACGGCAGCGGACCTCCATGCTCCATATCCAAAGAGCGGAGACTGCCCCGATGCCGACCGAGCGCTTCACCTTCCCCGGCCATGGCGGCCACGACCTTGCAGCGCGGCTTGACCTGCCAGAGGGGCCGCACCTTGCGACCGCGCTCTTCGCGCACTGCTTCACCTGCGGCAAGGACATCGCCGCCGCCCGCCGCATCGCCGCGCGCCTGACCGCCGAGGGGATCGCCGTCCTGCGGTTCGACTTCACCGGCCTCGGCCATTCGGGCGGGGAGTTCCGTAACACATCGTTCACCTCCAACGTCGGCGACCTGCTCTGCGCGGCCGAGGCGCTGGCCGGCCGAGAGATGGCCCCGAGCCTCCTGATCGGCCATTCGCTGGGCGGTGCGGCGATCCTGAAGGCCGCGCGCGACGTGCCATCGGCCCGCGCCGTCGTCACCATCGGCGCGCCCTTCGATCCCGGACACGTCACCCACAACTTCGGCGACGCGCTCGAGGCGATCCGCCGCGACGGCACGGGCGAGGTGGACCTCGGCGGACGGCGCGTGCGGATCGGGCGCGAGTTCGTCGAGGACGTCGAGGGCGCGGCGCTTGCGGACGACATCCGGCACATGGACCGCGCGCTTCTGGTGCTGCACGCGCCGCGCGACGCCGTCGTGGGCATCGACAACGCCACGCAGATCTTCACCGCCGCGAAGCACCCCAAGAGCTTCGTGACACTCGACGACGCAGATCACCTCGTGAGCAGCGGCGAGGATGCCGAATACGCCGCCGCGATCATCGCCTCCTGGGCGCAGCGTTACCTCGACCTCAGGCCTCCCGCCCCGCCGCCCGGCGCGCCCGAGGGCGTGACCCGCGTGACCGAGGCCGATCCCGACGGCTTCCTTCAGGACGTCATGGCGGGACCCCGGCACCACGTTCTGGCCGACGAGCCCGAAAGCTACGGCGGCACCGACCGGGGCCTCACGCCCTACCAGTTCCTCGCAGCGGGCCTCGGGGCCTGCACCTCGATGACGGTCCGCATGTATGCGCGCCGCAAGGGCTGGCGGCTCGGCCATGTGTCGGTGGACGTGCGCCACGACAGGGTCCACGCGCAGGACGCGGGCAACGGGCAGCGGCCGCTCGATACCTTCCGGCGGACGATCCGGCTGGAGGGCGACCTCGACGAGGAGCAGCGCGGGCGCCTTCTGGAAATCGCCGACAAATGCCCCGTTCACCGCACGCTCGAGCGCGGGGCGAAGGTGGTGACGGAACTGGTCTGACGCGGCGTCCGGCGGGGGGGGGG